>NZ_JBARMY010000125.1:0-8177 GCF_049802695.1 Mycobacterium sp.
CGCCGAGGCTGTGGCCCGTCACCTCGTCGCGGCGGGCGGCCTAATCGACGACGATCCCGAAGCGGCGCTGAACCATGCCCGCGCGGCGCGTACCCGGTCCGGACGGATCGCGGCGGTCCGCGAAGCCGTCGGAATCGCTGCCTACCACTGCGGCGATTGGTCGCAAGCGCTCGCCGAACTGCGCGCTGCCCGCAGGATGGGCAGCAAGTCGTCGCTGCTTGCCTTGATCGCTGACTGCGAGCGTGGTCTCGGCCGTCCCGAGCGGGCGATCGAACTCACCCGTGGGCCGGAAGCGGCACAGCTCAGCGGTGATGACGCCGACGAACTGCGCATCGTCGCAGCCGGCGCGCGAGCAGATCTCGGACAGTTGGAGCAGGCGCTGACGGTCTTATCCACACCTGCGCTCGATCCTGCCCGTACCGGCTCCGCTGCCGCGAGGCTGTTCTACGCGTACGCCGAGACGCTGTTGGCAGTCGACCGCAAAGACGAGGCGCTGCAATGGTTTCTGCATTCGGCGGCCGCAGATGTCGACGGCGTCACCGACGCTGAAGACCGGGTCAGCGAGCTGGCCTGACATGACAACGCTTGCACAGCAATACGATTGCCTGCTGGTCGACCTGGACGGGACGGTGTTTCGCGGTAGTAGTCCAACCGACGGCGCGGTGCAGGCATTGGACCAGGTGGAAAGCCGAACGCTGTTCGTCACCAATAATGCGTCGCGCAGCGCAGCCCAAGTCGCCGACCATCTCAACGAACTCGGCTTCAAGGCCGGCAGCGACGACGTCGTCACCAGCGCCCAGACCGCGGCCAAGATGCTGGCCGATCAGTTGCCGGCCGACTCGCGGGTGCTGATCGTCGGCACCGATTCGCTGGCCGACGAAATGTCGGCGGTCGGTTTGTCCCCGGTGCGCCGATGGGACGACGAACCCGCCGCCGTGGTGCAGGGTCACTCACCGAACACCGGCTGGCCGGAATTGGCCGAGGCGGCGCTGGCCATCCGGTCGGGTGCGCTCTGGGTGGCCGCAAACGTCGACCGGACCCTGCCTTCTGAGCGCGGCCTGCTTCCCGGTAACGGTGCCATGGTGGCGGCGCTGCGAGCGGCGACCGACGCCGAACCGCAGATCGCCGGCAAACCCGCACCCACGTTGCTCAACGACGCGGTGGCCCGCGGCGACTTTCGGTCCCCACTGGTGGTCGGTGACCGACTGGACACCGACATCGCCGGCGCCAACGCCGCCGATCTGCCCAGCCTGATGGTGCTCACCGGCGTAAACTCCGCGCAGGACGCGATCTTCGCCGTGCCGGATCAGCGGCCCACCTATATCGGGGCCGACCTGCGGTCGCTGCACCAAGACCCCGACGAACTGGCGATCGAAGCGCAACCTGGCTGGCACGTCGACGTGAGCGACACCGTGGTGACCGTCAGCGCTAACGGCGACAGCTCGGACAACGACGGACTCACGGTAGTCCGCGCTCTGGCGAACGCGGTCTGGAAGGCGGATTTCGACGGGCGGGCCGTCACCATCGAAGCCGGCGACGACACCGCACGCGACGCCCTGCAGCGCTGTTCGTTGCTGAACATCGGCTAGCGTGAAGATCGCCATGACACGCGCCGGCGACGATGCAGAGCGAAGCGATGAGGAGGAGCGGCGCATGACCGACCCTGCCCACATCCGGGCTCAGATCGACGAACTGCTTGCCGAGCTGCCCGGTATCCCTGCGGACGGCACAAACCAGCTCGACACTCAGCTTGTTCGAGGCGACATCGATGTGATTGCACGCCGTCTCTCCGAGGCACACGATGTGCTGGTGAGGGCCCTGGAGTCGGCGGAGAAGGGTTGAGTGTGCGGTGGCCCGACGCGCTCGCATCGACGTCGAGCTGGTCCGGCGAGGACTGGCGCGATCTCGTCAGCAGGCTGCGGAATTGATTGACGCCGGCAAGGTCAAGGTAAACGGCATGCCCGCCGTCAAAGCAGCCACCGCTGTCGCGCCGACTGCTGCGCTGTCAGTCGCAAGTGACGGCGAACGCAGCTGGGTGTCGCGCGGAGCGCACAAACTCATCGGCGCACTTGACGCCTTCGGAATCGCCGTTGACGGCCTGCGTTGTCTCGACGCGGGCGCCTCCACCGGCGGCTTCTCCGAAGTCCTGCTGGACCGCGGCGCGCGGGAAGTCGTCGCCGCCGATGTGGGCTACGGGCAGCTGGCCTGGTCGCTGCGGTCGGATCCCCGAGTGACCGTCGTCGAGCGCACCAACGCCCGCGACCTCTGGCCGGCCGCGATCGGCGGCCCTGTCGACACCGTGGTGGCCGACCTGTCGTTCATCTCGTTGACCACCGTTTTACCGGCGTTGACCCGCTGTGCGTCGCCGAGCGCCGATATCGTTCCCATGGTGAAGCCGCAGTTCGAAGTCGGCAGAGGTCAGGTCGGGTCCGGCGGCGTCGTGCGCGACCCGGCGTTGCGCGCCCAATCGGTTCTCGCCGTGGCCCGCCGCGCCGAGGAGCTCGACTGGCACACCGTCGGCGTGACCGCAAGCCCGCTACCCGGCCCGGCGGGCAACGTCGAATACTTCCTGTGGTTGCGCAGTCAGACCGATCGCGGTCTGGCCGACGACCAGCTGATGCAGGCGGTGCAGACGGCGGTGGCCGGACAACTAGGAGCCAAGCCGCAATGACCGCTGGGCGCTCCGTTTTGTTGGTTGTCCACGTCGGTCGCGACGAGGTTACCGAAACAGCCCGTCGGATCGGAAAGTCGCTCAGCGACAGCGGGATTGCGTTACGCGTTTTGTCCGCTGAAGCGGTGGACACCGGATCGCTGCATCTGGCCCCGGATGATCTGCGGGCACTGGGCGTCGACGTCGAAGTGGTCGATCCGGACCCGTGCGCAGCCGACGGGTGCGAACTGGTGCTGGCGCTGGGTGGTGACGGCACCTTCTTGCGGGCCGCCGAACTGGCCCGCAACGCGCAGATTCCAGTGCTCGGCGTCAACCTGGGCCGCATCGGGTTCCTCGCCGAAGCGGAAGCCGAAGCGATCGAAACCGTGCTCGAGCACGTGGTCGCGCAGGACTATCGCGTGGAGAACCGCTTGACGCTGGACATCGCGGTGCGCGCCGAGGGTGAGATTGTCGACCGCGGTTGGGCGCTGAACGAGGCGAGCCTGGAAAAGGGCGTTCGGCTCGGGGTGCTCGGCGTCGTCGTCGAAATCGACGGCCGGCCGGTGTCGACGTTCGGCTGCGACGGCGTGCTGGTGTCGACACCGACCGGGTCCACCGCGTATGCGTTTTCCGCGGGCGGTCCCGTGCTGTGGCCCGACCTCGAGGCGCTGCTGGTTGTGCCCAACAATGCGCACGCACTGTTCGCGCGCCCCATGGTGACGAGCCCTGACGCCATGATCGCGATCGAGATCGAGGCCAGCGGGCACGACGCTCTGGTGTTTTGCGACGGCCGCCGCGAGATGCTGGTGCCCGCCGGTGGGCGGCTGGAAGTGACACGCTGCGGTACGCCGGTGAAGTGGGCGCGGCTGGACAGTGCGCCGTTCACCGACCGACTGGTCCGCAAGTTCCGGCTACCCGTCGCAGGCTGGCGCGGGCAGTAAGCGGTGCTGGCGGAATTACGGATCGAGTCGCTGGGTGCGATCAGCAGCGCGACGGCCGAGTTCGACCGAGGACTGACCGTGTTGACCGGTGAGACCGGCACCGGCAAGACGATGGTGGTGACCGGGCTGCATCTGCTTGGCGGCGCGCGGGCCGACGCCCAGCGGGTTCGGTCGGGATCTGAGCGGGCCGTCGTCGAAGGCCGCTTCGCCACAACGGATGTCGGCGACGCCGCGGCGGCACAGCTCGACGAGATCCTGGACAGCTCGGGCGCCGCGCGCGACGATGACGGCAGCGTGATCGCGTCACGGTCGGTCAGCCAGGATGGACGTTCGCGGGCCTACCTGGGTGGCCGCAGCGTACCCGCCAAATCGCTCAGCGACTTCACCGCCAAATTGCTTACCCTGCATGGGCAGAACGACCAGCTGCGCCTCATGCGGCCAGACGAACAACGCGCGGCGCTGGACCGTTTCGCGTCGGCCGGCACCCGTCTCGAGCGCTACCGCACGCTGCGCGATGCGTGGCAGTCGGCACGGCGCGACTTGGTCGACCGCCGCAACCGGGCGCGCGAACTGGCCCAGGAGGCGGACCGGCTGAAATTCGCGCTCGCCGAGATTGACAGCGTGAGCCCTGAGCCTCGCGAAGACGACAACCTGGTTGCTGATATTCGGCGGCTTTCCGAGCTGGATGCGTTACGCGAGGCTGCGGCTACCGCCCGGGCGGCGTTGGCCGGCCCGCAGGAGGAGACGGTCGACACCGAACCGCACTCCGCCGCAGATTCGTTGGCCAAGGCGAAGATTGCGCTGGAGTCGACCGACGACACGAGTCTGCGGGCGCTGGTCGACGAACTCAGCGAGGCGCAGACGCTGGTTGGGGACACCGCGCGGGAACTCGGTGGCTACTTGAGCGAACTGCCCACCGACAACAGCACTTTGGACGCGAAGCTGGCCCGCCAAGCCGAACTGCGCACGTTGACCCGCAAGTACGCCGTAGACATCGACGGGGTGTTGCAGTGGGCTCGAGAGTCCCGCGACCGGCTGGCGCAACTCGACGTTTCGGAAGAGGCGCTGACCAAGCTGGAACGTCGGGTCGATGAGCTCGCCGACGAAGTAGCTCGAGCGGCAATGGACTTGAGCAAAGCCCGGAGTTCCGCAGCTAAGCGCCTGGCCAAGTCGGTCAGCGCAGAACTGGCCGGCTTGGCGATGGCCGACGCCGAGTTCACGATCGGCGTGACGACCAACCTGGCGCCGGCCGGCGACAACGACACCGCCGCGCTGAAACTGCCCTCCGGCGAGCTGGCCCGGGCCGGCGCGGACGGTGTGGACGTGGTGGAGTTCGGGTTTTCCGCGCACCGCGGCACGACGGTGCTGCCGCTGGCGAAAAGTGCGTCGGGTGGTGAGTTGTCGCGGGTGATGCTGGCGTTGGAGGTGGTGCTGGCGGTCTCCACGGCGGGCACCACCATGGTGTTCGACGAGGTCGACGCCGGTGTCGGCGGCCGGGCGGCGGTGCAGATCGGCCGGCGACTGGCCCGGTTGGCGCACACCCACCAGGTCATTGTCGTGACGCATCTGCCGCAGGTGGCGGCCTACGGCAACATTCATCTGGTGGTGGACAGCGCGGGGCGCAATGGAGCCAGCGTCGTCCGGCGCATCGACGGCGAGGAGCGGGTGGCCGAGCTGGCGCGGATGCTGGCCGGTCTCGGTGAATCCGACAGCGCTCGAGCGCATGCGCGGGAACTGCTGAAAACCGCGCACAGCGAGGTGACCACCACCTCGTGACTTGTGTGACATAAGTGGCAGAACACAACCTCTGAGGCAGTTGTTACGGCGCGCCTACTCGCCCGACCTGCCCTTCGCCGACAGAATCGGGCCCATGAGGATGACGACGCTTCTGTCCCGTAACGGCGCTCGGCCCGGTGTCGTCGGCACAGCCCGGGTCGACCGTGACATCGACCGGCTGCTGCGACGGGTCTGTCCTGGTGACATCGCGGTCCTCGACGTGCTGGACTTGGACCGGATCACCGCCGACGCGCTGGTCGAGGCCGACATCGCAGCCGTGGTGAACGCATCGCCGTCCGTTTCGGGCCGCTACCCGAATCTGGGTCCGGAGGTGTTGCTGGCCAACGGAGTCGCGCTCATCGACGAGACCGGGCCACAGGTTTTCAAGAAAATCAAAGACGGCGCCAAGGTGCGATTGCACAACGGCGGCGTTTACGCCGGTGACCGCCGGCTGGTCAAGGGCACCGAGCGCACCGATCATGACATCGCCGACCTGATGCAGGAAGCCAAGAGCGGCCTGGTCGCTCACTTGGAGGCGTTCGCCGGCAACACCATTGAGTTCATCCGCAGTGAAAGTCCGTTGCTGATAGACGGTATCGGCATTCCCGACATCGACGTCGACTTGCGCCGCCGTCATGTCGTGGTGGTGGCCGACGAGCCTACCGCCGCTGAGGACCTGCGGGCGCTCAAGCCGTTCATCAAGGAGTACCAACCGGTGATGATCGGGGTGGGTACCGGAGCCGACGTACTGCGCAAAGCGGGGTATCGCCCACAGATCATCGTCGGGGACCCCGAACACATCAGCACCGATGCCCTCAAGTGCGGCGCTCAAGTGGTGCTGCCGGCTGATGCCGACGGCCATGCGCCCGGCCTGGAACGCATCCAGGACCTCGGCGTGGGAGCGATGACGTTTCCGGCCGCGGGCTCGGCGGCCGACCTGGCACTGCTGCTGGCCGATCACCACGGCGCCGCGTTGCTGGTGACCGCCGGACACAGCGCCAACATCGAGACGTTCTTCGACCGGACCCGTCAGCACAGCAATCCGTCGACCTTCCTCACCCGGCTCAGGGTTGGCGAGAAACTGGTCGACGCCAAGGCGGTCGCGACGCTGTACCGCAACCGCATCTCGGCCGGTGCAATCGCGTTGCTGGTGCTGACGATGCTGATCGCCATCATCGTCGCGCTGTGGGTCTCGCGTACCGACGCCGTCGTCATGCATTGGATCGTCGGCTACTGGAACCGGCTGCTGCTGCACGTGCCGAGCTGGGTGACCTAGAAGGCCTGCCCGTGATTTCGCCACGCCATCATGCGATCTCGCTGGCCGCGGTGTTCTTGGCGCTCGCGGTCGGGGTGGTCCTGGGTTCCGGACTGCTGTCCGACAGCTTGCTGTCGGGACTTCGCGAGGAGAAACGCGACCTGCACAGCCAGATCAACGCGCTCACCGACCAGAAAATCGTGTTGAACGAGAAGCTCGCTGCGGCAGGTGACTTCGATGCGCAACTGGCCGAACGCATGGTGCACGGCGCGCTGACCGACAAGTCCATGATCGTCTTCCGCACCCCGGATGCACGCGACGACGACGTTGCGGCGGTGTCCAAAGTGATCGGTCAGGCCGGCGGCACGGTGACCGGAACCGTAGCGCTGACTCAGGAGTTCGTCGACGCCAACTCCGCCGAGAAACTGCGCACGGTGGTGAACTCGTCGATCGTGCCGGCCGGCGCGCAGTTGAGCACCAAGCTGGTGGACCAGGGTTCCCAAGCCGGTGATCTGCTGGGAATCGCTTTACTGATCAACCGCGATCCCGCCGCTGCCGTCGTCGACGACTCAGCGCGGGACACCGTGCTGGCCGCCCTGCGCGACACCGGGTTCATCACCTACCCGTCCGACGCGCATATCGGCGCGGCCAACGCCGCAGTCGTCGTCACCGGCGGGGAACTCGGCGACGGTGCCGGTAACCAGGGCGTCACCGTCGCGCGCTTCGCCGTCGCGCTCGCACCGCACGGCTCGGGGGTGGTGCTGGCCGGCCGGGACGGCTGCGCCAGCGGAACGGGCGCGGTCGCGGTGACCCGGGCCGATGCCGGCATGACGCCCGCGATCAGCACGGTCGACGATGTCGACGCCGAGCAGGGCAGGATCACCGCGGTTCTGGCACTGCAGGATCTGATCAGCGGGGGGCACACCGGTCAGTACGGCATCGGCCACCGTGCCACGGCGCTAACCGTCGCGCCCTGAGACTTCGGCTATCGGCGCGCCAGCGACGACGTGGCGCCGTCGGTGTTAGGGTGGGTTTCCGTGGGTCGGCAGGCCCAGTGCATCACCGCTAGCAGTCACTGCTAGCAACAGCCAGCCCTGCCCTTCTTCACGGAGGTTGCTCGATTGCGCAGGCACCCGCAGACCGTCACCAAGCACCTCTTCGTCAGCGGTGGCGTCGTTTCCTCCCTCGGCAAGGGGCTGACCGCCAGCAGCCTGGGCCAGTTACTGACCGCGCGCGGTCTGCAAGTGACGATGCAGAAGCTCGACCCGTATTTGAACGTCGACCCCGGCACGATGAACCCGTTCCAGCACGGCGAGGTCTTCGTGACCGAGGACGGCGCCGAAACCGATCTCGACGTCGGCCACTACGAGCGCTTTCTCGACCGCGACCTGCCCGGGTCGGCTAACGTGACCACCGGGCAGGTGTATTCGACGGTCATTGCCAAGGAACGCCGCGGCGAGTACCTCGGCGACACCGTGCAGGTGATCCCGCACATCACCGACGAGATCAAACGTCGCATCATGGCGATGGCCGCACCCGACGCCGAAGGCAACCG
>NZ_JBARMY010000126.1:0-3911 GCF_049802695.1 Mycobacterium sp.
AGCTAGACATCCCAGGTGCGTAGGTTGTCAAGCGGCTTGGATTTCGGGGCCGGTTTGACGGTGTGCCCAGGCTTGGTGTTCGTTGTAGTGAGTTCGGTGGCGTAGGCAGCCGTGGAGGATGCCGACGAGCCGGTTGCCCAGGGCACGTAGCGCTTGGTGGTGCAGGTCGCCGGCAGTGCGACGGTGGTCGTAGAACAGGCGTGCTCCGGGGCTGGTGTTCAGCGCGCAGAACGCCCACTGGTCGATAGCGTCGTAAAGCCTGCGGTTGCGGACGTGGCGGGCCAGCACGGCGCGTTTGCGGCCCGACGCGACGGTCAGCGGTGATGTTCCGGCATAGTTTTTGCGAGACTTGGCGTTGGTGTAACGGTTCGGGTCGTCCCCGAACTCACCGAGCACCCGGGCGCCGAGGATGACACCAAGTCCTGGCAGGGAACGGTAGATGTCGGCGTCCGGGTGTGCCTCAAAATGTGTTGCCAGTTCGGCCTCGAGGTCGGTGATCTGGCGGTTCAGTTCAGCGATGATGCCGACCGTGGCGCGGGTGGTCGCCGCGAACGCGGCCGTCACGGTCGCGGGTGCGGTGAGTTGTTCGGTGCGTAAGGCGCTCTGAATTTCCCGGGCGCGGGCGTCGAGATTGCGTTGTCGTCCAGCGGCTTTAAGCGCAGATCGGATCTTCGACAGACTCAGGTTCGCCGCCTGCAGCGGGGTGGGCGCACGACCCAAGACCGCCAGCGCGTCCCGGTCGTGCAGATCGTCGAACACCTCCAGCGCGCCGGGGTAATACTCACGCAGTGCCGAGCGCAGCGCGTTGGTGTGCCGGTTGCGGGTCCAGATCAGATTCTGATGGGCCCGGGCCAAGACCTTGACCGCCTCGGCATCAGCAGAATCACCGGCGACCCGGCGGTGGTTGTGCCGGTCGGTGCGCACCAGATCCGCCAAGAGCTTGGCGTCCCCGGCATCGGATTTGGCCCCCGAAACATGATGGCGGTCGCGGTAGCGGGCGGCTGCCAGCGGATTGATCGCATACACCTGGTAGCCGGCCGCGACGAGCGCCTCGACCCACAAGCCGCGGTCAGTCTCGATACCCATCACGACGTCGTCGGGTTCGTCGGCGTGCCGGGCCAGGAGTTGATGGAACTCGCCGATGCCGGCAAGTCCCTCGGGTAATCGACGCGAGGCAAGCCGTACCCCGCTCTCATCCATCAGATGGACGTCGTGGCGATCCTCCGCCCAATCGTCGCCGACAAAGATCACGTAGCGCCTCCTTGGTCATCAAACATGGTCGAGCCCAAGGGCACCCGGCGACAAGCTAATGGATCAGTGCTCAGCGGCACGACACCCCATCAGTGCTACAGGAACCCTCACCAACCGGCCGGGGCGTGATCTAGCTCTAGAAGTCGAGAGACGCTTCAGCCGCAAACGACACTCACCGACCGGCGGCTCGGTGAACAGCGTCCCCCTGACAAGGACCTATCGAGCGGAGGCTCGCTGTTCAGTTCCCATTAGCCGCTCTTGCGCCGGAATTCCCGGCGGTTCTCGACGGGTCCGTGCGCCCGCGGCTTTTTGTCAGCACCGTCCTTGTGGCCGGTTGCGCTCGACGACTTGGCGTTCTTGCGTTCCAGCGCTTCGCGGAACTTCCGCTTGGCGTCGTCCTCGGACGCAGGACCGGACTTGGAGGATGATGCAGGCATGGCGGCAGCCTAGCGCGTCGCTGAATCCGCCAGCGTCACCTCAGTGTGACGCTCGGCGCCATCGGGATGATGCGGAGCGGCAGCCTAGCGGTCAGCGGATGCCCGGCGGCATGCCATAGAGGTGTGCAATCGGCAGCGTCAGCACCACCCGACGGTCAGCGACCATCACCTCGCGATATTCGTCCCAATCCGGATGTTCACCGGCGATGTTGCGGTACAGCGCGATCAAAGCCTCGACGGTGTCATCGTCGGACGCCGACGCGGGCGGCGTCAGCTCGGCGGTGCCTTCGGCGACGGCATACGACCAGCCGTCGTCAGAGCTGACCAGTATCGAGGCCCGCGGGTCCCGGCGCAGATTACGAGTCTTGGCCCGCGGCTCGGTGATCGATACCTGAATAGCGGTGTTGCGGGCGTCGAAATAGTAGGAGACGTTGGACAGTTGGGGACGACCGTCACGCTTGATCGTGGCCAGCACGCCGAGGGAGTTCCCGCTGATCACGGCCAGCAGTTTATCGTCGAAAACCTGGCGTCCCATGACGGCAGCCTACGCGGGGCAGCCGCAAACCGCTCCCGAGTCGGCCGCACCACGGCTACTATCACACCATGGTGACGCAGCGCCGTTGGCCCGCAGTCCCTTTCGCAACAGCCGGGGCCGCCGGGGCGAGCACATGACGCGCTACGCCGCGTTCTTGCGTGGCGTCAACGTCGGCGGCGTCAACCTTGCGATGGCGAAGGTGGCCGCCGCCCTCGGTGACGCCGGATTCAGCGATGTGCGCACCATCTTGGCAAGTGGCAATGTCGTGCTCGAGTCGCGGTCGAAGGCCGATGCCGTCCGCGAGAAGGCCGAGGCCGCGCTGCGGGACCGGTTCGGCTACGACGCGTGGGTGCTCGTCTACGACGTCGACACCGTTCGGTCGATCGTCGACGGGTATCCCTTCGAGCCAGAGGTTGAGGGCTATCAGTCGTATGTCACGTTCGTCGCCGACCCCGCCGTGCTCAACGAGCTCACCGCGCTGAGCAGCGACGCGCGGGCTGACGAGAAAATCGCGCGCGGAGCGGGCGTCCTCTACTGGCAGGTGCCAAAGAACAGCACGCTGGACAGCACAATCGGAAAGATGATGGGCAAGAAACGCTACAAGTCGTCGACAACCACCCGAAACCTACGCACCCTGGCCAAAGTGCTGCGTTGAGTCACCTGGACACAATACTTTTCGCCGGAAGCGTTCAATCCTCAGCCACGGTGTCGAGATAGCGCACCGCCTCGGCTTTCCCGAGACCCAGAGAACGAGCTGCGCTGAGATAAGCTTGGGCCGCTGCGGCCATCGCCGCGTCGGCCGGGTCGACTCGGGCGACGAAAGTGCCGAAACGCCCGCGGGTTTCGAGGATGCCGGCCGCCTCGAGCTCCCGGTATGTACGGGCTACGGTGTTCGCCGCCAGGCCGAGTTGACCCGCTAACTCGCGTACTGTCGGCAACCGGGTGCCGGGCGGCAAGGTACCCGCGCGGATGCCTTCGATGAGGTGGCTTCGGAGCTGATCGAACAATGGCTTGCCGGCCCGCGGGTCAAGCCGTATCGACTCCCCCAGCTTCACGTGCTCAGTATGGCCCAGTCCCGCTATCTTGGTGGCATGCGAATCGCGGTGCTCAGCGGCGCGGGGATCTCCGCGGAAAGCGGAGTGCCGACGTTTCGCGACGACAAGAACGGGCTGTGGGCCAACTTCGATCCCTACGAGCTTTCCAGCGTTTCGGGCTGGCAGCAGAACCCCGAACGAGTGTGGGGCTGGTATCTATGGCGTCATCACCTGGTCAGCCGCGTGCAACCCAACGACGGGCACCGCGCGGTCGCGGCCTGGCAAGACCATGCCGAGGTCACCGTCGTCACCCAGAACGTCGACGATCTGCACGAGCGGGCCGGTAGCGCACCGGTGCACCACCTGCACGGCAGCTTGTCCGACTTCCGCTGTGCCGTCTGCGATTTGCCGTACACCGGTGAACTGCCCGACATGGCTGAGCCGGCGATCGAGTTGGCGCCGCCCACGTGCGGGTGCGGCGGGCTGATCCGGCCCGACATCGTCTGGTTCGGCGAGCAGCTGCCCGAAGGACCGTGGCAACGCGCAGTCGAGGCCACAGCGACGGCCGATGTGCTCGTCGTGGTCGGGACGTCGGGAATCGTCTATCCCGCGGCGGGCCTGCCTGATCTGGCGCTGGCGCGAGGCGCAGTGGTC
>NZ_JBARMY010000127.1:0-5424 GCF_049802695.1 Mycobacterium sp.
CGCGCACCGCATGGACAGCGCCCCAGCGCGTCGTCCAGCACAAGAGCCCGCCGACCCTGACGCTGACCCTGCCGCGGCCGATCGAAGTGAGTGGGCTGCGGCTGACTTCGACCCGATCCGCCCTGCCGGCTCATCCGACGAAGGTGAGCGTCGACCTGGGTGACGGGCCGCAGCTCCGCGAGCTGACGTCAGGTGGCGACGGCAGCAGCCCGCAAACCCTGTCGCTGCGGTCCCGGGTCACCGACCACGTCACCCTGCGCCTGCTCGACTGGACCGATGTCATCGACCGCACGGCGCTGGGCTTCGACCAGCTCAAACCGCCGGGGCTGGCCGAGGTCGCGGTGCTCGGTGGTGACGGCCGTCCCGTCGCGGCCGCCGACGCAGCCCGCAACCGAACGCGCGACGTCATCGTGGACTGCAGTCACGGCCCGGTTCTGGCAGTGGCCGGCAGGTTCGTGCACACCTCGATCCGCACCACCGTCGGGGCGCTGCTGGGCGGCGAACCGGTGCCGGCACAACCGTGCGAACCTGATCCGATCGTGCTGCCGGCCGGGCAGCAGGAGCTGCTGATCAGTCCCGGAGACGCGTTCGTCGTCGACGGAGCACAACTGTCGGTTCCGGGTGCCGACATCGCCGCAGCGACGACGGTCCCGGCCGCCTCTGACGTCTGGGGCGCAGCCCGGCGCGAGTTGCGGGCACCCGCAGCAGCGGTCCCGCGGGTGTTGGTCGTGCCGGAAAGCATGAACCCCGGTTGGGTGGCCCGCACCGGCGACGGGACGCGACTGACGCCGGTGACCGTCAACGGGTGGCAGCAGGGCTGGGTGATACCCGCCGGCACCGCGGGCACGATCACCTTGACGTTCGCCTACAACTCGCTTTACCGGGCCGGGCTGGCGGGCGGGCTGGCGTTGCTGCCGCTGCTGGCTCTGCTGGCAATGTGGCCAGGGCGACGGCCGTCGCGCGATGACGCGCCCGCACAACCCTGGGGCAGTGGGCGGTGGGCAGCGGTTCCGGTGCTCGGGGTCGGCGCGGTGATCTCCGGGGTGGCCGGAGTCGTCGTCTTCGGCGCCGCCCTCGGCATGCGTTACACGCTGCGCGACCGTCGGCGGTGGTGTGACGGGGTCACCTTGGGCTCGAGTGCCGGCGGGATGATCTTGGCGGGTGCCGCGCTTTCCCGGCATCCCTGGCGCTCTATCGACGGCTATGCCGGGCACGCACCGGGCGTGCAGTTGCTGGTATTGATCTCGCTGGCCGCAGTAGCCGCTGCGGTGACGATCCCGGCTCGACGGTCTGACGAAGGGCTTCTTGGCGGCAATACCCGCTCCGGGATTTAGGCTGGGCATTGCGCGAAGGTAGGCAACAAGCGTCCACCGTCGGCGGAGATGCGGCATGCAATGGTTCACGGCGCCCGAATACTGGCTGGGCCGGCTTGTGCTGTGCCGCGGTGTGGCGGCTGTTTATCTGATCGCCTTCGTCGCCGCGGCAACCCAGTTCCGCGCGCTGATCGGGGAGCGCGGACTGCTGCCGATCCCGCGGTACCTGGCCCGGCAGACGTTTTGGCGGGCACCGAGCATCTTCCACTGGCGCTATTCCGACCGGCTGTTCGCTTCGGTGTCCTGGTTCGGGGCGGTGCTGAGCGCCGCGATCGTCGCCGGCGTGGCCGACCGGGCGCCGTTGTGGGCGGGCATGTTGATGTGGCTGGTGCTGTGGCTGCTGTACCTGTCGGTCGTCAATGTCGGCCAGACCTGGTACTCGTTCGGGTGGGAATCTTTGCTGCTGGAGACGGGCTTCCTGGCGATCTTCCTCGGCAATGATCACGTCGCGCCGCCGGTGCTGACGTTGTGGCTGGCGCGTTTTCTGCTGTTCCGGCTGGAGTTCGGGGCGGGGCTGATCAAGCTTCGTGGCGACCGGTGCTGGCGCGACCTGTCCTGCCTCTACTACCACCACGAAACACAGCCGATGCCGGGACCGCTGAGCTGGTTCTTCCATCGTCTGCCGAAGCCATTGCACCGCGTCGAAGTGGCGGGCAACCATGTCGCCCAGCTCGTCGTGCCGTTCGGCCTGTTCGCCCCGCAGCCAGTGGCCAGTTTGGCCGCGGCGATCATCGTCGTTACGCAACTGTGGCTGGTGCTCTCAGGCAACTTCGCGTGGCTCAACTGGCTGACGATTCTCTTGGCGTTCAGCGCGATCGACGATCCGTACGTGTCGGCGCTGTTGCCTGTGTCCGGGCACCCGGCGCTGCCCGGGCTGCCGACGTGGTTCGCCGGGCTGGTGATCGGGTTCGCGGCGCTGACGGTGTTCTTGGGGTATTGGCCCATCCGGAACATGGTCTCGCACGGGCAGCGGATGAACATGTCGTTCAACTCGCTGCACCTGGTCAACACCTACGGAGCTTTCGGCACGGTCGGCCGGACGCGCGACGAGGTGATCATCGAAGGTACCGATGCGACCGAGATCACTGAGCGGACCCAGTGGAAGGAATACGAGTTCAAGGGCAAACCCGGGGCAGTGCGCCGGGTGCCGCCGCAGTGGGCGCCCTACCACTTGCGGCTGGACTGGCTGATGTGGTTCGCGGCGCTGTCACCGCTGTACGCACAGCAGTGGATGAGGCCCCTGCTGCGGCGACTGCTGGAGAATGACGCGCCGACGCTGCGGTTGCTGCGGCACAATCCCTTTCCGGAGTCGCCGCCGCGGCACGTGCGGGCTCAGCTCTACCGGTACCGATTCACCACCTGGCGCGAACTGCGGCGCGATCGAGCGTGGTGGCATCGCACCCTGTTGGGCCAGTACCTGGCGCCCATTGCCCGAGAAGAAATTGGGCTGCTCCGCACGTCCGGTGATTGAGAAGGCATCATGTCGGCGACCGCCGGGTACCTGAGGTACGTAACCAGGCGTTGGGATGGGACTGTAGGTGACACTTGGAATCGGCGAACTGCGACGAAAGCGAGTCGAGGCGCGGCCGGCGACTGCTCCATCTCGCCGAAACTGACCGCCTGGAAGCTTTCAGCGACGGTGTCTTCGCGATCGTGGTCACCCTGCTGGTGTTGGACTTGAAAGACCCACCACACGGCGAGGGTCAGTTACTGGAGGCACTACTTCGCCAATGGCCGGCTTACCTGGCTTATTTCGCGTCGTTCGCTTACGTAGCAGTGATCTGGCTGAATCACCACCAGACCTTTGTCGGGATCCAGCGGGTGAACCGGGGTCTGCACTTCGCCAACTTCAGCATGCTGTTCACCACCGCGCTGATCCCCTTCCCCACCGCCGTGCTGTCACACACGTTCATCGGCGGCGTAGACAGTAGGGACGCGCACGCCGCCGTCGGCCTCTACGCCGTTGTCGCCACCGCGATGTGCGCAAGTTGGCTGCTGCTCTACCAAGAAGTCCACCGCCATCGAGATCGCCTGGTCGAAGAAGAGGTGAACCGGGAGATGTTCGGCAGTGAGCGGACGCGCGCGACCATCGGCGTCCTCACGTACTCGACTGCGGGCCTCTTGGGCGCGCTGTGGTTGCCGGCGATCGCTCTGATCGTCTTCGTCGCGATGCCGATCTTCTACTGGCTCACCAGCGAAGGCCTGAAGGCCGGAAAAGCCAAGAGGTGATCGCTTGACACGATCGAACCGGCTCGAGGGCCAACGAGCGCTGGTCACCGGGGGCGGGCGCGGAATCGGCGCCGCCGTCGTCCGACGGCTTGCCGCCGAGGGGGCGACGGTCGCGGTGAACTACCGGTCCGACGCGGCGTCGGCCGACGCGCTGGTCGACGAAGTCCGTGGGGCCGGTGGTCAGGCGGCAGCGTTTCAGGCCGACGTCAGCGATCCGGCACAGATCAAGGAACTGGTGGCCCGGGTGATCGGCGAGCTCGGTGGGCTCGATCTGTTGGCCAGCAACGCCGGCATCGAGCATTTCGGCGCGTTGGAGTCGATCACACCGGCCGACTTCGACCGGGTCTTCCACGTCAACGTCGCCGGTCAGCTGTTCGTCACGCAGGCCGCTGTCAGGGCCATGACCACCGGCGGCCGTATCACCTTGACCGCGTCGATCAGCGCGCGCATCGCCGTCCACCAGCACACGCTGTACGGGGCGGCCAAGGCGGCGGTCTGCGCGATGGCGCGCAACCTCGCTCCCGAGCTCGCCGAACGCGGCATCGCGATCAACGCGATCGCCCCCGGCGGCACCAACACCGACATGGCCGCCGAAGTAAGCGACAACTACACCCACCCGGCCCTGCGGAACTTCGACCCGGCTGCGGTGCAGAAATCGAAGACGGCACTGGGCCGCTGGGCCGAACCCGAGGAGATCGCCGCGGCCGTCGCGTTCCTGCTGTCACCGGACGCGTCCTATCTCACCGGCTCCACCCTCGACGCCTCCGGCGGCTGGATCTGATCGCTACAGACTCGCGTCCAATTGACCGAGCCGGTCGGTCAGCCGCAGATTCTCCGAGTAGTCGACCGGACAGGCGATCAGCGACACCCCGTCGTCGTCAAGCGCCGTCTTCAGCGTCGGCAAGAGCTCGTCAGCGCGCGTGATGCGATAGCCCTTGGCGCCGAAGCTTTCGGCGTAGCTGACCACGTCCGGATTGTTGAAGGAGACGTAGTAGTGGTCGCCGAGCTCGAGGTCCATCTTCCACTCGATGAGTCCGTAGCCGCCGTCCTCCCAGATCAGCACCACCAACGGGATACGCTCACGAACCGCGGTTTCGATCTCCTGCGAGTTCATCAGGAACGCACCGTCGCCGACCACGGCCAGCACCTTGTCGTCCGGTCGGGCGAGCTTCACACCGAGCGCTCCGGGCAGCGCAAACGACATGGTGGACAACCCGTTGGAGATCAAGCAGGTGTTGCGTTGATAAGTCGGATACAGCCGGGCCATCCACATCTTCGTGGCACCGGTGTCGACGAGCACCACGTCGCTGCGGCCCAGCGCCGCGCGGGTGTCGGCGACCACCCGCTGCGGCGCCAACGGGAAGCGGGCATCCTGTTGCCCCCGGGCGAATTCATCGGCAAGCAGCTGGCATGCCGGCGCGGCGGTATCGCTGGTGAAGCGGTGGCCTGCTAACGCCTCGGTCAACGCGTCCAGCGAGGCGCTGATGTCACCGATGATTCCGACGTCCACCGAATAGTGCGCGTCGACCTCGGCGGGGAACCGGTGCACGTGGATGATCTGCTTGTCGGCGTCCGGGTTGATCTGGACCGGATCGAACTCCTGCGGTTCGTAGCCCACGGCGACCACCACGTCGGCGTTGTCGAAGCCGAAGTTGACGTAGTCATGCCGCATGAAACCGATGGTCCCGATGCTGTGCGGATGATCGTCGGGCATCACGCCTTTGCCGTGGAAGCTGTTGGCGACGGGGATCGCCAGTTCGTCGGCGAACCGGACCAGCGCCGCGGTGGCGTCGTTGCGGGCCGCGCCGTGACCGGCCAGCAC
>NZ_JBARMY010000128.1:0-2575 GCF_049802695.1 Mycobacterium sp.
CCACGCAGCTGGCCAACGATCTTGTCGCCGACGAGCAAGCGCTGCGTGACGGGTCGACGGCGGAAGAAGCGCTGACGGCCGCGGCGCGCCGCCAGCAGGCGGCCTACCGCGCCATCGGGCGGCACCCCGAACGGGACACGATTACGCGCCCGCGAATCCCGCCGTCATTGCTCGAGACCTACGACCGCAATGTCGACGCCCGTCGGCAGCTCACCGCGATGACCCACGCGAGGGACACCCTGCCTGCGTGGCGCATCGAGCCTCCGGCTCCAGCGGACCAGCTGCTGGGCTGCTATCACGAGGCGGAGTCGGCGTCCGGCGTTGGCTGGAACTACCTGGCAGCCATCAATCTGATCGAAACCCGCTTCGGCAGCATCAGCGGCGTCAGCACCGCAGGCGCGGAAGGCCCCATGCAGTTCTTGCCGTCGACGTTCGCCGCCTACGGCGCGGGCGGCGATATCCACTCGCCTCGCGACAGCATCATGGCGGCGGGCCGCTATCTCGCCGCTAATGGCTTCGCCAATGCTCGCGATCAAGCCATCCGCCGGTACAACCACTCGGACGAATATGTGCGGGCGGTCGATCAATACGCGGCTGTGCTTGCAGCCGATCCCGATGCTTTTGCCGGCTACTACAGATGGGACGTGTATTACCTCACGACCGCCGGTGACGTGTTGCTGCCCATCGGTTACGCCGCGACGTCACCGATCCCAGTGGGGGACTATCTGACAACCCATCCGCAGTAACACTCGGCGACTGTCGGCGAGTCACTCAGCCTTCGCGAGGCCCACGACGCGTCTCGTCGGGCCGGCGTTCCGACTGGACCAAGTCGCCGAAGCGTTTGCCGCCGTCCGCGAGGCGAAGGTGCAAGGCAGGGTTTCGGTGACGCCTTGACCGAAACCATCGGAGATCTGTGGCAGGTCGGCCGGGTCATCGCTGGTAATCGGTTCAACGGGTACAGGTGAGGCCAACTCGCGCTGGACTGCGTAACGATGATTATCTTACAATGTGTAAGATAATCAGACAGGCGGCATCCGCCCTTTTCTTGTGATCGGCACTGGTACAGCGCGTATCAATGGGCATGAAGCGCTCCTGTCTTCTTCGGCGACAACGCATCGTGTTGATTGGGACGGGGTCGTACACCGTTTTCCCGACGGGGAGGAACCCGCCGGCCTTGGCTGGCTGCCCAACGGGGACCTGCTGGTCGCTGGCATGGCCAACCGCGTCATCTACCGGATTTCCGATGGGCGTGCCACCGTGCACGCCGACGTTAAACCCCTGGCACCGCACCAGATCAACGACATGATCGTGACCTCTGACGGTACCGCGTTCGTCACCCAACTGGGCTTTGACCTCGACGCCCCGCAACCCAACCCGCAGCCCACCGTCGTGATCCGCGTCGACCCGACGGCACCGTGGGCACAGCGGCCGCCGACCTGATGGTGCCCAACGGCATCGCCGTCGACGACACCGAATCCACCGTCGTGGTGGCCGAATCCGGTGCCGCCCGCTTGGCCAGCTACGCCTATCGCGGCGGTGTGCTGCTCGACCGCACCCCCGAACCACTGCCCGCCACCGCCGCTGTTCCCTTCTGTGCGCCCGACGGCTTGTGCCTCGACGAACAGGGCGGCCGCTGGGTGGCCGACTCGATCAACAAGCGAGTTTTTCGGGTTCACAACGGCGTCATCACCGATGAACACCACCTAGACCAGTTCGTGCTGGCCTGTGTCCTCGGCGACCACGATCGCCGCGGCCTCTACGTGTGTGTCACCGACGCTTGGCACAAGTCTGACATCGCTGACCAACCGACCGGACGAATCCTGCGGATCCGGGTAGCGATCCCTGGCGTTGGACGCCCGTAAAGAACGGCAACGGTTGCTGCGGATCACTGGACGTTGCCCTGGCGCATCACATGCCACCGCGTCACCAGCAAGGGCGTGCCGTCGGGCCGAGCGGTCAATGTCCGGCGGTCAGCCGAGGCGAGGTGCATGCGTCGTATTCGGGGACAGGCGGAAAACCTGCACGGCAGCAGACTTTCCCTTCACAGCGTGAAAACCTTTGTCGCTCAATCCGGCTGGTCGAGAAGCCAGAGCATCGACTGTTTGTTGGGTGAGAAGGATCGCGTCACCGGTGGTCTTGGTGAGCTGTTCGACGCGGGCTGCGACGTTGACGGTGTCACCGATCAGGGTGAACTCGAGCTTGCGTGCACCGCCGATGGTGCCGGCGATCACCAGACCGGTATTGATCCCGATACCGATTCGAAGAGCTCCGCCGAATCGGTCAGCCACGATGCGGCGGATCAGCACAGCGGCGGTCACCGCGGCGTCGGCATGATCCGCGAGATCGTTGGGTGCGCCGAACACCGCCAGCGCGCCGTCGCCGAGGAATTAGTTGACATGGCCGCCAGCATCGACGACTGCCGGAACGACGATCTCGAACAGCGCATTGAGGCGGGCCACCGTGTCCTCGGCGGTGTTGGCCTCGGCGAAGGGGGTGAAGTCGCGGACGTCGACGAACATTACGGTGACCTGGCGGCGCTCACCGGTGAAGACGTCGTCACCCTGCTCGAGCAGCC
>NZ_JBARMY010000129.1:0-7787 GCF_049802695.1 Mycobacterium sp.
GCGGGCTCGACCCGTCCTCTGTCGGCGGCCACCTGGGGGTAGTCGTGTTCAACGGTCATGCTGTCTCTATACGCTGCCGGCGATCGAACGTCGACTTTTCGTCTTCAGAACGCCGAAATAGCGCAACAACTCGACGTTCGGCGCTTATTCGGTTGCCAGCAGCGCGAACGAATGCCCCGGAAGTTCGGTCGAGTCGCCGACGTTCGGCGTGCCCCAGGCCAGCACCACCTCACCACGCACCGGCACGGTCGCGGCCTGCTCGCTCAGATTGAACGCGGCGGTAAACCGACCGCGCCGCAGCGCGAACCAGCGCCGGTCCTCGTCGTAGTCCACGACCAGGTTATCCAGCCACGGGTTACCGATGTCAGGTTCGTTGCGCCGCAACGCAATCAGAGCACGGTATAGGTCGAGCAGGCGCGCATGTTCACCGGCTTGCACCTCGCCCCAGTCCAGCTTGGAGCGCAGAAACGTCTCCGGGTCCTGCGGGTCGGGAATCTGGTCGGCGTCCCAGCCGTGCCCGGCGAACTCCGCCTTGCGGCCCTCGGCTGTGGCTTTGGCCAGTTCGGGTTCGGGATGCGAGCTGAAGAACTGGAACGGGGTGGACGCGCCCCACTCTTCGCCCATGAACAGCATTGCACTGTAGGGCGACAACAACACCAGAGCGGCCTTGATCGCCTGCTGCCCGAAGGTCAGGTTCTGCGACGGCCGGTCCCCGACGGCGCGGTTGCCGACCTGGTCGTGCGTAGTGGTGTAAGCCAGCAGCCGGGTCGCCGGGATGTTCGCGGTGTCCAGCGGCCGGCCATGCCGGCGACCGCGGAACGACGAGTACGTCGCGGCGTGAAAGTAGCCGCCTCGCAATGTGTTCGCCAGCGTGGCCAGCGACCCGAAGTCCGAATAGTAGCCCTGGCGCTCACCGGACACCGCGGTGTGGATGGCGTGGTGGATGTCGTCGTCCCATTGGGCGGTCAGCCCGTAGCCGCCGATGGCGCGGCCCTCGCCGCGCGGAGTGATCAGCCGCGGGTCGTTGAGGTCGCTCTCTGCGACCAGCGACAGCGGCCGGCCCAATTGCTCGGCCAGCGCATCGGTTTCCGACGCCAACTCCTCCAGGATGTGAATCGCGGTGGTGTCCACCAACGCGTGCACCGCGTCGAGTCGCAGGCCGTCGGCATGGAAGTCGCGCATCCAGCGCAGCGCGCAATCGAGGATGTAGCGGCGTACCGCGTCCGAGCCCGCATCGGCGATGTTGATGCCTTCGCCCCACGGGTTGCTGCCTGACGACAGGTACGGGCCGTACCGCGGCAGGTAGTTCCCCGACGGGCCGAGGTGATTGAACACCGCGTCGATCAGCACACCGAGGCCGCGGCTGTGGCAGGCATCGACCAGCCGCATCAGCCCGTCCGGGCCGCCATAGGGCTCGTGCACGCTGTACCACAGCACGCCGTCATAACCCCAGCCGTGCGTGCCCGAAAACGAGTTCACCGGCATCAGCTCGACGAAGTCCACCCCGAGATCGAGCAGATAGTCCAACTTTTCGATCGCCGCGTCGAAAGTCCCGGCCGACGTGAAGGTTCCGACGTGCAGCTCATAGATGACCGCACCGTCGGTGGAGCGACCCTGCCAATCCCGGTCCGTCCACGCGGTCGGCGACGGCTCCCACAACTGCGAGCGGGCGTGCACACCTTCGGGCTGGCGCGCCGACCGTGGATCGGGCAGCACCTGGGCGTCGTCGTCGAGGATGAACCCGTACCGGGCGTCCGGCGCGGCGTCGACGGTGGCGCGCCACCAGCCGTCCGGCGAACGCTGCATGGAATGCGCTTTGCCGTCGACGTCGAGGCGGACCATCCCGGGTGTCGGCGCCCAGACGGCGAATTCACTCATCGACGCGCTCCAACAGTACGACGGGCAACTCGACGAACAGGTCCGCGGCCGGCGTCGGCCCGCCGACCCGCCGGCCGGTCAATACGTCAACCCAGGAACCGGCGGGCACGGCCACCGCGGTGTCACCCCAACCACTGTCCCGCAAACGCACCGTCCAGCGGGTGACAGCGACCACCACGTCTTCGCCGCGGCCGAAGGCAACGACGTGATCGGCAGCGCTGCCGGTGGCAAGCACCGAACGGTAACCGCCCTGCAGGAAAGTGTCCGGACGCTTGCGCCGCAGCCACAACGCCGCGGCCACAACCCGGATCTTACTGTGCTGCAGGCTCTTCAGCTCTGCGCGCCGCGCGGCGTAATCCACCGCACGGCGGTTGTCCGGGTCGACCAGGCTGTCGTCCCACAGCTCGGTGCCCTGGTAGACGTCAGGTACGCCGGGCACCGTCAAAGCGAGCAGCTTCTGGCCCAACGCGTCGTTCTCGGCGTGCCGGTTGAGCTGGCCGACCAGCTCGGTCAGCTGGGCGGCCACCGGGCCGCTTAGCACCGCGTCCAGCCAACCGTGCACCGCGTCCTCGAACTCGGTGTCCGGGTTGTTCCAGGTGGTGTGCAGTGCCGCTTCGCGGATCGCCTTCTCGGTATAGGCGTGCAACCGCTGACGCAGCTCATCGGTGACTTCACCGCTCACCGGCCAGACACCGAAGATGTTCTGCCACAAGAAAAGTCCGGTCGCAGCGTCGGGAGACGGGGCCACGCCCTCCCACCGGCTGACGAACTCCACCCACAACGACGGCACCTGGGAGAGCACTCCGATGCGGGCCCGCACGTCCTCGCCGCGTTTGGTGTCGTGAGTGGTTAACGCCGTCATCGCCTGCGGCCAGAGCCGGGCGCGGCCGGCGGCGGTGAGGTGGAACTCCGCGGCGCCCACGCCGAACCGCTGCGGCTCGCCGCCCACCTCGTTCAGCGACACCAGCCGGGCGTCCCGGTAGAACAGGCAGTCTTCGACCGACTTCGCGGTGACCGCGCCGCACAACTGTTGCAGCCGGGTGTCCGGTTCGCCGCCCGCAGCGATCGCGGCGGCAAGCACTTGCAATGGCTGGCGCAATTCCGTTGCGTCGTTGTCCGTTTCAGCCAAAGAGTTAGGCAGCAGCGCCGCCAGGCCCTGGTAGTCGGAGCGGTAGACGTCGATGTGGCCCAACAGCGCGGCCACCGCGTCCGGCAGCTGCGGGTGGTCGACCCCGGTGACGGCGGCGATGGTACGTCGCAGTCGGGCCAGTTCACTGGCCAAGGTGCCGGTGGCCACGTTCGCCTTGAGTTCGCGCAGAATCGCGGGTGTGGCCTGGTAGTCGACACCGGTCGACTCGTAGAGCGCTGTGAGCGCGGGCGCGCCGGTCGGATCGACGAACAATCCGCCCACCTCACGCAGTACGTTGTATCCGGTAGTGCCCGCCACCGGCAGCGTCGGCTCCAGGGCCTCCTCAACGGCCAGGATCTTCTCGATCACAATGTAGGCGTCCGGTCCGACGAGGTCGCGCAACCAGGTCAGGTAACCCGCCGGGTCAGACAGCCCGTCCGGGTGGTCGATGCGCACACCGTCGACAAGCCCCTCGGCGAACCAGCGCGCGACCTCGGCATGGCTGGCGTCGAACACCTCACGGTCTTCCTGCCGAAGCCCGGCCAGGGAGGTGATCGAAAAGAACCGCCGATAACCACACACCCCGCGCCGCCACCCGATCAGCTGGTAGTGCTGGCGGTCGTGCACCTCGGGGCCGGTGCCGTCACCGGTGCCGGGAGCGATCGGAAACGCCAAATTGCCCAGCCGCAACAACTCACCGTCGACCGTCAAGTCGGCGACATCGTCGTCAGAACCCAGGACCGGCAACACGATTCGGCCGTCGGCCAAATCCCAGTCGATGTCGAAGTAGGTGGCGTACGCCGACGACCGGCCATTCCGCAGCAGATCCCACCACCACGGATTCTGCTCGGGTTTGTCCACCCCGACGTGATTCGGCACGACGTCGATCACCAGGCCCAACCCTCGCTCCCGGGCCGCGGCGGACAGCCGTGCCAAACCTTCGGCGCCGCCGAGTTCGGCTGACACCGTCGTCGGGTCGGTGACGTCGTATCCGTGCGTCGAGCCGCGCACGGCGGTCAGCACGGGGGACAGGTAGACGTGCGAGACGCCGAGCTCGTCGAGGTAGTCCAGCAGGTTTTCCGCGTCGGCGAAGGTGAAGGCAAACCCGCTTTCTTGACCACGAAGTTGCAACCGGTACGTGGAGAGGACTGGAAAAGCCATGCGTCAGCGGGTCTTGCGCAGTACGAGCAGTGAACGGCCCGGCAAGGTGACCTTCTCGCCGGCGTTCACCACGGCGCCGGCGCCGGTGGCAGGCTCGGCGGTGTCCAATTCCACGGTCCACTCCTGTGCGTAGTCGTCGTGCGGTGTGACGAAGTCGATGGCGTCGCCGTGAGCGTTGAAGCACAGCAGGAATGAGTCGTCGGTCACTCGCCGGCCGCGCGCGTCGGGCTCCGGAATGGCTTCACCGTTGAGGAATACGCCGACGCAGTTCGCGAAACTGCTGCCCCAGTCCTCGTGGGTCATCTCCCGCCCGGACGTCGTCAGCCAGGCGATGTCACGAACCTCTTCGCCGGTGCGCAGCAGCTCGCCGTCGAAGAATCTGCGCCGGCGGAACACCGGGTGGTCTCTGCGCAACTTGGCTGCGTCGCGGGTGAAAGCCAGCAGATCGGCGTTCTTGTCGGCCAGTGTCCAATCCATCCAGGACAGGGCGGAGTCCTGGCAGTAGACGTTGTTGTTGCCCTGCTGGGTACGCCCGATCTCGTCGCCGTGCGCGATCATCGGCGTGCCCTGGCTGACCAGCAAAGTGGCAATCATATTGCGCATCTGCCGGCAGCGCAGCTCGGTGATGTCGGGATCGTCAGTGGGACCTTCCACCCCGCAGTTCCAGGAGCGGTTGTAGCTCTCCCCGTCGCGGTTGTCCTCGCCGTTGGCCTCGTTGTGTTTGTCGTTGTAAGAAACCAAGTCGTGCAACGTGAATCCGTCATGTGCGGTGACGAAGTTGATACTGGCGCCGGGCCGGCGGCCGGTCGCCTCGTACAGGTCCGACGACCCGGTCAGCCGAGAGGCGAACTCGCCGAGGGTTGCGGGCTCGCCCCGCCAGTAATCGCGCACAGTGTCCCGATACTTCCCGTTCCATTCCGTCCATAAACCGGGGAAGTTGCCGACCTGATAGCCGCCTTCGCCGACGTCCCACGGTTCGGCGATCAACTTGACCTGGCTGACCACCGGATCCTGTTGCACCAGGTCGAAAAACGCCGACAGCCGGTCGACGTCGTAGAACTCGCGCGCCAGCGTGGAGGCCAGATCGAAGCGGAACCCGTCGACGTGCATCTCGGTGACCCAGTAGCGCAACGAGTCCATGATCAGTTGCAGGGTGTGCGGGTGGCGGGCGTTGAGGCTGTTACCGGTACCGGTGAAGTCCTTGTAGAACCGCAGATCTTTGTCCTCGAGCCGGTAATAGGCGGCGTTGTCGATGCCGCGGAAGTTGACGGTCGGACCCAGGTGGTTGCCTTCGGCGGTGTGGTTGTACACCACGTCGAGGATCACTTCGATGTCTTCGTCGTGAAAGCTGCGGACCATCGACTTGAACTCGGCCACCGCGCCGCCGGCCTCACGGTTCGACGAATACTGCTGATGCGGGGCGAAGAACCCGAATGTGTTGTAACCCCAATAATTTCGCAGACCCAATTTCAGCAGCCGACTGTCGTGCATGAACTGGTGCACCGGCATCAGCTCGATGGCCGTGACGTTCAGCGACTTGAGGTGGTCGATGATCACCGGGTGGGCCAGTCCGGCGTAGGTGCCGCGCAGGTCCGGCGGGACGCCGGGATGGGTCTGCGTCATGCCTTTGACGTGCGCCTCGTAGATGACCGTCTCGTGGTAGGGCGTGCGCGGCGCCCGATCGAACGCCCAGTCGAAGAACGGGTTGATCACCACGCTGGTCATGGTGTGGCCCAGCGAGTCGACCATCGGCGGAGTGCCGGCGTCTCCGGGGTCTGCGCCGTCTCGTTTTGCGACGGCCAGGTCGTAGGAGAACAACGCCTGGCCGAAATCGAAGTCGCCGTGAAACGACTTCCCGTACGGGTCGAGCAGCAGCTTGCTGGCGTCACACCGGTGGCCGGCGGCCGGTTCGAACGGCCCGTGCACCCGGTACCCGTAGCGCTGCCCCGGGCTGATGCCCGCCAGGTACGCGTGCCAGACATAGCCGTCGACTTCTTCGAGATTGACGCGGGTTTCGTTGCCGGCGTTGTCAATCAGGCACAGCTCAACCTGCTCGGCGATCTCCGAGAACAGTGCGAAGTTGGTGCCGGCCCCGTCGTAGGTGGCGCCGAGCGGATAGTTGTTGCCGGGCCACACGGTCGGCCGCGCCGGCGTCGTTTCGCCGGCACCGGTATTCAGTTGTCTCGGCAGCATCACTCGACTGTAGCCGCCGACCGCACAATCCGACGTCCCCAGTGACCGGCCGTGGCGTGCCTCACCCACGACAGGGCGCCGGCGCAGCGGCGGGTCACCACCAGCCGGTGGCCGCCGCGATCTGGCGGCCCAACTCCGGGGTCAAGGTGCGCATGTAAGTGGCCGAAAGGTGGTGCGCGTCGTGATAAATCAGCACGTTGCCCTCCACCGCACGGCAGATATCGGCGCGGCAGATCGCATCCGACATGTCCAGCGGCTTGAGCAGTGGGAACTGCCCGGTGAAATCCAGCGTGGGATTGTAATCGGAGAGCACTTCAGAGCGCTTGATCCCGCACGAGAGGGCATTGCCGCCCTTGGCCAGACAATCCGCGGGTTCGAACGGCTTGCCGTCCTTGACCAGCCACGGGGTATCCCGCATTGCCAGGACGGGAATATTGTTGTCGGACAACGTCTGCCAGATTCCGAAATAGCCGGCGGGCATCACGTCGCCGGGTTTGGTGTTCCACGGCCGGGTGGACGTGGTGAACACGTAGTCCGGACGATCGGTCACCAGCTTGGCCATCGTCTTCTGCACCCAATCGTGACACTGCGGGTAGGCGGCGTTGTTGCCCATGATCAACGGATTCTCGTCGGTCGACAGCGGGCAGCCCATTTTCAGATACGTGACGACTTTGAAGTGGTGGATGCGGCCGAGCAGATCCAGTGCGGTGAGCCAGTGTTCGGCGTGCGACCCGCCGGCCAGCGCAATCGTCCGTGGCGCGGCTGGCTCGCCGTAAGCGCAGTTGACCACCGCCGGGTTGGTGAAGTCGCTGATGCAGCCGTCGCGGGTGGAGCGCGGCAGGTCGTTGCTGGACTCCAGGACGGTGGGCCGCATCCTCAGTTGAGGAACCCGCGCCTGGGTCACCAGGGCCCGGGCGCCGGGATAGTCATGGGTATTCAGTCCGGTGAGTTCTTTGCCGGACGCGCG
Source organism: Mycobacterium sp. (assembly GCF_049802695.1). Classification (GTDB taxonomy): domain Bacteria; phylum Actinomycetota; class Actinomycetes; order Mycobacteriales; family Mycobacteriaceae; genus Mycobacterium. The sequence goes on from NZ_JBARMY010000129.1 coordinate 7,329, forward strand.
TTGCAGGGTGACCTCTTCGCGCCAGCTGAACGATGTGACGGTCAATGTCACACCGAGCAGGGCCACCACCGAGCCCAGCGCCATCGTCGGGCGGCGCAGCCGGACCCGCCAGCGCACCGCAGACACCGGTGGCGACGCCGCGGCGGACGTGGAGTCCACAGTGGCGGCCGGTGCGCGGTACCGCAGCGGGTCCTCGACGTGCCGGTTGGTCAGGTAGGCCAGCACACCGGAGGCCAGCAGCACGACGGCGCCCTCGAGGAAACCGGCGTGCGCGTGGCCGGTATAGGACAGCCAGAAGATCAGCAGCGGCCAGTGCCAGAGGTACAGCGAGTAGGCCATCGCCCCGAGCGTCACCAGCGGGCGGGCCGCCAACAGCCGGTTGGGCAGCGGCATCCGGCCGGCGGCGCCGGCGTCTGGTCGCCGATTGGCTCCGGCAAGGATGAACAGCACCGTCGCCAG
>NZ_JBARMY010000130.1:0-5177 GCF_049802695.1 Mycobacterium sp.
GTACTCGCCGCCGAGCGGCTGCAGCACAGAGCCCAGCTCGGGCCGCAGCGCCGCGAGCAGCGGACGCGCCGCCAGTTCGGTGACCCGGCCGCCGCCGGTGAGGTCGTTTTCCTTGCTCCCCTTGAGCGGCCGGCGGTAGAAGCTCTTGACCAGGTGGATGCCTTCGCCGGTAAGCAGTGGGCCCACCAGCCACGGCACGAACATGTGGTTCGGGTTGACGAGGTCGGAGTCGACGAACACCACCACGTCTCCGTGGGTCGCCGCCAGCGATCGCCACAGCACCTCACCCTTTCCCGGGCGCGGTGTCAGCTCCGGCAGGGCTTGTTCACGGGTGACGACCCGGGCACCGGCGGCGATGGCCCTGATCTCGGTGTCATCGGTTGAGCCGGAGTCGATCACGATCAGCTCGTCGACCAGGCCACCGACCAGCGGCGAGATGCTGTCGACAACCGATTCGACGGTCTCTTCCTCGTTGAGCGCAGGCAGCACCACCGAGATCGTGCGATCGCCCTTGGCGGCCTCCAGCTCGGACACCGTCCAGCGCGGACGAGTCCAGCTGCGGTCGAGCAGCCAGGTGTCGCCGGGCAGCCCGGCCAGCGCTCGATCTGCTTGAGGATCGCCGGTGACCAACTCCGATGCCGTCACGCCAGCCCTCGCACCGTACGCGCCGGCGGACGGTCGCCCTGGATGGAGGCCACCATCTCCAGCACCCGCCTGGTGGGGCGAACTTCATGCACGCGAAACATGCGGGCGCCGGCTGCAGCAGCGAGCGCGGTGGCAGCCAAGGTGCCTTCCAGCCGTTCGGTCAGTTCCACGCCAAGAGTCTCCCCGACGAAGTCTTTGTTGCTCAGTGCCATCAATACAGGCCATCCGGTGTTAACAAGATCTTCCATGTGCCGCAATAGCGCCAACCCGTGGAAGGTGTTCTTGCCGAAGTCATGGGTCGGATCGATCAGCACGCGGTCCCGGACCACTCCTGCCCTGACCGCCCGTTCTGCCGCCGCGCCCAGCTCGCGGATCACGTCGTCCACCACACCGCGGGTGGTTGTGCCGTAACTCACCCGGAACGGTCGGGTGCGCGGCGCAGCGCCGCCGGTGTGCGAGCAGACCAAGCCTGCCCCGGCTTCGGCGGCCACCGCCGGCAGTTCGGGATCGAAGCCACCCCAAGAGTCGTTGATCAGGTCCGCACCCGCCCGGCAGGCCTGCCGGGCGACCCCCGACCGCCAGGTGTCGATACTGATCAGCTGCTGCGGATAAGCGTCGCGCAGCCATTCGATGAACGGCACCGCCCGGGCGGACTCGGTCTCGGCGTCGACGGTCTCCCCCGGGCCGGCCTTGACTCCCCCCACGTCGATGACGTCGGCGCCGTCGGCGATGGCCCGGTGCGCCGCCGCCTTGGCGGCGTCATCGCCGAAGGTGGCGCCGCGGTCATAGAACGAGTCCGGCGTGCGGTTGACGATGGCCATGATCAGCGCACGATCACCGGCCACTGGCCGGCCACACAGCGTGGACCGGCCGGCGGACGTCATCGATGTCGCTTGCACCCCTCTATGGTGCCCGCTCAGACCATCCGGACTGCGCTCAGGGCGAGCCGCTAGCCTTGCGGTCGCTTGCCGGCTTCACCTCATGGGCCGGCGCGCTCCCCCAGGCTTACGCCTGCGGTCGCTTGCCGGCCGCGACTTCTTCGGCGTAGTCGGAGTAGTACGGCACATATCCCTCGTCACCGCCGGCCAGAACGTACAGCGGGTCGGTGACGCCGGCACTGTAAGCCTGCTCACGCAGATCCACTTTGCGGCTCTTGAATGTGGTGGTGTGTTCCATCGATTCGACCACCCGCACGAACAGCGGCAGCGCATAACTGGGCAATCGCTCATAGACGGTCTGCGCCAGCGACTTACCGTCGAACTCGGCACCGTCACGCAGCTTGATTGCGGCCATCCCGGCGCGCCCGCCGGTACGCGGTATCTCGACGCCGAAGACGTTGCATTCTTCAACCGACTCGTCGCAGGCCAGCGCCGCCTCGACCTGTGTCGTGGCGACGTTCTCACCTTTCCAGCGGAAGGTGTCACCGAGCCGGTCCACGAACGCGGCGTGTCCCATCCCCTGCGGGCTCATCACGTCGCCGGTGTTGAACCAGCAGTCACCGTCGCGAAAAGCGTTGCGGATCAGCTTTTCCTCACTGGCAGCCGGATCGGTGTAACCGTCGAACGGTTGTAGTCTGTTGACCGGGCTGATCAACAGTCCCGGCTCACCGGAAGGCACCCGGCGGACTCGCCCGCTCTCGTCGCGCAGCGGGGCGCCGGTGTCCGGGTCGTATTCCACATACGCCAACGGCAACGGCGAGACCCCCGCGGTTCTGGGCATGTTGAAGACATTGATGAACGCGGTGTTGCCTTCGCTGGCGGCATAGAACTCGCAGACGCGAGCGATGCCGAATCGGCTGGTGAAGTCCTCCCAAATCTCGGGACGCAATCCGTTGCCGGCGATCAGCCGCACTTTGTGGGCGCGGTCGGTCGGCTTGGGCGGCTGGTTGAGCAGGTACCGGCAAATCTCACCGATATAGATGAACGCGGTCGCGTCGTAAGCGATGACCTCGTCCCAGAATCGTGATGCTGAAAACGACTTGCCGAGGGCGAGAGTCGCGCCGGAATTGAGCACCGACCCGACCGCGACCGTCAACGCGTTGTTGTGGTATAGCGGCAGGCAGCTGTACAACGTGTCGTTCTGGTGCAGGCGCAACCCCAAGCCACCGAACGCCGCGAGCGCCCGCAGCCACCGGTAGTGGGTCATGACGCTGGCTTTGGGGTGGCCGGTGGTGCCGGATGTGAAGATGTAGAACGCAGTGTCCTTGGCCAGTACCGCCGACGTCGACGCCGGGTTGCCGGTAGGAGCGGTGGCCGCCAAGCGTTCCAGTTCCTCGATCACCAACGGATCAGCGGCGGCTTCGCTTTCGCTGACCGCGTCGACCAGATCGGCTTCAGCAACTAACACCTTGGCGTCGAGCAGGCCCAGGCTGTGCGCCAGCACGTCGCCGCGCTGGTGGTAGTTGAGCATGCCGGCGACGGCGCCGCACTTGACGATGGCGAGCATGATCAGTACCGCGTTGGGCGAATTGCGCAGCATTACGCCGACGACGTCGCCGTGGCCGACACCACGCGCAGCGAGCACGGCGGCGTAGCGGTTGGCGGTGGCGTTGGCTTCTCGGTAGCTGAGTTGCTGGTCGTTGAAGCGAAGGAAGATCCGGTCGCCGTAGCGGGCGGCGCGCTCCTGAAACACCTTGCCGATCGACGTCTTGGACGTCGGCCGGGCAAGCAGCCCGGTGAGTGCTCCCCGCAGCATCACCGGTGCGTCGGCCAGCAGGCCGGGCAGCCGGGTGGCGATGTCGACCAGCCCGACTGATGTGCGGGTGTCGGAGTCTCGTTCGGACACTGTGTCCCCCATTTCGCTGAACCGCAGTCGGCGGCCAGCCTAGCCCGTCGAAGATGGGGCCTGGGACGGCCCGAGGAGGAGCCGGGCGACGCCCACCGGTAGGCAGTCACATCGTTAACTTGAGTACCTGACCAGAACCATTACCCAGTGCTGAAAAGCGATATCGCGGGCGATAGCATAATGCAACAGGCATCAATGCCGACAGAGCGACGCAGGAGGCTCATGTGACTGCTGTGGCGTTCATCGGGGCGCGCAGGCTGCCAGTGCCGCCTCAATGTCGTCGACGACCTGCAGCCGCTCCATGGCGGCTTGCGACACGTAACCGGCATTGACCAGCCCATACAGCCAAGCCCGCAGCCCGTCGTAATGTCCGCCGGGGTCGAGCAGCACCACCGGTTTGTCGTGCGCACCGAGGTACCCGCCGGTCCAAGCTTCGAAAAGCTCTTCCAAGGTGCCGATGCCGCCGGGCAGAGCGATGAAGGCGTCGGCACGGTCTTCCATGACCTGCTTGCGCTCGCGCATGGTGTCGGTGACGATCAGCTCGTCGGCATCGGTGTCGGCCAACTCCCGATGGACCAGCATCTTGGGAATCGCGCCGACGGTCCAGCCGCCGCGGGCCCGCGCCGCGGTGGCCACCGCACCCATCGCCGAGACGTTGCCGCCGCCCCACACCAACGTCCAGCCGCGGTCGGCGATCGCCTCGCCGACTTTGGCGGCCAGGGCCAGCAAGCCGGGGTCGGTGGGTCCTGATGCGCAGTACACGCAGACTGCCCACTGCCGGGGTGCCTCGGCTTTGGTGCGCACAGATGAAACGTAGACCAGGACTGCAACGCCGTGCATTTGGCCTTTAGACCCTGCGGCACCCGCGGCCGGCCATAAAATCCGGCGGTGTCCTGGGTGACCGCACCAGAAGCCGCTGCCGTTGCGCAAGTGACAGCCGCCCTGCGCAGCCCGCAGTTATCCGGCGCGGTGCTGGCCGGGCCCGACGGTGTGGGGAAATCCCTGCTCGCACGCACCGCCGCCGAGGCCCTCGGCGCCAAAGTTCACCCGGTGAGGGGCACCGCGCCGGAGCGGGTTGTCCCGTTCGGTGCCTTCCGCGGATTGATCCGGCTGACCGAGATCGGGCGGCCCGCCGAGGTGCTTCGCGCCGCGCGCAGATCGCTGGTCAGCAGCAGCGGCGATCTGCTGCTGATTGTCGACGACGCCCAGTACCTGGACAGCCTGTCGGCCTCGCTGGTGTATCAGTTCGCGTTGAGCGGCTCGGCACGACTGATTGTCACGGTCGACCCGGATGCGCCGCTGCTCGAGGTCGTCACGGCGTTGTGGTCGGACGGGCTGCTGACCCGAATCGACGTCGAGCCGCTGGACCGCACCGGAACATCCGCACTGTTGAAATCCGCGTTCGGCGCGGCGCCCGACGCCGCCACCCTCGACGAAGCCGTTCGCCGCAGTCACGGCAACCTGCTGCATCTGCGACGCCTCGTCGAAGACGGCGCTGTGTCACACGACGATCGGTGGCGGTGGCGCGACGAACAACGGCTTCCGCTGTCCGGTGTCATCGACGACTACCTGGGCGCGTTGCCGGCCCCGGTGAGTTCGGTGCTGGACTTTTTGGCGGTCGCCGAGCCCCTGCCGCGGTCCGACCTGGCGGCGTTGGCCGGCGAACAGGCCGCTGTCGACGCGGAAGCAGGCGGCGCCGTCGTATCCGCCGGCAAGCAGTTGGTGTACGCGGCCCACCCGTTGTACAC
>NZ_JBARMY010000131.1:0-6301 GCF_049802695.1 Mycobacterium sp.
ACCGCGGCCCGCGGAGCCCGCAGCGGCCACGTCGCGCGTGCGAGCAAGGCCGGTAGCGGGCCGACCAGCAGCGCCGCAAGGAGGGTAAACGCCAGCCCGGACACGCTGTCAGTCTCTCTCAGTCCTCCACGGAAATGCCATTTGCCGGGGTTCCCCGTTGGTGTGCTTCCAAATCAGCCAGTGCCCGCCGAAGCGCCTCGGCCTCGTCGGCGCCGACACGTTCGACGAAGTGCATCAGCGCCGCCTGCCGGCTGCCGACGTCGGCGACTTGGTCCAAAGCGTCGACCATGAGCCCGGCGACCAGTTCGTCACGGCCGTGCATCGGCGCGTAGCGGTGCGCGCGGTCGTCGCGGAGCTGGGACACCAAGTTCTTCTTTGCCAGCCGCTGCAGCACGGTCATCACGGTCGTGTAGGCCAGATCGCGTCGAGCGGACAATGCCTCATGGACCTGGCGAACGGTTTGCGGCTCAGGGGTGGACCAGAGATGGTCCATCACCGCACGCTCAAGATCTCCTAGGCGCATTTGCTTGGCCATAGTGCATTCATCTCCTGTGCAACCCGGCTCACCCTACCCCCTTACTACCGACTGTCGTACGCATACTCCCGTAATCGGCGACTCCTGAACGTTCGCGGGGCGGCGTGTCGTTTCGCATCTCCGACCCGTACTAAGTTAGGAGAGGCTTGCCTACCCTAATGGAGTTGGGCATTGCCGACCGCGGCGAGTCCTGGGGGCTGCAGGGACCCCCGGTCAACTCAACGGCGAGCCCCGGACCTTGTCGCACGGGGCTCGCCCGCGTTCGAAGGCCTGGTGGTGTAAACACAAGAGCGTGCAACCGCGCCGAGATGGTGTCGTTCCGCCCGATTTGTCGGCGCCATTCGACAACGCTTTAGGACTGGTGTTCACCGAGGTCAGCCCGGACGGAGCCAAAGCGCAGCTGGAGATCCGGCCGCAACTGTTGCAGCCCATGGGAATTGTGCACGGCGGGGTCTACTGCTCGGTTGTCGAAAGCATGGCCAGCGTGGCCGCCTACACCTGGCTCGGCGCCCACGGCGGCGGATCGGTGGTCGGAGTCAACAACAACACCGATTTCTTGCGAGCGCTCGGATCGGGCACCGTATTCGCCACCGCTACGCCGGTGCACCGCGGCCGGCGTCAGCAGCTGTGGCTCGTCACCCTCTCCGACGAGAACGACCGCTTGATAGCGCGTGGCCAAGTGCGTTTGCAGAATCTGGCGCCCGAGCCGCAGGCCGCTACCCGTTAACTCGCCGCGCTGGCCGTCGCATCGCGCTGCGCCTCGGCGGCCAGCACCGCCAACTGCTCGAGCCGCGTTCGCGCGAACGCCTGCTGTTCGGTGATCGTCAGTTGACCGCGGCGGGTGCTCAGGAACGTCACCGTCCATGACAGCAATGTGGTGACTTTGGTCTTGAAGCCGATCAGATAAACCAGGTGCAGCACCAGCCACATCAGCCAGGCGATGAAGCCGCTGAACTCCAACGGTCCGATCTTGGCCACTGCAGAGAACCGTGACACCGTGGCCATCGAGCCTTTGTCGAAGTATTGGAACGGTTCTCGTGCTGCCGGGTCCGCCCCGTCCAGCTCGGCTTTGATCGCGCGCGCCGCATATTTCCCGCCCTGGATGGCACCTTGCGCCACACCGGGCACGCCGTCGACGGCCGCCATGTCGCCGACCACAAACACGTTGGGGTGCCCTGGAATCGACAGGTCCGGCAGTACTCTGACCCGGCCGGCGCGGTCGACCTCCACCGACGACTGTCGCGCGAGATCCCTGCCCAGCGGGCTGGCCGAGACGCCGGCTGACCAAACTTTGCAGGCCGATTCGATGCGCCGAATGGTGCCGTCGGCGTCCTTGACGGTGATGCCGTCGCGGTCCACGTCTGTGACCATTGCGTCGAGTTGTATTTCAACGCCCAGTTTCTCCAGCCGCGCCGCTGCCCGCTTGCCGAGCTTCTCGCCCATTGGCGGCAGCACCGCGGGGGCGGCGTCGAGCAAGATCACCCGCGCTCGCGTCGAATCAATGTGCCGGTACGTCCCCTTCAGGGTGTATTCAGCCAATTCCGCTATCTGACCGGCCATTTCGACACCAGTCGGGCCGGCACCGACCACGGTGAACGTCAGCAGCTTCTTACGGCGTTCCGGGTCGTTGGATCGTTCGGCGGCCTCGAAGGCGCTCAGGATCCGACCGCGTAACTCCAGCGCGTCGTCGATCGACTTCATCCCAGGGGCGAACTCGGCGAAGTGGTCGTTGCCGAAATAGGACTGTCCGGCCCCGGCGGCGACTATCAAACTGTCGTAACGGGTTTCGTAGGCGTGACCCAGCAGCTCTGACACGACGACCTTACCGGCCAGATCGATGTGCGTGACATCACCGAGAAGCACCTGGACGTTGCGCTGCCGACGCAGCACCACCCTGGTCGGCGGCGCGATCTCACCTTCAGAGATGATTCCGGTCGCCACCTGGTAGAGCAGGGGCTGGAACAAGTGGTGAGTGGTGCGGGCGATCAGCTTGATGTCGACGTCGGCGTGCTTGAGCTTCTTCGCCGCATTGAGTCCACCGAATCCAGATCCGATGATGACGACCTGGTGACGGCGACCGAGTGCGGCATCTGCTGGGGGATGGGCACTCATGGTGTGATGGCTCCTTGCGGCAGTGACGGTTCAAATCCACCCTATCCGGGCGAACAACCGATACCCCTTTCCTGTGCGCTCAACCACATGCGAGCCCGATCACAGTGAGCGCCCGGAGGCTAGCCGGCCATCACCGGCCGCAACGCCTCGGCGGCGGCGGTCACGGCTCCGGGGGTTGAACCGTTGGGCAGATTGATGATCAGCCCGTCGACCCCGGCATCGACCACCCGCGTCTGTACCTGTTCGGCGATGTGGGCGGGGCTGCCCGCCAGCATGCGCTGGCGCATTTCTGCCGGAATCTGTTCCGCGGCGGCGTTCTCGTCGATCAGCACCGTCAGCAGCATGCTGGTCTCCAGTGTCGAACGGTCACGGCCGGCCTCGTCGCACCGCCTGGCCAACGCGTCCAGCTTGCCCGGTAATTCGTCGAATCCGGCGATGATGTTGAGATGGTCTGCGTAGCGGGCGGCGATCGAGAAAGTTTTCTTCTCACCGCGACCGCCGATCAGAATCGGAATGTGATCCCGGTAACGCGGCTCTGCCGTCGCCGATTCGGTTGTGTACCAATCGCCGGCGAACGTCGGGCGCTGCCCTTTGATCATCGGGTCGATGATCTGCAACGCCTCCTCCAGCCGGTTGAACCGTTCGGAGAAGGTGCCGAACTCGAAACCGAGCTGACGATGCTCCAGCTCAAACCAGCCGGTACCGATACCCAGAATCGCCCGGCCCGCGCTGACGACGTCGAGTGTGGTGATGATCTTGGTCAGCAACGTCGGGTTGCGATAGGTATTGCAGTTACCAAGGTGCCCAACTGAACTCGTTCGGTTGCCGTGGCCAACGCACCCAGCGCGGTGTAAGCCTCCAACATCGGTTGGTCCGGCTCGCCCAGCATGGGCAGTTGGTAGAAGTGGTCCATCACGAAAACCGAGTCGTAACCGGCTGTTTCGGCTTCTCGTGCTTGAGCGATGACCGTGGGAAAGAGTTCTTCAACCCCGGTTCCGTAAGAGAAGTTGGGAATCTGCAGTCCGAGCCGAATTGTCACCCTGATTACGGTAGCCGCAGACCATCACCGCAGCGCGGGCGGTGTTCAGGCGAACTGCGTGAGCGCACCCTGGCTGACGTGCAGCGTCTGCCCGGTGATGTGGCGCGCGCCGGGGGTGGTGAGGAACAGCGCCAGCCGGGAGATCTCCGCTGCCAACGGAAGCGGGCTGCTGGTGAGCCCCTCGTAGCCGGGCTGAGCGCTACGCCCGGAGGCGACGGCGTTGACGGTGATTCCGCGGGTGCCGAAGGTTGTGGCCTGGCCGGCCACCCAGTTCGACAGCGCGGCCTTCACCGCGGCGTCCGCGCTGCCCGCCCGCGGGTTATCCGGCACCACACACACGATCGAACCACCCGAGCGCAGGTGATCACCGACGGTCTGCACGGTCAGCACCGCGGACAGCAGGGTGGCATCGAGAGCACTGTGCCACGCGCCGGCCAGCTCGGACAGCGAGTAGGTGCGTGGGTCGCCGGTCTCCCAGCGCGGCCCAGGTACGTTGACGATGGTGTCGAGGTGGTGCGGCAGAAGGCTCCTGATCTCGGCGAGATTGCCGGCGTCGGTGGGGTCGCAGACGATGGCGTCCACGTCGACTTCCTTGGCGTTGACCTCCAGCTGATCACGGTGCGCACCTAAGAAAGTGACTTTATGGCCGTCGTCCCGGAAGCTCTCAGCGACGGTTCGACCCAACTCCGTGTCTCCGCCGGTGACCAGCACGTCCACTTGTCTTGACCTCCTCCGTTCGACGCTGAACCCGGACCGGCACTCCAGCATGCTGGCGCCAATTCCTACACCATGTTACTGGACGGTAGCTAGCGGCGGAGCGTGGCACTGACACGACACGACCACCAATCCGTAACTATTGGACCCCAGCTACGGTCAAAGCCATGCTTCGGACATGGCTAGCGGCTATCGCCTCACTCACCGTCGTCGCCGCCCTGACCGGATGCGGATCTAAACCGGCGGCACCGTCGCAGCCTGCACCGGCAACAGCTCACCCGTCGCACGCGATCGTCGTGTTCGCAGCCGCCTCTCTGAAGTCGGCGTTCACCACGATCGGCGGACAGTTCAGAATTGACAACCCCGGCACCACCGTCGATTTCAGCTTCGCCGGCTCTTCGGAGCTGGCCACCCAATTGACCCAGGGCGCGACCGCCGACGTCTTCGCTTCAGCCGACACCGCGCAAATGGACAACGTCGCCGAAGCCGGATTGTTGGCTGCCAACCCGGTCACCTTCGCGTCCAACACGCTGGTCATTGTGACGGCACCGGGCAACCCCAAGCAGGTGCACAACTTCACCGACCTGAACAAGCCCGGCCTGAGTGTGGTGGTCTGCCAGCAGCCGGTGCCATGTGGAGCTGCGGCTCAGCACGTCGAGGACAACACTGGTGTGCACCTCAACCCGGCCAGTGAGGAACCGAGCGTCACCGATGTCCTCAACAAGGTCACCACCGGTGAGGCTGATGCGGGGCTGGTCTACATCACCGACGCGCTGAACGCCGCCGGTAAAGTCGCGACCGTCAAGTTTCCCGAAGCCGGCGGAGCCAGGAATGTCTACCCGATCGCGGTGCTCAAGGCAGCGGCCCGGCCGGGGCCTGCGCAAAAGTTCATCGACGCGGTGACCAGTGAGACAGGCCAGAAGGTTCTGGAGCAGGCGGGCTTCGCGAAGCCCTGAGCGAGCAGCCGTGCACCGGCCTGCTGGTCTGCCGTGTTGGGTGTATCTGCCCGCCGCGCTCGGCACGGTGTTCGTGGCCCTGCCGTTGGTGGCGATCGCAGTCAAGGTGGACTGGCCGCATTTTGGGTCGCTGATCACCAGCCGGCCCTCCAGGGCCGCGTTGCTGTTGAGCCTGCAGACGGCGACCGCCAGCACCGCGCTGTGTCTGGTGCTGGGAGTGCCGATGGCGCTGGTGCTGGCCCGCAGCGGGATGCGGCTGGTGCGGTTGCTGCGGCCGCTCATCCTGTTACCGCTGGTCCTACCGCCGGTGGTGGGCGGCATCGCATTGCTGTACGCCTTCGGACGGCTCGGTCTGATCGGTCGGTACCTCGATGCCGCCGGTATCCATATCGCCTTCAGCACGACCGCCGTGGTGCTGGCGCAGACGTTCGTCTCGCTGCCGTTTCTGGTCATCGCCGCAGAAGGCGCGGCCCGCAGCGCGGGCGCCGACTACGAGGTGGTCGCCGCCACGCTGGGGGCAAGGCCCAGCGCGGTGTGGTGGCGGGTGACACTGCCGCTGCTGGCGCCCGGGCTGAGTTCTGGAGCGGTCCTCGCGTTCGCCCGCTCGTTGGGCGAGTTCGGTGCGACGTTGACGTTCGCGGGATCGCGCCAGGGCGTCACCCGAACGTTGCCGCTGGAGATCTATTTGCAGCGAACGAACGATGCCGACGCGGCGGTGGCGCTGTCGATCCTGCTGATGGCGGTGGCCGCCGTGGTGGTGGTCGGCCTGGGTGTGCGACGGCTGACCGGGGCGGGTGTTGGGTAGCCGACGGTGAGCGAGTTGCAATTGCGTGCGGTGATCGCCGACCGGGGCTTCGACGTCGAGTTCTCGGTGTCGGCCGGGGAAGTGCTCGCGGTGTTGGGGCCCAACGGCGCAGGCAAGTCCACCGCGCTGCATGTCGTCGT
>NZ_JBARMY010000132.1:0-2450 GCF_049802695.1 Mycobacterium sp.
CGCCACCGCCGACCACACCGGCCGGACCCCGGCAGGTCACCTATTCAGTGACCGGCACCAAGGCTCCCGGCGACATCATCACGGTGACATATGTCGATGCCAGCGGTCGACGACGCACCCAGCACAATGTCTACATCCCGTGGTCGATCACCGTCACACCGATCTCGCAGTCCGAGGTCGGGTCGGTCGAGGCGTCCAGCCTTTTCCGGCTCAGTAGGCTGAACTGCTCGATCACCACGAGCGACGGCACGGTGCTGAGTTCCAACGCCGCCAACGCACCGCAGACGAGCTGCTGATGGCCGACAGGTTCTCCGCCGACCGGCGCGGGTGGCCGATCGTGTCGCCGCTGGCCACCGACCGCATCCTGGTCGGCACGTGCGCCGCCATCTGGCTGGTGCTGGTCGGCGCGAGCGTAGCCGCTGTGGTGGCGTTGATGGACCTGGGCCGGGGGTTCAGCAAGTCGCCGGGCAGCCAGCACACACCCGCTGTGCTCTACACCGTCATCATCGTCTCCGCGCTGGTCATCGCGGCCGCCATTCCAGTGCTGGTGCGCGCACGGCGCATCAGCCGGGCCAGGTCTACCCTCCCGGCCGGCACCCTGACGGGTCGTTCAGGTGAGCAGGCACGCGAGCCCGGCTACTCCTCGCCGCCCGCGGTGACGGCTGAGCCCGGCACGGAGCGGTTGCCGACGCTGGAGTCGGTCGCGCTGTCGCGTGCGGAGGTGGATCGCATCTGGCTGCGGGGCGCGATAACGCTGCTGGCCGTGATGGGCGGCGCGCTGATCTTCGTCGCGGTGGCCACCTACCTGATGGCCATCGGCCGCAACGGCTTGGCGTGGACCGGCTATGGTCTGGCTGCCGCCGTCACCGCGACCATGCCGGTGCTGGTGTGGTGGCACGACCGGCAGCTGCACCGCATGCTCGCCGCCGGCACGTCGTTTGAGTAACCCCTTCGGGTGTCCGTGCGTTGAGCCGGCGCCGGCCTGACGGGCTAGTGCCCGTTCCTTGAGCCGTTGGTCGAACCGTTGTGTTCGCCGTTGGTGGAGCCGTTGCGCTGGCCCTGGTGTTCCCGTAGCGCGGTCATGGCACGTTGTTCGCCGCTGTGGGCGGCGTGACGCAGTGCGGCGTCCTCGCTGAGCGGGTCGGCGCGCAGCAAGCTGCCCGAGCCGGGGGAGCCGGCCGAGCCGAGTCGGTTCATCTTGCTTGGCACGGGGGCGCCCTGGTACTCCAACGGCAGCGGGTGGCCGTGGTCGTCGACCGGGCCCAACGGCTGATGCAGCTCGATGTAGGCGCCGTGCGGCAGACGTTTGATGATGCCGGTTTCGATGCCGTGTTCGAGCACCTCGCGGTCGCTGCGCTGCAGACCGACACACCACCGGTAGGCGACGAAATAGGTCAAGGGCGGTAGCAGCACCATGCCGATCCGCGCGATCCAGGTGGTGGCGTTCAGCGAGATGTGGAACTTGAACGCGATGACGTCGTTACACGCGCTCAAGGTCAACACCATGTAGAACGCAATCGCCATCGATCCCACCCCGGTGCGCACCGGCACGTCGCGGGGCCGCTGCAGCAGGTTGTGGTGGGCGTTGTCGCCGGTGAACCGCTTCTCCAGGAACGGGTAGATGGTCAGCAGCACGAAGATCAAACCCATGAGGGTGGCGACCCACACTGCGGCCGGAATGGTGTGGTGGAAGAAGTAGAACTCCCACGGCGGCCAGATACGGGCCAGCCCTTCGGTCCACATCATGTAGAAGTCCGGCTGCGAGCCAGAGGAAACCTGCGAGGGTTTGTACGGGCCGAGATTCCAGATCGGGTTGATCTGCAGCAAACCGCCCATCAACCCGAGCACCGCCACGGTCAACGCGAAGAACGCGCCGGATTTCACCGCGAACACCGGCATCACCCGCACCCCGACCACATTGGTCTCAGTGCGCCCGGGCCCGGGGAACTGGGTGTGCTTCTGGAACCACACGAACGCCAGGTGCGCCCCGATCAGCGCGAGGATGATGCCCGGCAGCAGCAGGATGTGCAGGGCGTACATCCGGGGAATGATGAAGCCGCCCTCAGCACAGTTGTACCCCACACCGCCGCAAGGGAAGTCGCCACCGAACAGGGCCCAGTGCAACCAGGTGCCGATCACCGGCATGCCCAGCGTGATCGATGACAAAGCGGCCCGTAGCCCGATGCCGGACAGCAGGTCGTCGGGCAGCGAGTAGCCGAAATAGCCCTCGAACATGGCCAGGATCAGCAGCAGCGACCCGATCACCCAGTTGGCCTCCCGCGGCCGGCGGAACGCCCCAGTGAAGAAGATCCGGGCCAAGTGCACCATGATCGACGCGGCGAACAGCAACGCCGCCCAGTGGTGCACCTGTCGCACGAACAACCCGCCGCGCACCTCGAAGCTGATGTTCAGCGTCGACTCGTAGGCCTTCGACATCTCCACGCCGCGCA
>NZ_JBARMY010000133.1:0-14239 GCF_049802695.1 Mycobacterium sp.
ACCTCGGTGTCCTGGAACGGGCCGCGACCGCCGAGGCGCTGTTGCTGGCCGAGCTGGGGAACTAGACGTCCAGCTCGCGCCGGAGTTTGGCCACGTGACCGCTGGCTTTGACGTTGTACTGCGCGACCGCGATTTTGCCTTTCTCGTCGACGACGAACGTCGAGCGGATGACACCCTGTACGGACTTGCCGTACATCTTCTTCTCGCCGTACGCACCGTAGGCCGTCAGGACTTCGCGCTCGGGGTCGGACAGCAGCGGGAACGTCAACTTCTCGGCGTCGCGGAACTTGGCCAGCTTCGCCGGCTTATCCGGGGAGATGCCGACGACATCGATGCCGGCGCCGTCCAGTTCCTGCAGGTTGTCGCGGAAATCGCAGGCCTGCTTGGTGCACCCGGGAGTCGACGCGGCGGGATAGAAGTAGACGACGACACGGCGGCCCTCGAAGTCTGCCAGCGACACGGTCTTGCCGTCGGCGTCGGGGAGTTCGAAGGCGGGCGCTTTGTCGCCGGGCGCCAGCCGTGCGGTGTCGGTCAACGAACGTCCCTTTCTGTTCACCAGCAAGTCAGGGTTATCGCCGGCTGATCTAGGGTAGTGCGTCAGGTGCATCAGGCTGACGTGGCAGGCGGAGTTGGAGGGCAGAGACGTGGCGAACCGGGATCCCGAAGCCATCAAGCAGGACATCGACGTCGCCCGCGACAAGCTGGCGGCTACTGTCGACTCGCTCGCTGCCCGCGCGAATCCCCGCCGAGTGGCCGACGACGTCAAGCTCCGGCTGGTCGAGTTCGTCAAGAAGCCCGCGGTGATGGTGTCGCTGGCGGCCGTCGGTGCTCTGGTCGTCGTGGTTTTCGTCCGCAGGGCCAGGAGTCGCTGACCGTCGAGCGGTCGGCGTCGCGGCGTTGGGATGCGGTTTCTCGCACATCAACTGAGGCGGCGGCGTTAACGCGGTCTGGCAGCGCCAGCTGGTGGATGGTCCGCAACGTCTGGAGATATTGGCTCACAAGCGAGCCGGTGGTGTAGGGCAGGTCGAATTTTTCGCATAGCGCCCGGACCCTGGTGGCGATCTGGGCGTAGCGGTTGCTGGGCAGGTCGGGGAATAGGTGGTGCTCGATCTGGTAGCAGAGGTTTCCGCTGGCAAAGGCCAGCAGTGGGCCGGCGTCGAAGTTCGCGCTACCCAGCATTTGGCGCAGATACCAATCCGGCTTACTTTCCTCCTCGAGCGCTGCGGCGGTGAACTTCGCCGCGCCGTCAGGAAAATGCCCGCAGAAGATCACCACGTAGGCCCATAGGTTGCGGATGATGTTGGCCGCGACGTTCGCGCCGAGGGTCCGGCGCCACCGGGAGCGGCTCAGCGCCGGAAAGAACAGGTAGTCCTTGGACATCTGCCGAGCGATCTTCCTGTAGAGCGCTCGCGACTGCTTCCTCTTCTCGCTATCCGTCTTTGCGCGCTCGTGCGCGGCATGGATGCCATGTAGGGCGATGCCCAATTCGAACACCATCGCCAACAGCAGATTGCGCAGCGGCTGGAGAAGACTGACCGGCTGCCACGGCTGGTCTCCAGTCACCCGCATGATGCCGAAACCCAGATCATCGTCCATGTCCAAGACATTGGTGAACATATGGTGTCGGTAGTTGTGGGAATACCGCCATTGCGACGATAAACCGACCATGTCCCACTCCCAGGTGTTGGAGTGGATCTCGGGATCGTTCATCCAATCCCACTGGCCGTGGCCGACGTTATGCGCGATTTCCATGTTCTCGACGCATTTGGCGAAGGCCAGGGCCGCAGTCCCCGCAATCCACCCGATCTTGGAGCGGCTGGCGGCGATCAGCAGCCGCGCACCGACTTCCAGCGTGCGCTGGAACGCGATGGTGCGCCGGATATAGGCGGCATCGGGCGCGCCGCGAGATGCTTCGATATCGCGGCGAATCGCGTCGAGCTCAGCGCCCAGTGTTTCAATATCGCTCTTGCTGAGATGCGCATACTGGGCGACATCGGTGATAGCCAAGGAATGTCCAAGGTTCGATTCGGCAGCGGCTCTCAGGCCGCTGAACAGGAAACCGGGAATGTGTGGGGTGGTTCCACGTTGTCTGGGAACCTGAGGGCCGGCGGTGCTGGGGCAACCCCATTCTCGTTGAGGTCGTGGCCCTCCATCAAGTTGTTCGGGGTGTGGGTCCCCCGGTCGGTGCGAGACACTCCTGCGCCTCGCATCCCACGTCGCGCTTCCAATCTACAGTCGGGTAACCGCGCGGCGACGGGCAACCCGGCGATCACTACTGAGTGCGCCGTCAGGGTTTCGAACCCCGGACCCGCTGATTAAGAGTCAGCTGCTCTACCAACTGAGCTAACGGCGCTAGGTCTTCAGCCAGCGACAATAACAGGCACTGGCTGGCTCGGGCGAATCTGCAGACAATCGCGGGAGCGTCACAAGTGCAGTCGCCGCTTGGCTCTAAACTACTGGCGAGTTTACAAGTTTGTCGGGTCGGACGGGGAGCAGCTTTAGTGTCAGTGGCGCATGCGCGTTGGCGTCGATTGTGGTTAAGCGCGCTGATCATCCCTGCGGTCGTCTTGGGCGCCGGCGCTTGCAGCAGCGATGACGCCGGAACGCCGGAGAAGGTGATCTTCGATAAGGCCAGTCCGTACAGCGATCTGCTCGTCCCGAAGCTGACCGCCTCGGTGACCGACGGCGCCGTCGGCGTCGCGGTCGACGCGCCGGTGACCGTCAGCGCCGAGGACGGTGTGCTGGCCGGTGTGACCCTGATCAACGAGAACGGCAGGTCGGTCAACGGCGAGTTGACCTCCGACGGTGTGCGTTGGTCGACCACCGAACCGCTCGGCTTCAACCGGCGCTACACGCTGACCGTCAAAGCGCGCGGCCTCGGCGGGGTGGCCAGCCGTCAGATGACCTTCGAGACCCAGTCGCCGCAAGACCTCACGATGCCCTACGTCTTACCCCTCGACGGTGAAGTCGTCGGTGTCGGAGCGCCGGTGGCGGTCCGGTTCGACGAGGACATCGAAAACCGCGCCGCGGCCGAGAAGGCGATCGTGATCAAGGCGGACCCGCCCGTCGAGGGGGCGTTCTACTGGCTGAACAACCGCGAAGTGCGGTGGCGTCCTAAAGAGTTCTGGAAGCCGGGGACGGCGGTCAACGTCGCAGTCAACACCTACGGCGTCAAGCTGGGCGACGGGCTGTTCGGTGAAGACAACGTCAACACCCACTTCACCATCGGTGACGAGGCCATCGTGACCGTCGACGACAACACCAAGACGCTGACCGTGCACGTCAACGGCGAGGTCGTGAAGACGATGCCGGTCTCGATGGGGAAGGACAGCACCCCGACCGCCAACGGCACCTACGTCGTCGGCGAGCGATACAAGCACATCATCATGGACTCGTCGACCTACGGCGTGCCGGTCAACTCGCCCAACGGCTACCGCACGGATGTCGACTGGGCGACTCAGATCTCCTACAGCGGCGTTTTCGTGCACGCCGCGCCCTGGTCAGTCGGGGCGCAGGGCCACACCAACACCAGCCACGGCTGCATCAACGTCAATACCAGCAATGCGATGTGGTTCTACGACCACATCAAGCGGGGCGACGTCGTGCAGATCAGCAATACCGTCGGCCCGACGCTGTCCGGTACCGAGGGACTCGGTGACTGGAACATCCCCTGGGAGCAGTGGCACGCCGGTAACGCCAACGCCTGACGTCAGGCCTTGATGACTGAACGCTTGAGGATGTACCCCACCTGCGGCACCGCGATGTCGGGGATGGGCTTCCAGTCCAGCGTGCGGCCATCGAGTTGGAAGCCCTTGGCTTCGTAGAAGCGGCGTGCGCGGTGGTTCTTTTCAGCGCACCACAACACGACGTCACCGCCAGGGTGTGCGGTGATTGCGTCGGCGAGCAGCAGAGTGCCCACGCGCTGTCGTTGACATTCGGGCGTGACATAGAGAGCGTCGATTTCGAGTCGGTCGGGACGGTCCGGCGCAGGTCCGACAATGCTCACGCCGACGGGGGCACCGCCGGACTCGGCGAGCCACATGGCCCACCCGGGCTGGCTGAGCTTTTCTGGATAGACGTTGTCGGCCCAGTGCAGTGGATCGTCGAACAGATCGAGCAACACAGGCGGCAGGATGCCGCTGTAGGACTGCCGCCACGCCCGGTAATGCATCTGCGCAACCCGGCGGTATTCCTGCAGTCGGGCTTCGCGGATCTCGACAGTGATCGGCATCAGCCGCCTCCGGACCGTCTCTGCGACAGGCGAGCAATAGGCTCAAGGCCCCGAATTACGGCCCTGGCCTGTTGGGGTGAGTGACGGGACTCGAACCCGCGACATTCAGGATCACAACCTGACGCTCTACCAACTGAACTACACCCACCATCGCCACCAGCCGACCCAAACACCTGGGCGACAGCGGCGTCGTCGATACTAGCCGCTCGGGTGCTCGGCAGCCGAATCGATTCTGTCCGGCGCGCCCGACTCCGGGCCAAATTCCGCGGCGACCGCGGCGATTTCGCTGGTGGCAGGTCCCGGAGCGGGTACGAACGCGGTGCGCCGGTAGTACTGCAGCTCGCGGATCGATTCGTGGATGTCGGCGAGCGCCCGGTGCGTAAGCCCCTTGACCGGTTGGCCGAAGTAGATGCGGGGATACCAGCGCCGGCACAGCTCCTTGATCGAGCTCACGTCGATCATCCGGTAGTGCAGGTAAGAGTCGAGAGCCGGCATGTCCCGGGCGATGAAACCCCGGTCGGTGGCGATCGAGTTGCCCGCCAGGGGCGCGGTCTTGGCTTGCTTGACGTGTTGGCGGATGTAGTCGAGCACCATCGTCTCAGCGGTCGCCAGATCGACCGTCGAGGCCTTGACCTCGTTGATCAGGCCCGATCGGGTGTGCATGTCGGCCACGACGTCGATCATCGACGACAGGGCAGCGTCATCGGCGTGGACCACGACGTCCACGCCGTCGCCGAGGATGTTCAAGTCAGCGTCGGTGACCAGAGCGGCGATTTCGATCAACTTGTCTGATTCCAGGTTGAGCCCCGTCATCTCGCAGTCGATCCACACCAATTCGTCGCGCACAGCGCTCAGCGTAGCCACTTGCCGGTAGCCGTATTCAAAGCAACCGCAGGTCGGTGCCAGTAGTGTCAAGCATTGCCCGCCGTAGTCACCGAACCGCCGGAGAAAGGCACGCGGCACCATGAGCGCTGAATCAACATCGAGCACGGACCCGGCCGGGACACCCGCTCAGAAGATCGCCGCCGGATATGCCGTCGAGGGCCAGGCGTTGGAGTTGGGAACGGTGGTCGTCGACGGTAAGACGGACCCCGCCGCGCAGATCCGCATCCCGCTGGCCACGGTGAATCGCCACGGTCTGGTGGCCGGGGCTACCGGCACGGGCAAGACGAAGACCCTGCAGCTGCTCGCCGAGCAACTGTCGGCAGCAGGTGTGCCGGTGCTGATGGCCGACGTCAAGGGCGACCTGTCCGGGCTGGCGCGACCCGGGCAGGGCAGCGACAAGATCACCGCACGCGCGAAGGAGACCGGCGATCCGTGGGAGGCGGCAGGTTTCCCGGTGGAGTTCTACTCGCTGGGTACCGGCGGCATCGGGGTGCCGATTCGGGCTACCATCGCCGGCTTTGGTTCCGTCCTGCTGTCGAAGGTGCTGGGCCTGAACACTACTCAGGAGTCCACGCTCGGATTGATCTTCCACTGGGCCGAGCAGCAGGAGTTACCGCTGCTGGACTTGAAGGACCTGCGCGCGGTGATCGCCCATCTCACCAGCGACGCAGGCAAAGCCGAATTAAAAGCGCTGGGCGGGGTTTCGGCGGCGACGGCCGGCGTCATCCTCCGGGCGCTGGTCAACCTGGAAGCCGAGGGCGCCAACACCTTCTTCGGCGAGCCGGAATTTGAACCGCGGGATCTTGTCCGCGTCAATCACGACGGCCGCGGGATCATTTCGCTGGTGGAACTCGGTGATCAGGCCGCGCGTCCGGTGTTGTTCTCCACATTCTTGATGTGGGTGCTGTCCGAACTGTTCAAGTTCATGCCGGAGATCGGCGACCTGGACAAACCCAAGCTGGTGTTCGTGTTCGACGAGGCACACCTGTTGTTCACCGATGCGTCGAAAGCGTTCCTGGAGCAAGTCGAGCAGACCGTCAAACTGATCCGCTCGCGGGGGGTCGGAGTATTCTTCTGCACCCAACTGCCCACCGATGTGCCCAACGACGTGTTGTCGCAACTGGGGGCCCGTATCCAGCACGCTCTGCGTGCGTTCACCCCGGACGACCAGAAGGCGTTGACGAAGACCGTCCGCACGTACCCGAAGACCGATGTGTACGACCTTGGTTCGGCATTGACGTCGCTGGGCATCGGCGAGGCCGTCGTCACCGTGTTGTCGGAGCGCGGCGCTCCGACCCCGGTCGCGTGGACCCGGCTGCGGTCGCCGCGGTCGCTGATGGCGGCCATCGGTAACGACGCGATCGGCGGCGCGGCCAAAGCCAGTCCGCTGCACACCAAATACGGTCAGAGCGTCGACTCGCGGTCCGCCTACGAGATCCTGAACGAGAGAGCCGCCCAGGCCGCCCCGCCCGAGCAGCCGGCCGCCAAAGGAAAAGCGTCGAAGCCTGCTCCGCCGGAGAAGAAGCCGGGCCCGTTCAAGCGCTTCGTCAACAGCCGCGGCTTCCAGACGTTCCTCAACGCGATGGGCCGGGAGCTGGTTCGGAGCCTGCTCGGCAACAGCGGCAACAAGCGCCGACGCCGATAGTTCATCCACCCAACTTCTTGTAGAAGCTGCCGACGATCGGTGCCACGACGGCGCGCGGAGCGTACTGGCTCGCCACCGACATCGCCTTCGACGTCACGCCCGGTACGACGCGCATCTTGTTGCGCGCCAACGCATCCAGCGATAACCGGGCGGTGTGCTCGGTGGAGATCCACAAGAACTCCGGCACCAGTTTGTCCACCAGCGAGGCGTCCGCCGGATCTGGCAGGTCCGTGCGCACCGGCCCCGGCGCCAGCACCGTGACGTGCACACCCGTGCCACGCAGTTCACCTCGCAGCGACTCACTGAACGTGTTGACGAAGGCTTTGCTGGCGGCATAGGTGGCGTTGTAGGGAATCGGCGAATTACCGGCCGCCGAACCGGAAATCAGAATGCCGCCGGCTCGGCGTTCGAGCATCCCCGGCAACACCGCCAAAGCGAGGTCGTGCACGCCGAGAACGTTGAGCTGCACCTGCGCTCGTTCGGCGACAGGATCGAGCGCTGAGACCGGGCCGAAGGTCGCGGTACCGGCGTTGGCGCACAGGATGGAGATGTGCCGGCCGGCCAGTTCGTCGGCCAGCTTCGCCCGGTCGCCGGGGTCGGCGAGATCGGCCGGTCGCACCTCGACGACGACGCCATACTGATCGGCCAACCGGCCGGCCAGGGTGTTGAGCACATCCTCGCGTCGCGCGGTGACGATCACATTGTGGCCGCGGGCGGCGAGCTCGGTGGCCAGTGCTTCGCCGATGTTCTGCGACGCTCCGGTGACAACGGCGCGGGCGTCGGGGCTGGGAGCGGGTATCGGCATGCGGCAATCGTAGACAGGTCGCCCGAAGCGGCCGCGCGCACGGCGGGTCGTCTGAGTGACATATACGCTGCCGAAATGGGCAATCCGGGGGGCGTGCAGGTGTCTCATCGCGCCCGGGTGCTGGCGTGGGCGCTGTGGGAGTTCGGTGCGACCGGCCTGAACGCGATCGTCGTGACGTTTGTGTTCTCGGTGTACCTCACCGGCACCGTCGGCGAGGGCACGCCGGGCGGCACTTCGCCCGCGAGTTGGCTGGGCCGGGCGCTGTCGGTGGCCGGGTTGACAATCGCGTTGCTGGCGCCGCTGATCGGCGTGTGGGTGGAGGCGCCGCGGCGACGCCGGCTGGCCCTAACCCTGCTCACCGGCCTGGCCGTGACCTTCACCTGCCTGATGAGCCTGATTCGCGACGATCCGCGGTATCTGTTGCCGGGTCTGGTACTGCTCGCCGCGACCGCGGCCTGCAGTGACCTGGCGAGCGTGCCGTACAACACCATGCTCAAGGAGCTCTCCACCCCGGAAAGCGCGGGCCGGATCTCCGGTTTCGGCTGGGCCGCCGGATACACCGGCAGCGTTTGCCTGCTGCTGGTCGTCTACCTGGGCTTTATTTCCGGCAAGGGGCCCACCCGCGGTTTGCTGCACCTCACCACTCACGACGGCCTGAACGTGCGGGCCGCCATGCTGCTGGCTGCGGCGTGGCTGGCGGTGTTCGCCGCACCGCTGCTGTCGACCGCTCGCAAACTGCCCGCCGTCGACGAAGAGCCACAGCCCAGCGGCGGCCTGCTGGGTGGCTACCGCAAACTGTGGTCAGAGCTGACGGTCGAATGGCGACGGGACCGCAACCTGGTGTTCTTCCTGGTGGCCAGCGCGGTATTCCGGGACGGATTGGCGGGATTGTTCGCGTTCGGTGCGGTGCTCGGTGTGAACGTCTACGGTATTTCTCAGGCTGAGGTGTTGATTTTCGGTGTTTCCGCGAGTGTGGTCGCCGCGTGCGGTGCGGCGTTGGGCGGACTGTTCGACGATCGAATCGGTTCCAAACCCGTGATCGCCGGATCTCTGGCGGCGATCATCGCGGTCGGACTCGTCTTGATGACGTTGTCCGGTGCACGGGCGTTCTGGATCTGTGGACTGCTGTTGTGCCTGTTCATCGGACCGGCCCAGTCGTCGGCGCGCACTTTGCTGCTG
Organism: Mycobacterium sp.; assembly: GCF_049802695.1. Classification (GTDB taxonomy): domain Bacteria; phylum Actinomycetota; class Actinomycetes; order Mycobacteriales; family Mycobacteriaceae; genus Mycobacterium. The sequence continues at coordinate 8,746 of NZ_JBARMY010000133.1, forward strand.
CGGATGTCCAGGGAGGGCAAGGAGGGCGTGGCGTTCGGGCTGTACACCATGAGCGGCCGCGCGGTGTCCTTCTTGGCGCCCTGGCTGTTCTCGGTCTTCGTCGACGCATTCCACGGCACGCGGTTCGGCATGGGCGGACTCGACGTCGTGCTCAGTGCCGGCCTGCTGGCGCTGCTGCTCGTCCGGGTCCCGCGCCGCGTCGAACGCCGGGAAGCTCCGCAATCGGAAAGTCTGCTCTAGAAGGGAGAACGTCGGCCTTATCTTGCCGCGTCGCACACGGTCAGGCCCACGCCGGTGCGCTGGTGGGCTGGTACCCCGTCGACTGTGACCGAGCAGGTGACGTTGTGGCCGATGTTGACGATCGTGACGGTGGCCCGTTGATTTCTGGACTTGGGCAAGCTGACTTCCTTGCTCCACGGCAGGGCGACGTTGAACTCGATCTGCATGACGCCGTCGTTGTCCACGTAGCTGATGCTGATCGCCCGGCCTTCGCCGGTGACGTTGTAATCCACGGTTTCGGACGGACCGGCGGTGGTCGTCTCCGGGGCGGTGCTGGGAACCGGGCTGGTCGCGGGGGCTGACGGCGGTGCGCTGATGCTGGGCGACGCGCTGGTCGTCGGTGGTGATTTCGAGCCGGGCATCGCGGGCAACGGCGGAACCGCTGTCTCCTTCTTCGCCGATCCGTTGGCTATCACCAGAGCGATGACGAGTGCCACAACGAGTAACACCGCCGCGCCGGCCGCGATCCACAACCAACGCGGCGGCTTCGACTGCCTGGGCGGCGACCCGCCCTGTGGCGGTTCAGCGGGCGGGAATTGGCCGTACTGCCATTCCGGCGGGGAGTGGCCTTGCAGCCAGTACTGCGGCAACCGGTCGGTCGGGGCGGTTGCGTTCGGGTCCCGTTGTGGAGGAACGGCCGATCCGTACGTCGGACCGTAGGGCACTTGTCCGCTGTAAGCGGGATCGGTGCGGGGCTGATAATCGGCGCGCGGCTCGGTCGCTTCCAACCTCTGTCGAGCTCGGCTGCTACGGCGTGGATCGATCATGCCCGCCTCATGATTTGCAGGGTACCCAAACGATCGACCTGGATGGGCTGATCGTAAGTCGCGGTCAGCGGCCGCGGGTCACGATCGGCGGTCGGTACCGGCCTGCAAGGCAGCGACCGTCATAGCTTTCAGCACGGCGCGGGGACGCGCTGCTGTAGACGGTCTGGTGTCTGCCGGCTTCAGGCTGTGCGGTGTGGAGTTCAGCAACCCGAATACGGCATGGGCCCTGAGGCGGGCGTCGGTCTCGGCCAGCTCCGGGTGCAGCCGGCGAAGCACGCCCACCCAGACCTCGACATACTGCCGCTGGGCCCGCCGGACCTGGCGCTCGGCCGCAGCCGGTAGCTGGGCGAGGTCGCGGTCTTGGATACGGATGAGGTCGGGTTCGCCCAACGCGAAGTCGAGGTGAAAGTCGATGAGGCCGGCCAACGCCGCGGCCGGATCGTTGCTGTCGGATCGGACCTTGCGGGCGCCGGCAAGCAGCCGGGTGCTGATCCCGACCAGCAGTTCGACCAGCAGCGATTCCTTGTTGGGAAAGTGCCGGTAGATCGCGGGACCACTGACCCCGGCGGCGGCGCCGATGTCCTCGAGCCGCACCGCCGGAAAGCCGCGCTCGGCGAACAGTCGCTCGGCGGCGGTGAGCAACTGCAGGCGCCGGTCGGATTTCAGGCGGCTGCGGCGATTCGGGTTGTCGGTGCGACCGGCCGGGGCAGACGCTGACATGACCGCCTCCTGGACACTTCGGTTAATCGCCACTAACATAACACGAGTTAGTCGTCGTTAACCGAATTGGTGGGCACCGAATGACCTCTCCGGCGGCGCATCGCGAGGCGCATCGTGCCCTGGTGTCGCAGTTGCGCGAGAAACTGGCCGCGGCGAGCCTGGGCGGAACGGAACGCGCCCGCACTCGCCACGTGGGACGCGGCAAATTGCTGCCACGTGACCGGGTGGACGGTCTGCTCGATCCGGGCAGCCCCTTCCTGGAGGTTGCGCCGCTTGCCGCCGACGGCATGTACGACGGCGAATGCCCGGCCGCGGGCATCATCACCGGAATCGGCAGGGTCTCAGGCCGGGAATGCATGATTGTGGCCAATGACGCCACCGTCAAGGGCGGAACTTATTACCCGGTCACGGTCAAGAAGCATTTGCGCGCACAGGAGATCGCCGGCCAGAACCGGCTGCCCTGCATCTACCTCGTCGACTCCGGCGGCGCATTCCTGCCGCGCCAGGACGAAGTGTTTCCCGACCGTGAGCACTTCGGCCGCATCTTCTACAACCAGGCCAAGCTGAGCGCCGAGGGTGTTCCGCAGATCGCGGCTGTTCTCGGATCCTGCACGGCCGGAGGTGCTTACGTTCCGGCGATGAGCGATGAAGCCGTCATCGTCCGCAACCAGGGCACCATCTTCCTGGGCGGCCCGCCGCTGGTGAAAGCCGCCACCGGCGAGGTGGTCAGCGCCGAAGAGCTCGGCGGCGGAGATCTGCACTCCAAAACCTCCGGCGTCACCGATCACCTCGCTTACGATGACCGCGACGCGTTGCGCATCATCCGCCGCATCGTCGCAACCCTGGGTCCGCGTCAACCGCCGGTGTGGGACGTGCTGCCCACAATTGAACCGATCGCTGACCAGACCGAACTTTACGACGTGGTGCCCGTCGACGCCCGGATCCCCTACGACGTGCGCGACGTCATCACACGCCTTATCGACGCGGGCGAATTCCAGGAATTCAAGGCCGAGTACGGCGGTACGCTGGTCACCGGGTTCGCCCGCATCCACGGCCACCCGGTCGGCATCGTCGCCAACAACGGCGTGCTGTTCTCCGAATCAGCGCTCAAGGGCGCGCATTTCATCGAGCTGTGCGACAAACGGTTGGTGCCGCTGCTGTTTCTGCAGAATATCAGCGGCTTCATGGTGGGCCGCGACTACGAGGCGGCCGGCATCGCCAAACACGGAGCCAAAATGGTGACCGCGGTGGCGTGTGCGCGGGTGCCCAAGCTGACCGTCGTCATCGGTGGCTCTTACGGGGCGGGCAACTACTCGATGTGCGGGCGGGCGTATTCGCCCCGTTTCCTGTGGATGTGGCCCAATGCCCGGATCTCGGTAATGGGCGGTGAGCAGGCGGCGTCGGTGCTGGCCACGGTGCGTGCCGAGGCGTTGGAGAACGCCGGCAATTCGTGGTCAGCCGACGAGCAGGAGGGGTTCAAGGCTCCCATCCGCGCGCAATACGAACACCAGGGCAATCCGTACTATTCGACGGCCCGGCTCTGGGATGACGGTGTCATCGACCCGGCCGACACCAGAACGGTTGTCGGACTGGCTCTTTCGGCGGCAGCCAATGCGCCGGTCGAGCCGGTCTCCTACGGCGTCTTCCGGATGTAGCGCGGATGGGTAGGGGAGAGCTGCGCACCGTTCTGGTGGCCAACCGGGGTGAGATCGCCGTCCGGGTGATTCGGACGCTGAAGGAGATGGGCATCCGGTCGGTGGCGGTCTACAGTGACGCCGACGCCGGCGCCCGCCATGTCGTCGAGGCTGATCTGGCGGTGGCGATCGGGGCGGCGCCGGCGCGCGACAGTTATCTGAACATCGCTGCGGTCGTCGACGCCGCGGCGCGTAGCGGTGCCCAAGCCGTGCACCCCGGGTACGGATTCCTGTCGGAGAACGCCGAATTCGCCGCAGCACTGGCATCGGCGGGCGTGACCTTCATCGGTCCGCCGGTCGCTGCCCTCCATACGATGGGCGACAAGATCGCCGCGAAGGCTACCGTCTCGGCATTCGGCGTACCCGTGGTGCCCGGCATCGCACGCCCCGGGTTGACCGACACGGAACTGATCGACGCCGCCGACGAGATCGGCTTCCCGGTCCTGGTCAAGCCGTCCGCGGGTGGCGGTGGCAAAGGGATGCGCATGGTCGAGCGGCTCGCGGACCTGGGCGCGGCGCTGGCCGCCGCCCGCCGGGAGTCGGCCGCCGCGTTCGGTGACGACACGCTGTTCCTCGAACGATACGTGTTGCGACCCAGGCATATCGAAGTCCAAGTGCTGGCTGATGGCTTCGGCAATGTGGTGCACCTGGGTGAGCGCGAATGCAGCCTGCAGCGCCGCCATCAGAAAGTCATCGAGGAGGCGCCTTCGTCGTTGCTGGATGCCGCGACCCGCGCCCGCATCGGCACCGCGGCCTGCGACACGGCGCGCAGCGTGGACTACGTCGGTGCCGGCACGGTGGAGTTCATCGTCTCCGCCGACCGGCCCGACGAGTTCTTCTTCATGGAGATGAACACCAGGCTGCAGGTGGAACACCCGGTGACCGAGATGGTCACGGGGTGGGACCTGGTGGCCTGGCAGGTCCGAATCGCCGCGGGGGAGAAGCTGACCGTCGCCCAAGAGGACATCGTCGCGCAGGGACACGCGATCGAGGCCCGGGTGTACGCCGAGGACCCCGCCCGAGGATTCCTGCCGACCGGCGGCGATGTGCTGGAGGTCGTCGAACCCAGCGGCCCTGGCGTTCGGGTCGATTCCGGACTTATTGCGGGCATGACTGTCGGCAGCCAGTACGACCCGATGCTGGCCAAGGTGATCACGCACGGCGCCGACCGGTCCGCCGCGTTGCGTGCGCTGGATCAGGCGTTGGCGAGTACCGCCGTGCTCGGCGTCGTCACCAACATCGAATTCGCGCGCTTCCTGCTGGCCGATGCCGACGTGGCCGCCGGCCGGCTGGACACCGGGCTGCTGGACCGCCGTGCCGGCGATTTCGTTGCGGCACCGCCGACGGACGAGCATTTCATCGCCGCGGCGGCCTACCGTTGGTTGCGGCTGTGGCCTGCGCCGGATGGCGATCTCTGGGCGTTTCCGTCGGGGTGGCGGTTGGGTGCCCGGGTGCCGGTGGGATTCCGGCTGCGCGGCGGGGAGCGCACTGACCACGTCTACATCACCGGCACGCCTGAGGCGGCGGTGGTGCGCGTCGAGGACGGCGAAACACGCACGCTGCAAGCAGCTTCCGACGGCCGGTGGCTCGTGCTGACGCTTGACGGTGTGCGCTGCCGATTTGTCGTCGCCGCCGCCGACAACCAGGTATGGCTGGCCGGCGCAGGCGTGACCGCGATGATCGAAGAGGTGCGGGAGGCGCCGGTGCGTGCCGAGGACACCCACACCGGCGACGCGGATCTGCGCAGCCCGATGCCGGGCACCGTCGTCTCGGTGGGCGTCGCGGACGGCGCCGAGGTGACCGCTGGAACCGTCGTCGTGACGGTGGAGGCGATGAAGATGGAACATGCGTTATCGGCGCCCGTCGACGGAGTGGTCGAGCTACTCGTCGGCGGCGGTGAGCAAGTGAAGGTCGGTCAGCCGCTGGCCCGAATCACGGCCCAATCAGAATCAACCAGCAGAGGATGAAGCGTCATGAACGCACCGACGACGATGCAGAGCGAAGCGATGAGGAGGAGGTGGCGCTGATGAGCGC
>NZ_JBARMY010000134.1:0-2174 GCF_049802695.1 Mycobacterium sp.
TCGTCGGACACATCCGCTGGCGGGGCGTAGGCGGGCGGCGGCGCATCGTCGGGCACATCCGCTGGCGGGGCGGCGTCGAAATCCACATCATCTGCGGGTGCACCCACGGGCGCCGTAGCGTCGAGGCCAGGGTCGTCTGCGGGCGGACTGGCGACTGGCGCAGTCGCGTCCAGTCCGACGTCGTCTGCGTGGGCGATCCCGGTCGGCAGGACGATCGGAGCCGTGGCGAAAACTCCCGCGACTGCTGCCGCGGCAAGCGTGTTACGGACGATCTTCAATCTCGTTCCTTTCGTGCAGCGCGCGCCGAAGCAGCCCCACCCGGAGGTGGAGCGAAAGCCTGTTTCAGGCGTTTGGTGCTTCGGAAGTGCCGTCTCGGTCCGGCACGACAGCGGAGGTTCCACCTGACGGGGCCATTGCCCGCCGGCCGCTGGACGGCTGTCGCCGCTGCAGCCCCGCTCGCACGCAGTTTCCGTGAATTCGATTTTCTTTGCCCGTTTTCGGGCCGCAACGGACCGTACGAGACGGGAACACATTCGTCATCCCGGGAAGATCAGGCAAATGCCAGGCGATAACAGATCATAGCGACGACTTGAAATGGCGATATCGCTGGTCAGCTCACTCTTTTCGTCAAAGTGAACACCACCAATGAGATTCGCTCGGCGTGAGACAGATCACGCAATTATTGTGACCTGGTGCACAGCTTTGCTGGACGTATACAGTGCCGTGCAGTCGGTCACTTCGCATTGAATTGCGTCGCGGCATCCGCCGATTCAACAAGCAGCTGTACACGTGCCTAATGCCGTTCAGGCGCCGAGGCTGCTTCTTCCTGAGTTGTTTCTGGCAATATGCCAGCTTGCGGCATTCTTTACGGAATTTCACAAAATTGTCCTCAGACGCCGGCGTTGCGGAACCCGTGGATAGCCACTGCACAGGGGAGTGCGCGCGGGCAACTTCACTGCTGTTCACTGGCACCGTGCGCGAATACCGGTGACTAATCCCTGTGTGTGACATATTTCAGAACAATGCGTGGCGAGCCGGCATGACCACCGGTGGTAGTTGTCGGCGACGGCAGTCGTCATCAGCAAACCGCAACATCACTAACCCGAATGCTTGCAATTTGCCGCGCCAGTCGACCAGCAGCGGGCGCCGCCAGGTCCGAGACATGAGGAAATCGCTGCAGGCTCGAACCTTGTCGGTTACAACGGATTACGCAGAATCACCCGCACCATATTCACCGACTGGACAGGCTCTGACGCTTACCGTTTCACAGAAGAACCGGCCCCAAGAATAGGTCATTCCGGCGTCGAGGACGAAATACTCATACCGATCATTAGCTGAGCGTCTATTCGGATTGCTCAACCGCACAGGCATACGACCGAAGAGGTCGAGCAAGCGGGTCGCGGGCGTCAGCGACCGGCGGCGGCCAGTGACTGCAGATCGGCAGCCGAGTTCACGTTGGCCAACGAGTGACCGTCTGACACGACGAGACGCTGAGCATCGACAGTGTCGAGCAGGGCGCGCATCGCGCGCTCCCCCGCGGTCAACAGCGCGTCGATATGCGACGCCAACGCGGTTCGGTACACCGCAGCTAAGTAGTGGTCGCGACCGTCCCACGGCAGCACCACGTCGGCGTCCACCTGTTCGGCCAGTCTCCACAGCTCGTCGATCAGGTCGGCGTCAAGGAACGGCATGTCGACCGCGCTGACGAATGCTCGGGTCGCACCGGCCTCTGCGGCCGCACGCAAGCCCCGGCCGGTCGCCGATAGCGGGCCCGCACCGCGCAACTCGTCGCGCACCACCTGGGCTTGCACCGCAGGCAGTCGCTGTCCTGGTGCTGCCATGACGAACACCGGCTGGCATCGCTCGCTGACCACGCCGACAACATGTTCGACCAGTGTCGGAGCGCCATCCGGTCGCCCGGCCGTCGGCGACCTCCGCACGCGTGCCTGGCCGACGGGCTCTGGCACCGGCAGCGTCGCCTTGTCCCGGCCCATACGCCGGGATTCTCCACCGGCCAGCACAATCCCTGCCAGCCGCGCTGGATTCGATGCGGCCACGTTAAGCGACAGTCCAGGTGTCGCGTCCGCGCAGCAGCGATTGCAGAGCAGCGCGGTCGGACGGGACGGTGTCCCGTGCTGCACTGACCTGGTTGCGAGCCGCGTCGTCGTAGGTGG
>NZ_JBARMY010000135.1:0-7790 GCF_049802695.1 Mycobacterium sp.
CGGCTGCACCAGCCGGTGATCGCGGCGGTCAACGGCGCCGCCATCGGCGGCGGGCTGTGCCTGGCGCTGGCGGCCGACATCCGCGTCGCGTCGACGGGTGCCTATTTCCGGGCGGCCGGCATCAACAACGGGCTGACGGCCAGCGAGCTCGGGCTCAGCTATCTGCTGCCGCGGGCGATCGGCTCGTCCCGCGCCTTCGAACTGATGCTCACCGGCCGCGACGTCGACGCCGAGGAAGCCGAGCGCATCGGGCTGGTGTCCTACCGGGTGCCCGACGAGCAGCTGCTCGACACGTGCTACGTGCTGGCCGAACGGATCGCCTCGTTCTCCCGGCCCGGGACCGAGTTGACCAAGCGCACACTGTGGAGTGGACTGGACGCCGCTAATCTGGAAGGGCACATGCAGGCCGAGGGGCTGGGACAGCTCTTTGTCCGACTGCTCACCGCCAACTTCGAAGAAGCGGTCACTGCGCGCGCCGAGAAACGACCGCCGGCGTTCACCGACGATAGATAAGTCCGCCAGAGGAGAGTGACGTGATCACGGCAACGGACCTTGAGGTCCGCGCTGGCGCGCGCACGTTGCTTTTCGCCGACGGTCCGGCGCTGCGTGTGCAGCCCGGCGACCGCATCGGCCTTGTCGGCCGCAACGGCGCGGGTAAGACCACAACTCTGCGCATCCTGGCCGGTGAGAGCGAGCCTTACGCAGGGACGGTGAGCCGGACCAGCGAAATTGGCTACCTGCCGCAGGACCCCAAAGAGGGTGACCTCGAGCTGCTGGTCCGCGACCGGGTGTTGTCGGCGCGCGGGCTGGACACGCTGCTCACCGACCTGGAAAAACAGCAGGTGTTGCTGGCCGAGGTCGCCGACGACGCCGCGCGTGACCGCGCGATCCGCCGATACGGCCAACTCGAAGAACGGTTCGCCGCGCTGGGCGGTTACAGCGCCGAAAGCGAGGCCAGCCGCATCTGTGTGAGCCTGGGACTGCCCGAACGGGTGTTGACCCAGCCACTGCGCACCCTCTCGGGCGGGCAACGCCGCCGAGTCGAGTTGGCGCGCATCTTGTTCGCGGCATCGGAAGGAGGAGGCAGCGGCGCACCGACGTTGCTGCTGGACGAGCCGACCAACCACCTCGACGCCGACTCGCTGAGCTGGCTGCGCGATTTTCTGCGGTCGCACACCGGTGGGCTGGTGGTGATCAGCCACAACGTCGACCTGCTGGCCGACGTCGTCAACCGGGTGTGGTTCCTCGACGCCGTCCGCGGCGAAGTCGACGTCTACAACATGGGCTGGCAGAAGTACATCGACGCCCGTGCCACCGACGAGCAGCGCCGCCGCCGTGAACGCGCCAACGCCGAGCGCAAGGCCGCGGCGCTGCGCGCGCAAGCCGCCAAGCTGGGCGCTAAAGCCACCAAAGCCGTTGCGGCGCAGAACATGGTGCGGCGTGCTGACCGCATGATGGCCGCACTCGACGAGGAGCGGGTGGCCGACAAAGTAGCCCGCATCAAGTTCCCCACCCCGGCGCCGTGCGGACGCACACCGCTGGTCGCCAAAGGCTTGACCAAGACCTACGGTTCGCTGGAGGTGTTCACCGGCGTCGACCTGGCTATCGATCGCGGTTCGCGCGTGGTGGTGCTGGGACTCAACGGCGCGGGTAAGACGACGCTGCTGCGGTTGCTGGCCGGCGTGGAGAAACCCGACCGCGGGGGACTGGAACCCGGGCACGGTATGAAACTCGGTTATTTCGCGCAGGAGCACGACACGCTCGACGACGCTGCGACGGTGTGGGAGAACATCCGCCACGCCGCGCCGGATTCCGGTGAACAGGAGTTGCGGGGCCTGCTCGGCGCTTTCATGTTCAGCGGCGCACAGCTCGACCAGATGGCCGGCACGCTTTCCGGTGGGGAGAAGACCCGGCTGGCGCTGGCCGGACTGGTGGCGTCGACCGCCAATGTGCTGCTGCTCGACGAGCCCACCAACAACCTCGATCCCGCCTCACGCGAGCAGGTACTGGACGCACTACGCAGCTACCTCGGTGCGGTGGTGTTGGTGACGCACGACCCCGGAGCCGCGGAGGCGCTCGACCCGCAGCGCGTCGTACTGCTGCCCGATGGCACCGAAGACCACTGGTCTGAGGAGTATCGCGAATTGATCGAGCTGGCCTGACCGGTGCGGCAAACGATTTCGCCGAATCCTGTCCCGCGACGCCGATGACTTCCTAGGCTGACCGTGTCTTGGGGACCACGGAGGGCGCCGATGGAAAACATCAACAAGAACCGCGACCAGATGCTCGACGAGTTACGCAGCGCCTACGAGGGCGGGGCGAGCATTCGAAACCTGGTGGCTACCACCGGAAAATCGTACGGATCGATCCACAGCATGCTGCGTGAATCGGGCACCACAATGCGCAGTCGCGGCGGTCCCAACCACCGCACGCGCTCCCGCTAGCGACCTCGCGGCGCCCGGCCGACTGCCGTCGCGAGCGTGCGTGTTTGCACACGACACGCCGTACCCGAGCGGCACGCTATGCACGCTCGCGCAGGGCAGCGCAAGGCAGGGGCACGCTGCGCAGGGCAGGGCGCACGACAGCCCTAACCCAGCCGCACCGAGCGCTCGACCAGGTCGAGCACGGCATCAAGGCGCCGTGGGTCTTCTCCAGAGGCGAGTCGCGCCACCAAACCGTCCAGCACCAAATCCAGGTAGCACTGCAACACGTCGCCGGGCACGTCGTCGCGGACTCGTCCGGCCTGCTTCTGACGGCGCAGCCGATCGGTCGTCGCCGCGGCCAGCTCCGCCGAGCGCTCCGTCCAACCCCGCAGGAACGCGGGATCGTTGCGCAGCTTCCGTGCGATCTCCAACCGGGTCGCAAGCCAATCGAATTGCTCAGGCGCAGCAAGCATGTCGCGCATCACCTGAATGAGGCCTTCGCGCGAGGCCACGGCGGCCATCCGCTCGGCGTCCTCACGCGCCAGTTCGAAGAACAATGTGTCCTTGTCCCGGAAGTGGTGAAAAATCGCACCGCGCGACATGCCGACGGCCTGTTCGAGCCGGCGTACCGTCGCCTTCTCGTAGCCGTATTCGGCGAAGCAGCGACGCGCGCCGTCGAGGATCTGGCGGCGGCGAGCCGCCAGATGGTCCTCGCTGACCTTGGGCACGGGCGGACTACATCTTCCGGTGGCGACCCGCTGCGCCCGGCTTCGCCGCGCTTGCGATCGCCACGGTTCTGGTGTGACGACCCGCTGCGCCGGGCTTCGCCGCGCTTGCGATCGTCACGAGCCGGACTTCAGCATGTTGCGCAGCACGAACTGCAGGATGCCGCCGTTGCGGTAGTAGTCCGCCTCACCGGGTGTGTCGATGCGCACCACCGCGTCGAACTCCACATCCCCGCCGCCGGCGGCTTTGGCGGCCTTGACGTGCACCGTCTTCGGTGTCTTGCCGTCGTTGAGGGCTTCGATGCCGGTGATGTCGAACACCTCGGTGCCGTCGAGCCCCAACGACTCGGCCGACTTGCCCTCAGGGAACTGCAACGGGATCACGCCCATGCCGATCAGGTTGGATCGGTGGATGCGTTCGAACGACTCGGCGATCACCGCGCGCACACCCAGCAGGCTCGTACCCTTGGCCGCCCAGTCACGTGACGAACCCGACCCGTACTCCTTACCGCCGAGCACCACCAGCGGAATGTTCTTCGCCGCGTAGTTCTGCGCCGCGTCGTAGATGAACGCCTGCGGCCCGCCATCCTGGGTGAAGTCGCGGGTGTAGCCGCCGGAGACGTCGTCCAGCAGCAGGTTGCGCAACCGGATGTTGGCGAAGGTGCCGCGGATCATCACCTCGTGGTTGCCGCGCCGGGAGCCGAAGGAGTTGTAGTCCTTGCGCTGCACGCCGTGCTCGTCGAGGTATTGCGCCGCCGGGGTGCCCGGCTTGATGCTGCTGGCGGGGGAGATGTGGTCGGTGGTGACTGAATCGCCCAGCAGCGCCAGCACCGGTGCGCCGGTGATGTCTTTGACCGGTTCGGGGTCGGCGGGCATACCCTCGAAATACGGCGGCTTGCGCACGTACGTCGAATCGGCGTTCCACTCGAAGGTATTGCCGCTCGGCGTGGGCAGATTGCGCCACCGCTCGTCGCCCTTGAACACATCGGCGTAGTTCTTGACGAACATCTCCTGGTTGATCGCCGACGCGATGGTGTCGGAGACGTCCTTCTGCGACGGCCAGATGTCTTTCAAATAGACCTTCTCGCCTTCTTCATCTACGCCCAGCGGGTCGGAGTCGAAGTCGAAGTCCATCGACCCGGCCAGCGCATAGGCGACCACCAGCGGCGGCGACGCCAGGTAGTTCATCTTGACGTCCGGGTTGATGCGGCCCTCGAAGTTTCGGTTGCCGCTCAACACTGCGGTGACCGAGAGGTCGTTGTCGTTGACCGCCTTGGAGATGTCCTCGGGCAGCGGTCCCGAGTTGCCGATGCAGGTGGTGCAGCCGTAGCCGACCAGGAAGAAGCCCAGCTTCTCCAGATATGGCCACAAACCGGCCTTTTCGTAGTAGTCGCTGACGACCTGCGACCCAGGCGCCATCGAAGTCTTCACCCAGGGCTTCGACGCCAGGCCCTTCTCAACAGCGTTGCGGGCCAAAAGCGCAGCACCGAGCATCACCTCGGGGTTGGAGGTATTCGTGCAGGAGGTGACCGCGGCGATCACCACCGCCCCGTGGTCGACTTCGAATTCGCCGAGTTCCTCGGACTTCACCCGCACCGGGTTGCTGACCCGTCCGTTGGCATGCTCGGCGGCGGACGCCACCGCGGGGACGTCGTCGGCGTGGCCGTTCGACGTCGACCCTGGGTCGCTGGCCGGAAACGACTCGTCAACCGACTCGTCCAGCTTCGAGTACTCATTCTTGTCGGGGTCGTCGCCGACGTAGTCGGGAATGGTATTGCGGAATGCGGATTTGGCGTCCGACAGCGCGATTCGGTCCTGCGGCCGCTTGGGCCCCGCGATCGACGGGACCACTTCGGACAGGTCGAGCTCGAGGTATTCCGAGAACTGCGGCTCATGCTCCGGGTTGTGCCACAGGCCCTGCTCCTTGGCATAGGCCTCGACCAGCCCAACCTGCTCGGGCTTGCGGCCGGTGAATCTCAGGTATTCGATGGTCTCCTGATCGATCGGGAAAATCGCTGCGGTGGAACCGAATTCGGGACTCATATTGCCAAGGGTGGCCCGGTTGGCCAGCGGAACCTCGGCCACGCCCTCGCCGTAGAACTCCACGAACTTCCCGACGACGCCGTGCTTGCGCAGTATCTGGGTGACGGTGAGCACGACGTCGGTGGCGGTGACGCCGGGCTTGATCTCGCCGGTGAGCTTGAAGCCGACAACCCGCGGGATGAGCATCGACACCGGCTGACCGAGCATGGCGGCTTCCGCCTCGATGCCGCCGACACCCCAGCCCAGCACGCCGAGTCCGTTGACCATCGTGGTGTGCGAGTCGGTGCCGACGCAGGTGTCGGGGTAGGCCACTCCATCCCGTTGCATCACGACACTGGCGAGGTATTCGATGTTGACCTGGTGCACGATGCCGGTGCCCGGCGGCACCACCTTGAAGTCGTCGAACGCGCCCTGGCCCCAGCGCAGAAACTGGTAGCGCTCGCCGTTGCGCTGGTATTCGATTTCCACGTTGCGCTCGAAAGCGTCTGCGGTGCCGAACAAGTCGGCGATCACCGAGTGGTCGATCACCAGGTCGGCCGGCGCAAGCGGATTGACCTTGTCGGGATTTCCGCCGAGGTCGGCGACGGCCTCCCGCATGGTGGCCAGGTCGACGATGCACGGCACGCCGGTGAAGTCCTGCATCACCACCCGGGCCGGCGTGTACTGGATCTCGATGCTGGGCTCCGCCTTAAGATCCCAGTTGGCGATCGCCTCGATGTGCTCCTTGGTGATGTTTTTGCCGTCTTCGTTGCGCAGCAGATTCTCGGCGAGGACTTTGAGGCTGTAAGGAAGTTTGCCGACATTGGGCACGGCGTCGAGGCGATAGATCTGGTAGCTCTGGTCTCCGACTTCCAGGGTGTCGCGGGCACCGAATGAATTCACCGACTCTTGGCCAGTCATACCAACTCCCAGATTTAGTTCTAGCCGCCGGCGAGGCGGTGCCGACGTTCCGCTGACACTTTAACAGTACGCTTGTCCTGCATTTCCGCGGGACAGGTGATTGTCCCAGTCTGGTCCGTGCGGCCGCCCGCTGTCACGCCCCAGCCCGGCCCGGACCGGGTGTCCCCTGCGCGAATCACGTACCGTCTTGGTCCGTGACCGCACCGCACCCGCCGGAATACATACCGCGTGAGGTCTGTGCAGCCGTCGGCCTCGACTTGTCGGCACCGCCCGACCAGTGCATGGCCATCGTCAAAGCCACCGTCGCAGCCGACGGCATCTTCGCGCCGCCGCCCGACGTCCCGGGACTTCGTCAAGTGGTCAGCGACGCCGGCCGTCACGGCATCAACCTCAAGGTCGTGGTGCTCGACCACAACCCGCCGAACGACCCGCCGCTGCGAGACGTCGCCACCGTGGTCGGATCGGGCTACCCCGATGCCACGGTGCTCGTGCTCAGCCCGTCGTTCGTCGGCTCCTACAGCATGCACTTCCCGCGCTCTACGCTGGAGAACGGCGAAGACAACGCCAAGACCGGCAACCCGGTGGTGTCGGCGCAGAACTTTCTGCACCAACTGACCACTCCGCAGTTCCCGTGGACCGAGTTCACCATCGTGGTGCTGATCGGGGTGCTGTCCGCAGCTATCGGCACTCGCATCGCCCAAGTGCGCGGCAAGCGGTCGGCCACAGCGCCCGGTACCGCAGCGGGCGCTGATCCGTCGCCAGCCGAGAGCTGACCTCGAATCGCCGCGTAAATCGTCGCGGCGGGCCGCTCAGGTCACCGTTCGATCACGAACGGCAAACAGACGCGGCTGTATCTGTGACGAACGTTTCTATCGCTCGAGAAGTGACCTATGGTGCCAATGTTACTCATGTTGAAGTGGCGCTTGAGCGGCTGGCGCCGTTGGTCCACGTTCAGCCATAGGAGACCTGAGTCGAATGATGCCTACCTATCGCGGCTGGTGTTTACGGCTGGCCGCGCGGCTGGGTGGGCCTGCCGTGGCTGTGGTGGTGAGCGCGGCCCTGTTGCTCTGCACGCCCGGACTGGCTGCGGCTGACCCGGGCCCGAACGCACTTGCAGCCCTAATCGCCGACGTCGCTCAAGCCAATCAGCGTCTGCAGGACCTGCGCGGCGCCATCGAGACCCAGCAGGAAAGCGTCAACAAAGCTCTGGTCGACGTGCAATCCGCACGCGACAACGCCGCCGACGCCCAACGCCAAGTCGACGTCAGCGGGCAGGAGGTCCGCGATGCCAACGCCGCGATCGCCGCGGCCCAGCAGCGGTTCAACACCTTCGCGGCGGCCACCTACGTCAACGGGCCGTCGGACAGCTACCTGACCGCAGCCAGCCCCGACGACATCATCTCCACCGCATCGGCGGGCCGGACCCTGGCGGCCAGCTCACAGCAGGTGATGGTCAACCTGCAGCGCGCCCGCACCGAGCAGGTCAACACGCAGTCCACCGCACGGCTCGCCAAGCAGAAAGCGGACCGGGCCGCTACCGACGCCCAGTCCAGCCAGGACGCCGCCGTCGCGGCGCTCACCACCGCCAAACGCACCTTCACCGAACAGCAGGCGGATGTCGACCGGCTGGTGGCGCAGCGCGACGCGGCTCAGGCCAAACTCGACGCGGCCCGCAACTGGTCGCTGCCCGCCGCAGGCC
>NZ_JBARMY010000136.1:0-7517 GCF_049802695.1 Mycobacterium sp.
CTCTCTCGCAAGCTTCCTGAAGGAGTTGGGTGACCGGCTTGCCGGAGTGGTGGGGATGGTTGCGGTCCCGGTGCCAGCCAGTGATCCAGTCGGCGGTCGTGACAATATCGATTCCGGCTTCGAGCACCGCGACGTAAAGGTCCTCGTCGGGGAACACGCCATGAAAAGTCAACACGTCGGGCTTCGCCGCGATGATCTCGTCGATGGAGCCGGTGGCTTTGACGCCGACGCGGGCCAGGCCGGCCAGTTCACCGACGTCCTTACCGACCTTGTCCGTTGAATAGCAGTGCACGCCAAGCAATTGCAGGTCGGGCTGAGCTGCGATGCGCTTGATCATCTCGCTGCCGACGTTGCCGGTGGCCACCTGGAAGACCCTGATCGGCTGACTCATGCGGTTACCTTTCGCGGGACGGTACGAAGTGGGCTCAGTTGCCGGCGTTGCCGGCACTGGCGGCGGCTAAGTCGGCGGCACCGCCGCCTTTACCGTCGGGATAGAACTGCTGCGCCCACCGGCGGATGGCGCTGAACCCCTGTAGCTCTGAACCGGTCAGCGCCGGAGGGTCGGAATAACGCTGGTGTGACCAGATGTGTATGTCCTGGCTGAACTGGGCGATCACCTCGTCGCCGAACAGCTGGGCTTTGGTGGCGGCCCGCTCGGTGTCCTTGCCGGGCGCGCGGCCGATGTACACCGTGAATCGCACGTCGGAGGTGGACTCGTCGACCGGTGTGACACAGGAGATGGTGCGGTTGTCGACCATCCCCCAGCTTCTGGTCACGGCGATACCGAGTCCACCGTTGACGGCTTCGACGCCGCTGTTGACGTCCTCGATGTGCTGGTCGTCGGCGCCTTCGAAGGTGATGGTGAAGTCGACGTAGGAAACTGGGTCGTCGAAATCATGGCGGGTGAACACTGGCACGATCGGGGTGTTGTGCACGTATTTGAAGTGCGCGAAGTCGACGCCGTTCTCGAGCACGTACTGGGGGTGCATCTCCAGTGCCGTTCGGCACAGTCGCTGTTGCGGGTAGTAGTCGGCGGCGCTGCGATCGTCGGCGAACGACGCGAAGGTGTCCGGTGCATCGAAGAACGGTTCACGGCCCACGGTGTCGTGCCAGATGTACACCGACTCATTCCGTTCGACCACCGGATAGGTGCGGATGCGCCGGCCGCGGTTGGGCCGGTCCTCGTACGGGATGCACACGTTGCGGCCCTGCTGACTCCACTGCCAGCCGTGGAAAGGGCATTGCAGCACTTCGCCTTTCACTGTTCCGCCATAGCCGAGGTGTGCGCCGAGGTGTTCACAGTAAGCATTCATCACGGTCAGCTGACCAGACTCCGCCCGCCAGGCGATCAGCTCCTGGCCGAAATATTTCATGATGTGGACTCTGCCGACCTTGATCTCGTCAGACCAGGCGACTTGGAACCAGCCGGTCGGTTTCATCGACAGCGGCGGCTTAACCATTACCGGTGATCCTTTCGGTCGGCACCACTGGAGCTCACATCGGACTCTAGGAATGTTTCGTAGAGGTGTCAATGAAAGCGTTTGCAGAGTTACCATCAGACGGTGCCCGAACCGGACAGTGCGACTCGCAGGTCCAACCGACGCGGATTGGCCACGCGTGAGGCACTCCTGGCGGCGGCGATCGAGGCGCTCGCAACCGGTGACCGGGCAGCGGTTTCAGCCAACCGCATCGCCAAAAAAATCGGGGTCACGTGGGGCACCGTGCAGTACCAATTCGGTGACGCCGACGGATTGTGGTCGGCGGTTTTGCGTTTCACCGCCGAGCGCCGGGCCAACCTGTTCGTTGACACCGACACGACGCTCTCCCTACGGGCGCGCGTCGCCGACATCATCGACACCCTCTATGACGGATTGGACACCCCTGATTCGCGGGCGATCGAGACTCTACGTGCCGCGCTGCCGCGCGAGCATGCCGAACTGGAGCGTCTGTATCCGCGCACGGCAGCGGAGCTTCGCTCCTGGGGCCGAAGCTGGCACGAGACATGCCAGAAGGCGTTCGCCGACCTGAGTGTCGATCCCCAACGGGTCCGCGAAGTGGCCACGCTCATCCCCGGTGCCATGCGGGGCTTGACGTCGGAACGCCAACTCGGAACCTACGCCGATCTCGACGAGGCGCGCCGCGGCCTGACCAACTCCATCGTCGCCTACCTCGAACCGCCGCAATCGCGCTGAAGCCCGACGACGAAATCGCCACATCACACTGGACACACCAGTAACCTGCTGTTGGTGAGCAGCGCCCTGTTAGCCAACGGCCGAGGGCGTTGGCTGGCATTCGCGGCCTCGATCGCCGCCTGCGTCGCGATCTTCCACGCCCACAGCACAGAGCCGCGGTGCTGCGTGGAGGTGCCCAAAGCGATTCCGTTCAGCCAAGCAGCTGTGCCGAACAGCGCCCCTCTGATGGTCGCACCCGCGCCGGCAGAATTGCTGGCGGCCAGCGCACCTGTCAGCAGCAGGGAAGTTCCCTTCGCGTTACCGCCCGGCATCGCCCCGGAAGTAGGATTGCAGGTTCACACCATTCGAGCCGCCCGCGCCATCAGCGTTTTGTTCCCGGAGATCACCACAATCGGTGGGTTTCGCCAGGATCCGTTGCAATGGCATCCCAACGGGCTGGCCATCGACGTGATGATCCCGAATTACCGCAGCAAGGAGGGGATTCAGCTCGGCAACCAAATCGCCGGATTCGCACTGGCGAATGCGAAGCGCTGGGGAGTACTGCACGTCATCTGGAGGCAGGCTTATTACCCGGGCATCGGCGCGCCGAGTTGGACGGCAAACTTGGGTAATGAGACCGCCAACCATTACGACCACGTCCATATCGCCACCGACGGCGGCGGATATCCGACCGGGCAGGAAAGCTACTACATCTGACGGTGCGCAACCCGGCTCAGCCGTAGGACACCGGGTAATAGGACGCCGAACTGCCGGTGCCATTGCAGGTCACAGCGACGCTGTATTGAGCGCCGATCAGGGTGATCACGATGTACTGGGGAGTCGAAGGGTTGGGCCCGGTCACAAATTTGTTGGCGTCCCACGGAAGCGTCGGCGGGTCCACCCCGATGGAGTGGTAGTGGCAGATCTCCGTCACCCCGGGCGGGTTGGTGGTGTCGACGATGGTTGCGAACACGCTCAGCCCGCCGCCGCCGTAGATCACCTCGAGGGTGCCGCTGTCATACGGCGCATGCCTCAAGGCGCAGGTCATCACCTGCGAATCCGCTCTCGGTGCTTGCACCCCGGCCAGCAGCAGGGCCTGCGCTGACCTTCCTCCAATTCTTCTTGAGTTCGCCTGATGCGGCGCTCTCGCGTGGTCGTCTTCTTGGCATCCTCGACCCAGCAGATGAACTCGTTGCGGGCCAACGGCGTGATGTCCGTCCAAGCGGCGAGTGCCGAAGCGTTGGTCAGTAGTGCCGTGCGCAGGTCGGCCGGCAGATCGTGCACAACGCCACCGGGCACCTGCTGCATGGTCACGGGGAAAGGATAAGTAAAGCTCGACGGGAATTGGTATTCCAATGGTGAAAGGAATTTGTACTGGCGCGCGATGTCGGTCGCGTCACTTCGTGAGGTCGTGCGTCAGGAACCGTGCCGGCGGTCTACGGAAGGAAGCGCTGTACATTCCCGCCAACTGAGGTAGGACCTCGCCCGCGAACAGCTCGAAATTTTCCGCCAGGCGCTCGATCTGGGCTGGTGCCCGCAGATACACCCGGGTAATGCCCAGCTCCGCATACGGACCGAGCTGATCAACGATCTGCGCCGGCGAGCCGCTCAACGCCGTTCCGTCGAAGATTTGGCAATTGCGCCGACTAGAGCAGATCGGCGTAGGTGGCGCCGTTGCTGGGATCAGTGAATATCCGGCAATCCATGCGCTTGTCCTTCGCCCGCGAATCGTTCGCTGCCCTGAGGTAGCCGTTCATCACCATCCTGTCCAAGGCGAGAACACCGCACGATCGGTCAACCGGCCGTCCGTGGCCGGTCGGCCAGCCCGAGGCGCAAGTGTTCGCTGTGGTAGATGGCTTCGTCGAGCAGTTGGGCGACGTGGTTGTCGTAGAGGCAGTACACGATGTTGCGGCCGGACCTGGCGCCGCTGACCAATCCGAGATTGCGAAGCAGCCGCAGTTGGTGTGACACCGCTGACTGCTCCATTTTGATCGCGTCGGCCAGTTCGTTCACCGGCAGCGGCCCCTGGCGCAATTGAGTCAGGATCAGTAACCGGCTCGGGGTGGCCAGTGCCTGCAGCGTTGTCGCGACGTGAGCCGCGGCGTCCAGGTCCAGCGGGGCCGTCGGGTGATCGCGGCCCTCGACACCATGTCCCATGCAGCGCATCCTACGCGGTCGGAACACATGAAGAGATGTTCATGTATTCTGGTATCGTCGCGCTGGTCCGTTCGTCCCATCGTGGAGGTGACTATTGGTGGCGTCGCTCCTCATTAAGAACTTCCCGGAATCGGAAGCCGAAGTTTCGGGGCGCAACACCAGTGCCTTGGCGCTATCCGAGATGCGCTGGGCTGCTGCGGCGTTGGTCTTGTTCCTCGTGGGCCTAATGCTTCAGCTGGCCCGCGGCCCCCAATGGATCTGGTGGACAACGTATCTCGTGTGCTATGCCGCCGGGGGGTGGGAACCGGCGCTGGCCGGTGTGCGGGCACTACGTCAGAAGGCCCTCGACGTTGACTTGCTGATGGTCGCCGCCGCAGTCGGTGCTGCGGCGATTGGGCAGATCACCGACGGCGCGTTGTTGATCGTCATCTTCGCCACCTCCGGGGCGCTCGAAGCGCTGGCCACGGCGCGTACCGCGGACTCGGTGCGCGGGCTGCTCGACCTGGCGCCGGAGACCGCCACCCGGGTGACCGGCAAAGGCGACGAGGAAACAGTAAAAGCAGCCGAAGTGGATGTCGGTGATGTGCTGCTGGTACGTCCCGGTGAGCGGATCGGCGCCGACGCCACGGTGATCGCCGGCGTCAGCGAAGTCGACGAAGCCTCAATCACCGGCGAACCGCTGCCCAAGGACAAGCGCGCCGGTGACGAGGTTTTCGCTGGAACGCTCAACGGCACCGGTGTGCTGCGGATCAAGGTTAATCGACGTGCCGAGGAATCGGTGGTGGCCCGCATCGCCGCTCTGGTCGAGCAAGCCAGCCAGACCAAGGCCCGTACACAATTGTTCATCGACAAAGTCGAGCAGCGTTATTCGATCGGAATGGTCGTCGCCACCATCGTCGTGTTCGTGGTACCCATGCTGCTCGGCGACACCGCGCAGCGCGCGTTGCTGCGGGCGATGACGTTCATGATCGTGGCCTCGCCATGCGCGGTGGTGCTGGCGACTATGCCGCCGCTACTGGCGGTGATCGCCAACGCCGGCCGGCACGGTGTACTCGCCAAGTCGGCCGTGGTCATGGAACGGCTTGGCGCGACGACGCGAATCGCCTTCGACAAGACCGGCACGTTGACGCGCGGCGTTCCCGAGGTCAGCGAGATTTTCTGCCTCCACGAGTCAGTGGGTGAGGATGAGATGTTGATGTTGGCCGCGGCCGCCGAGCATCCCAGCGAGCACCCGTTGGCATCAGCGATCGTGCGCGCTGCTCGCAACCGCGGCTTGCAGATACCCGGCGTCGACAGTTTCACGGCTCGTCCCGGCCGCGGGGTGACCGCAATGGTGGGTGGCCGGTTTGTTGCTGTGGGCTCAGTGTCAGCCGTGCGGCAAACGGTTGGCGCTGCCGACAGTGAGCCGCCGACCGGGGCGGTCGACGCTGTTCTGGCGCGCGGGTTTACCGCGGTGGTTGTGACCTGCGATCACCAAGCAGTTGGTCTGCTGGGTATCGCCGACCAACTGCGCCCGGAAGCCGTGACGGCAGTCGATGCTGCGCGTCAGCTGACCGGTGCGCCGCCGATACTGCTCACCGGAGACAGCCAGGCCACTGCCGACCAGTTGGCCGCTCAAATCGGCCTCACCGATGTGCGAGCCGGACTGCTCCCCGACGACAAGGTCGCCGCCGTGCGGCAGCTGCAAAATCAAGGGGAGCAGGTCACCGTCGTCGGCGACGGCATCAACGACGCCCCCGCCCTCGCGGCCGCGGACACCGGAATCGCGATGGGCGGCGCGGGATCCGACCTCACGCTGCAGACCGCCGACGCCGTGGTCATCCGCGACGACCTCACCGCCATTCCCGCTGTCATCCTGTTGTCCCGGCGAGCGCGTCGGGTGGTGACAGCCAATCTGATCATCGCCGCAACCCTCATCGCCGTGCTCGTCGTTTGGGACCTTGCCGGCACGCTGCCGCTGCCGCTGGGGGTGGCCGGGCATGAAGGATCTACCGTCATCGTCGGACTCAACGGGCTGCGGCTGCTCACCGGCCGGGCCTGGCGTCGCGCAGCGGAGCCATGCGCTAACGCCTTGGCGCGTACATGATCACCGCCACCCCCGCCAGGCACACCAGCGCGCCGATGACATCCCACCGGTCGGGGCGAAATCCGTCGAAGGCCATTCCCCAGGCAAGTGAGCCGGCGACGAACACCCCGCCATAGGCCGCCAGAATCCGGCCGAAATGGGCGTCTGGCTGCAAAGTGGCCACGAAGCCGTACAGCCCCAGCGCGATCAATCCGGCTCCGATCCACACCCAGCCACGGTGCTCGCGGACACCGCGCCACACCAACCACGCGCCACCGATCTCGGCCACCGCGGCCACCAGAAACAACAGACTTGAACGCAGCACCATAGCTGGCGACCATACGAGATCAACCGAACCGGCCGTACCGTGCCAGTACGCTAGCCACAACCCGCTTCGGCGCGGCCAGTGGAGATCGCTCGGACCGCGTTATCGGGACCCGCGGTGAAAAGGCAGGTAGGAAATGACACGGCTCGATCACGTCGTTCTGTGGACCTCCGATGCCCAGGCATCCGTCGACTTCTACACCCGGGTGGTGGGGCTGAGTCCGCTGCGGCTCGAGGAGTTCAAAGCCGGACAGGCACCGTTTCCAAGCGTCCGCGTGTCCGAGGACTCGATCATCGACCTGATCCCGTTGGCCGACGCTGGCGGGACCGATTCGATGACGAAAGTCATTGGCAGCGCCGGACATCCGGTGAACCACGTGTGCATCGCGATGTCGAAGGCTGAATACGACGCGCTGGATGGACGACTGCAGGCCGAAGGGGTTGACACCAGTGCCCGGCTCAACCATTCATACGGCGCTAGAGGCTGGGCGCCGCAGGGGTATTACTTTCCGGATCCAGACGGCAACGTGGTCGAAGCCCGCTACTACGAATAGCCGGCTCCTGCTCCGGAGTTTCCGCCGTGCGTCGAGTGGGTAATCGCCGGAGCCGTGTCGGTGTCCAACATCTCCGTAGGACCCGTCGAGCAGCGGTGGCCCGACGTGCAGCGCATCGCCGTCCTGCGCGGGGGCGGTCTGGGTGATCTGTTGATGGCGGTGCCGGCGATGGAGGCACTCGAAGCCGCCTATCCCGACGCGGAATTGGTGCTGCTGTGCCCGCCGTCGCTTGTCGGGCTGCTGACC
>NZ_JBARMY010000137.1:0-6647 GCF_049802695.1 Mycobacterium sp.
TCGCGATCAGATCCTCCACATTACTTCGTTTCAATTTCGTTCGAGGGCCGGCTCATTAGCTCGTTGCTGCGAAACGTCTGGCTTCCCGACCCACATCGGGGGAAGGCGCGGCCTCGCTTGACCCCCAGTAAGTCCCGATAGCGCTCGCTATCAGGTCAGATCCCTCTGGCCGGTGCGCGCCGCGACGCTGCACCGGTGTCGACCGACAAATCGAACGAAGGACACCGTGGTCACACTTTGGCCGGGGTCAGGCCGCACCGGTGCAGCATCGTCGACAAGTCTTCACAGACTTTTCCGCAGGTCTGAGGATGATGGGGTGTTGAGGTCAGGTAGTTGATACCCCGGCTGCCCAGGGCGATTTGCAGAGCGGTGCGGCCGCCGCGTCGGGGTGCTCCGGTGAAGATGGCGCCGTTGAGTTCCTAAGGGATGTCAAGCTGCGCCTGATTGTTTAGCGTGTTGGTTGGACGGGCCGGTAGATGGAGCACGTAGTGACTCCTTGCTTCGCCGGCCCGTTCCTGTTGTGACGCGGGATCGGCGAACTTTGTCAGGGATTGTGTAGTGCGCTTGGATGATTGCGCGAGCCTCATCGCGGGTGATCGCCTGTCCGTCGACATCGCCGATCTGGTACGGGATTTGTGCACGCCAACAGGCGACGATGCGGGTGAGCAGTGTGGCGATGTGGCACAACGCGGAGTTGTGATGCTTGCCGCTCTCGATCATGAGGCGGTGATATTTGGCCGCCAGTGTGGGATCGAGGCGGCGGGCCTGATTGGCGCTCATGAACAGGGCTTCGCGTAGGAGGTGATCGCCACGCTTGGTCGGACCGCCGTGGCGTCCGGACAGGCCTGAGGAGTCCAGGGAAGGGACGAGGCCGCTGAACGACCGGACTGCGGCCAGAGATTGGAATCTGCTTGCGTCGCCGAGTCGTCCGAGGATGACCGCGCCGGTAATGTCGCCCACGCCGGGTGCGGAGGTGATGATGCCTGCGGGTCACGGTCGGCGACCAGTATCGCCATCGCTCGTCGAGTTCTTTGATCTCAGCAGTCAGCGCCAGCGCCAATCTGGCCTCGATGGCGTTTCGAAACCGTCGTCCATGATTACGACGTTGTCTTGACACCCAGGGCGGTCAGACGCTCAAAAGTCCCTCAGGGTGCTGAAACCCGGCGGGTAAGTCATCTCGGTGGCCGGCCCCGCCTGAGCCTGCTTTCGCCAAGGAATTCGGGGCGAACTGGTTCTTGATACAAGCGATGCGTGCTCTCAGCTTCCGGATCAGATGGAATGCCAAACGCCGCGGAGTCATCTACTCGTTCTTGTTCATAAGAGCAAGTGGAGACCAGTTACGCGAGCTCGGCTCTCTCATCGATTCCGGTGCCATACGTCCCGTTGTGGACCGGATCTTCCCCTTCGAATCGACGACGGATGCCCTGTCTTACGTGGAAAAAGGGCGCGCAAAGGGCAAGGTTGTCGTAAAGGTCAGGTGACGGCTGCTTGAGCCCGACCCGTGGCCGTTGCCATATACGGCTTCTCTAAGAACCCAAGGACCGATCAAGCCCGCTGATCGAAGCGGCGTGCCGATACGAAGCTGTCAATCGCCAGCATTTCGGGTACATGGATGCGGTCGTGCCAATGGTGATCTTCGTCAACGAGGTCCGGTGATGCGGGTTTGCTCTCGACGAACAGCAGTGACATGGTCATTCAGCGGTACCTGTCTTCGTATCTTTGGACTATGCGGGTGTTCTACTGGATCGGCTCGTCGCCAATCACGGTGGTGCGCAGCATTTCGCGCGGTGAGCTGGGGTCGTAGCGGGCCGCTCGGTGCAGCACGCCGCGGTTGTCCCAGATAACGGTGTCGCCGACCGACCATGAGTGGCTGTACACCTTGTCGCGCACAGTGGCGCGCACGAGTAACTCCTCAAGCAGGGCGCGGCCCTCGTCGAGATCCATGCCGACCACGTAATCGGCCGAGGCGCCCAGCACCAGTGACTTGCGGCCACTGCGGTGTGTCCACACCAGCGGGTGTTCGTGGGTGCGCCGGGAGCGCCACCGCGCCAACTGCTCTGGGGTGGGTTCGAGGGTGATGCGCCGCTGCGATGCCTCGAGCGAGTGCACGACACGCAGTGAGCCGAACCGGTCTTTTTCTTCTTCGGTCAGTGCGTCGTAGGCGGCGTAAGAATTAGCGAATTCAGTTTCGCCGCCCCATTCGGCCACCTGCACGGCCGAGAGAACGGTGGCTTTCTGTGGGCACTCGTGCCCCAAGGGGGTGCAGCCATCGATATGCCAGTCAAACGTCGCCTTCAAGTAGGCCGCTGAGGAGTTCTTCGAGGTATCTAGCGTGATCGGGTAAATGCCGGCGACGGCGTGATGACCGTCGGAGGAGTGGTCGACCCCGCCGAGCCGACCGCAGAACGCAACCTGCGCCTGCGGGTCAAGTCGCAGATCGCGAAAGACCAGAACGCCGTTGTCCTCCAACGCATCCAGGATGGCTTCACCCACCGAGGCGTCGGAGGTCAGATGGGCAGTGTCCAGGCCAGCGACTTCGGCGCCCACGGACTCGCTGAGCTTGGTGATAGTAAGCAGACTCACGGTCTGTCCTTTCTAACGAACAAAAAATTGGTGGCGTGAGGTGGGTGGCTGCCCCGATCAAGGCACCGGTTCGCCGGTTCGAATCATGACCGCGTCGGCGGCGCTGACCGGTACGGGCTGGTGCATGATCTCTACCGACATGGCGACCATGATCAGCGAATAGATCAGGTGCAACAGGTTGAGCGCGTCATCGGGCAAACTGTCGAGCGTGAACTTGTCGCAGTACTCGATGGCCTCTTCGAGCCGCGGGAAGAACGCGTCGTAGAACTCGCGCATCTCGGCCATCGTGCTGGATATCCGGGTGTTCCAGCGTTCGGTTTCGCTGGCCAGACACCAGGTTTGGGCGTACTTCTCCAATTCAGCGAACGCGCTGGGCAGCAGAACATCTGACATTGTCACACTCCTGCCGGGGCCGGGGTGTTTTCGCGCTGGTAGGCATCGACCCAGTCGAGGACCACCTTGTGCAGGTGCCGTACCAGGATTTCCTGATCGTTGAGCGGGAAGTTATCGATAATGCCGTATTCCAGTGCGGCCTGCGTACCTCCCAGCATGCCCGCGTCTTGTAACGCAAACTCCTTGAGCACCACCGCAGCGACTTCATGTTCGATGCGCTCTCGCACACTGCGAGCGGGGTGAAAGTAGGTGTAGGCCTCGAAGCGATGTGTGTTGTAGGAGGTGGGCCAGTACCGGTAGAGCAGATACCAGCCCCCGTAGATCAGGATCTCAGTGTTGGGAAAGATCTGGAAATTGCTGATTCCCCACGGCTCAACGCCGCCCGGATTGAGCCCGGCCGGGAGCTGGCCAATATCGGGAGTGCGCCATGGGCCGACCAACCCGCTCTTGGTGGCGCGCTCGATCGGATACATGTACTCCGGGGGCAGCAGCCACCGGCGCTGCCCAGCCGTGGACACCAGCCGGTGCGGGCCGTCGAGTTGGAAATGCCCGCACGTGAATCCGGAGTTGGGGTCACGCACTTCCGAGGGCACCTGTTGGGGATGCAGCGAGGGGACGTGATAATACTCCTGAAACGCGTCGGCAAAAATCTTCCAGTTGCTGTTGTTGTGGGCGACCCACTCGTAGCGTTCGGTCAGTTTGCCGAAGGGGTAGTCGTCCAGGCCGGTGATCATCGGGCCCAAAAATTCGCGCAGACTCTGACGCGGCTCGGCGTCGAAGTTGATGAAAATGAATCCGTTCCACACATCGCAGTGCACCGGCCTCAATCCGTACTCGGCTGCGTCGAGGTCGAAGAATTCCGACTCCTGCTGTACGAATGTCAGCGCACCATCGAGGCCGTAGCGCCACCCGTGGTACTTACAGGTGAACTGGCGACAGGTTCCATGAGTCTCCTCAGCGGGAAAGTCGTTCCAAACCAGCTTGTTTCCCCGGTGACGGCAGACGTTATAGAAGGCACGTATACGCTCGTCTCGACCTTTGACCAGAATGACCGAACTGCGGGCGACCTCGATCTCCTTGGTCACATAGCTCCCGATGCGGGGCAGTTCCTCGACTCGGGCGACGTTGAGCCACGCCCTGTTGAACACCGCTTCGCGCTCGAGTTCGAAGAAGTCTTTTGACGTGGAGTCTCTGAATGAGATGGGGCCGGTTCCCAGTTCGGGGTAGTGCTCGGTCCAAGAGCCCTCCGTGGGCCTACCCGATCGTGCCATGGTGAACCTCCCAGTCACATGTATCCATCGACAAAGGCTGCGCTACATCGGCTGTCACATCACCGCTCCGCCGTTGACGCCCAGCACCTGGCCGGTGATGAAACCAGCCTCTTCCGAGCACAAGAACCCGACCGCCGCGGCGATGTCGGCTCCGGTGCCCAAGTGGCCCACCGGGATGTTGCTGGCGATCTGTTCGTTGGGCCCTAGGTATCCCGCTGCCTGTGCCCGGTGCTGCATCGGGGTTTCGATACCGGAGGGCGGGATGTTGTTGACGGTGATCCCGTCGGCAGCGTACTCGCGAGCCAGCGACTTGGTGAGGGTGATAACCCCGCCCTTAGACGCGGCGTAGTGGGCCGCAAACGGAGATCCTCGCTGCGCGCTAGACGACGAGATCATCACGATCCGGCCCCATTTCGCGGCCACCATGTCTGGCAGGGCGACTTGGCAGCAGTGGAAGGTCCCGGTCAGGTTGACATCGATGATTTGCGACCAGGACTCGGTGGTGATGTCGGCGAACGCCGAAAACCCGAACAAGCCCGCGCTGGTCACCAGGACCGAGACCGGGCCCAGCTCGCTGCGCACCTTGGCGAACGCCTGCTCGACGGCAGGCCGGTCGGTGACGTCGGCACCCAAACCGATGGCGGTAATACCCTCCGCGCGAAGGTCTTCGGTGACGCGTTGTGCTGCTTGCTCGTTGACATCGAGGACCGCGACCTTGTGCCCGCGCCGGCCGAGTTCGTGGCAAGCCGCCTCACCCATGCCCGAGGCGCCGCCGGTCACCACCGCGACCTTGATCACCGAGTCCGCTCCATTGCGGTACGTCTCCTGGGTGTTCACTCGTAGACCACCCGCACCGTGCGGCTGGTCGGCAGGGCCTGACAGGTCAGGACCCAGCCTTCGTCTACTTCGTCGTCGTCGAGCGCGTCATTGTTGACCATCCGAGCGCAACCCTCTGCCAATCGGGCCATACATGTTCCGCAGGAACCGATTTCGCACGATGACGGAGCCCGCAGCCCCGCCATGCGGGCGGTCTGCAGCAAGGTATCGCCCGCAGTATAGGACACCGTGGTGGTGCGCCCATCCAGTCCGATCGTCACCTCTTCGGTGACCACAGCGCCAGCCTCAACCGGGGAGACCAGCGGCGTGGCTGTCGCTTCGAAGCGCTCGAGGTGCACACGCTCAGCCGGCACTCCTGCGGTTCCGAGCGTGATCTCCACCGTGTCCATGAACGGGCCCGGCCCGCAGATGTAGAAGTCGGCATCCTCGGTGTGCACAATGAAGGACTGAACCTGTGCAGGTGTGACGATCCCGGTGGCCTCGTCAAAATGATGCTGCAGGGCGAAGCGGCTGGGGTGGCGGTCCCGCAGGGACGCCAGTGCAGCATCGAAGATCACCGAGTCCCTAGCGCGGTTGGCATAAAACAGCCAAGTGCCACGATTCGTTGACGCCAGTGCTGACTGCAGCAACGAGAACACCGGCGTGATGCCACTGCCACCCGCAAACGCAATCAGCGCGCGATCGGTGTCCTTCAGGACAAACCGCCCCCGGGGCGGCGCGACGTGAAGCGTGCAGCCTGGCACTGCCGTGTCGTTGAGCCAGTTCGAGACGACACCGTCGCGGTCACGTTTGACCGTAATGCGTAGGTCCTCTTCCACCGCGGGCGACGACGACATTGAGTAGCACCGTTGATGTTGCTGTCCGTCGACGCAGACCAGCAGCGTCAGGAATTGGCCGGCCTGATAACGGAATTGCTGCACGCTCGATTCGGAAACGTCCAAGACGATCGAGACAGCGTCGCGGGTCTCACGAATCACGCGCTTGACTGGCAACGGCACAAAGCGGTCGGTCGGCCATTCGGCGGCATTAGCCGTGTCGATGTTGACCACGCGGGCGTCGGTCACGCTCGCGGGACCGGCATACGACAAAGCGCGAGAATCGGGCATCCTTGGAAGAGTATCAACTACTTGCGATTGGTCTCAAGTACTAGATATACCGCTGGTGGTGTGTGGGCAAAGGCGGACAGAGTAACAGGCCATGTCAGTGTTCGACGTGGTCTTTGAACAGCTCGTGGCCGGTGCCCTTTTCGACCACACGGCTGAGCAATTCACGCAGGGTCTGCTGCTCCTCGGCGCTGAGCACGCCGAACACCGTCTCGTGAGCGGCCAGGGCGTCGCTGATCACCGTGGCCACGACGTTTCGTCCTTCGTCGGTGAGGTAGGCCTGCAGAATCCGCTTGTGCCGGGGGTCCTGTTTTCGCTCCACCAGGCCGCGGCGTTCGAGCGCGGTCAGCGCCAGCTGAACGCCTTGTGGGCTGATCAGGAGACGCCGGGCCAGTTCGGCGCCGGACAGGCCCGGTTCGTTGGAGAGTTGGCGCAACACACCGATTTGGGCCGTGCTGAC
>NZ_JBARMY010000138.1:0-9832 GCF_049802695.1 Mycobacterium sp.
GCTGCCGGGTCCGCCCCGCTGATATCGCCGACGTCGCGCGCGGGCTGGCGCGCTGACACCGATACGTCACGGTCAGTCGTGCAGGCTTAGGCGGGCTGCGCCGACAGCTTCCGGTACTCCAGCACGGTGTCGATGATCCCGTAGCTTTTGGCCTCTTCGGCGGTCAAGATCTTGTCGCGGTCGGTGTCCTTGCGGACCACCTCGGCGGTCTTGCCGGTGTGGCGGGCCAGCGTGGTCTCCATCAGGGTGCGCATCCGCTCGATCTCCGCTGCCTGGATCTCCAAGTCGGAGAACTGGCCCTGAATCACGCCGGCCAGCGATGGCTGGTGGATCAAGACCCGTGCGTTGGGCAGCGCCATCCGCTTGCCCGGCGTGCCCGCCGCCAACAGCACAGCTGCGGCGGAGGCGGCCTGGCCCAGGCACACCGTCTGAATGTCGGCTCGCACGTACTGCATCGTGTCGTAAATCGCCATCAGGGAGGTGAAACCGCCGCCCGGGGAGTTGATGTACATCGTGATGTCCCGGTCGGGATCCAACGACTCCAGGACCAGCAACTGAGCCATGATGTCGTTGGCCGACGCGTCGTCGACCTGCACTCCGAGGAAGATGATCCGTTCCTCGAACAGCTTGTTGTACGGGTTGGACTCCTTGACGCCCCAGCTCGAATGCTCGACGAACGACGGCAGGATGTAACGCGCCTGCGGCTGGATATCGGGATTCATGGCTTGACTCCGTTGAGGTGAGCGCTGGTGATGATGTGGTCGACGAAGCCGTACTCCAGGGCTTCCTGGGCGGTGAACCAGCGGTCGCGATCCGAGTCGACCTCGATGCGTTCCATCGTCTGACCGGTGAACTCGGCGTTGAGCCGGTACATCTCCTTCTTGATGACCGCGAACTGCTCAGCCTGGATGGCGATGTCGGCCGCGCTACCGGTCACGCCGCCCAGCGGCTGATGCATCAGGATGCGGGCGTGCGGCAATGCGTGGCGCTTGCCTTTGGTGCCCGCCGCGAGCAGGAACTCCCCCATCGACGCCGCCATGCCCATCGCGTAGGTGGCGATGTCGCACGGCGCCAGCACCATGGTGTCGTAGATCGCCATCCCGGCGCTGATCGAGCCGCC
Source organism: Mycobacterium sp. (assembly GCF_049802695.1). GTDB lineage: Bacteria > Actinomycetota > Actinomycetes > Mycobacteriales > Mycobacteriaceae > Mycobacterium. The sequence goes on from NZ_JBARMY010000138.1 coordinate 1,121, forward strand.
GGGCGAGTTGATGTAGATGTTGATGTCCTTCGCCGGGTCTTCAGCGGCGAGCAGCAGGATCTGGGCGCACAGCCGGTTGGCGATGTCATCGTCGACCTGTGACCCCAGAAAGATGATGCGCTCAGCGAGCAACCGCTCATAGACCGAATCGACGAGGTTCAGACCCTGGGTGGACGAACGCATGTGAGTCTCACCGCTCACAATGGGGCACCTGCTTTCTCGAGTTTCATATGCACCGACATTAACCAACCGGTGACTTCCCGCACTCCCTGAAGTGCGCTCGTTCGCTCAGAGCGTCACACCGGCTCGGCATCGTCGGCCTTCGGGCTCGACGAGTCGGCCTCCGGGCTCGACGAGTCGGCCTCCTCTTCCTCGCCTACCGGCTCGGCATCGTCGGCCTCCGGCGAGACGACTGTTTCCGCCGTTTCCTCTAGTTCCTCGGCCTGCTCGGACTGCACGCCCTCGGCGGGCTCGTCGACCTCTGCGGCTTCGATGGCCTCGTCGGCCGATTCGTCCTCGTCAAGGTCGAGGTCGAGGTCCTCGTCGGCCAAGTCATCCTCATCATTGTCGTCGTCCGTGCCGTGGCCGAAGAACTCGCTGGTGTCGATGACCTCGCCGGCGTTGTCGGTGACCATGGCCGCCTCGACCACCGCAGCAATGGTCAGTTGCCGCCGCACGTCGGCGAACATGTTCGGCAGCTGATTGTTCTGCTGCAGGTAGGAGAGGAATTGTTGCGGCTCGATGCCGTACTGCCGGGACATCATCACTAATCGCTCGGTCAGGTCGTTCTGGGTCACCTGGATGTCCAGGTCGTCAGCCAGGGCGTCCATCAGCAGCTGAGTCTTGACGACCTTCTCGGCGGCGTTGCGGGCATCGGCGTCGAACTCCTCCCGGGAGGAGCCTTGCTGGGCGAGTGTCTCGGCGAACTTTGCTTCGTCGTGCTCGAGCCCGTGCAGCGCATTGTGCAGGGTGCTCTCCACCTGCGCCTGCACGATCGCCTCCGGCAGCGGTATCTCCACTTGGTCCAGCAAGCTGTCCAGCGTCGCGTCGCGGATCTTCTCCGCCTGCTGGACACGCTTGGCTTGACGAACCCGATCGGCCAGGTTGGCCCGCAACTCGTCCATGGTGTCGAATTCGCTGGCCAACTGGGCGAACTCGTCATCGGGCTCGGGCAGTTCGCGCTCCTTTACCGAGCCGACGGTTACCGTCACTTGAGCTTCCTTACCGGCGTGCGGTCCGGTCGCCAAGATGGTGGTGAAATCGCGGGACGCACCGGCGGACAGGCCGACGATCGCGTCGTCGAGTCCTTCGACGAGGCGTCCTGATCCAACCTCGTGCGACAAGCCTGTGGTCGCCGCCTCCGGCACATCTGCGCCGTCGACGGTGGCGGACAGGTCGATCGAGACGAAGTCCCCGGTCTGCGCCGGGCGGTCGACACCCGTGAGTGTGCCGAATCGGGCCCGCAGCGACTGCAGTTCCGCGCCAATCTCCTCGTCGCTGATCTCCACTGGGTCGACCGCGACTTTCAGAGTGCTCAGATCCGGAAGCGTGATGTCAGGGCGGACGTCGACCTCGGCGGTGAAGACCAGTTCCTGACCGTATTCCTTCTTGGTGACCTCGATCTCGGGCTGGCCGAGCGGCCGCACGTCCGACTCTGTCACCGCCTGGCCGTACCGGGCGGGCAGCGCCTCGTTGATGACCTGATCGAGCATCGCCTCCCGCCCGATACGCGCCTCGAGCAACTTCGCTGGCGCTTTGCCCGGACGAAAACCCGGCAGCCGCACCTGCTTGGCCAGCTCCTTGTACGCCCGCTCGAATTCGGGCTCGAGCTCGGTGAACGGCACCTCGACATTGAGGCGCACCCGAGTGGGGCTCAGCTGCTCGACGGTGCTCTTCACGCGTGTGCTCCTAGATGTGTTGTTCTCAGACAGCAGCGCCTGCGGTGTGGCGTGCGCTGGTCGGGGTGACAGGATTTGAACCTGCGGCCTTCCGCTCCCAAAGCGGATGCGCTACCAAGCTGCGCTACACCCCGCACTGACCTGGAAATCCTACGGCTCGGCTCCGTCGGCTCTGCGCCTGGCTGTCGGCAAGGTCACGGGGCGGTGTCATTTGGATTTGAACTCCGCCGCGACGTACAGTCGCGCTCGATATATTCGCGCGGGCGTAGCTCAATGGTAGAGCCCTAGTCTTCCAAACTAGCTACGCGGGTTCGATTCCCGTCGCCCGCTCTGGCTGGGGTTCCGAAAGGCCCGACAGGAAGGCGCCCCATGGGCGACGTCGACATCCACGGCTCGTGCGTATCGGGCTTTGACCGGGTGCGCGACGCGTTTGAGCAGAACTTCCTGCTGCGCAACGAAGTCGGTGCCGCAGTCGCGGTCTGGGTGGACGGCGATCTGGTCGTCAATCTGTGGGGAGGATCCGCCGACGCCGCCGGTAACCGGCCGTGGCGTCAAGACACCCTGGGCAATGTGCTGTCCGGCAGCAAGGGATTGACCAGCACATGCGTGCACCAGCTCGCCGATCGCGGCCAACTCGACCTGAATGCGCCGGTGGCCCGCTATTGGCCCGAGTTCGGACAGGCCGGCAAAGAGGCGATCACCGTCGGCATGGTGCTGAGTCACCGATCCGGAGTCATCGGCCCCCCATTTCGGATGAACTGGTGGGAGGTGACCGACTGGGACTACGTCTGCCGGCATCTTGCCGCTGCCAGACCGTGGTGGAAGCCGGGCACCGCCCAGGGTTATCAGCTGGCCACCTTCGGCTTCATCCTCGGCGAAGTCTTTCGTCGAATCACCGGCTGCACGATCGGGCATTACTTGCGCGCCGAGATCGCCGAGCCGATGGGTATCGACGTGCACATCGGTCTGAACGAGGCCGACCAGAGGCGCTGCGCGGACCCGGTCAACAAGCCGCGACTGCGCGGGATCTTGGGCACCGCGCCGTGGGATCCGGTCTCGCTCGACCAGCATCCGAAGGCGGGTATGTCGGTCGCCTTGGGGTTCCTGCCCGACGATGACTTGAGCTTTCATGACTTGAAGCGATGGCGTGCGCTCGAGTTCCCTGCCACGAACGCGCACGTTTCGGCGCTGGGAATGGCCACTTTCTACAACGGGCTGGCCGTGGAGAAGCTCCTCAGCCGCCGCCACATGGAGCGCATTCGAGTGTCGCAAGGCGGTTACGACCCCGACCTGGTGCTGGGTCCGCGGGTGGCCGACCACGGGTGGGGCTTGGGTTACATGCTCAACCAGCGCTGCGTCGCCGGTCCCAACCCGCACATCTTCGGGCACGGTGGCCTGGGCGGCTCATTCGCATTCGTCGATCTCGAGCATCGGATCGGCTACGCGTACGTGATGAACTACTACGACGCCACCAAGGCCAACGCCGACCCCCGCAGCGTCGCTATCAGCGACCAGGTCTATGCCGCACTCGGTGTCACCATCAGCTGATCGTCAGGTCTTCGGTGATGGGCTAGACCTGGCACGACGACTTTCAGCCGCCGCCGCCGCCGTCGCTGCCCCGGCCGCTGAGGTCTTCGTCAATGTAGGAGTGCACCGGAGCCGACGCGGTGCCAGGGCCGGGGCCCGGTTGGTTGCAGCTGGCACCGGCCGGACACGGGTCGAGCGGCAACGGCGTTACCTGGGCCTGAGCCTGAGTAGCGATGCCCACCCCGAGCCCTAAACCGGCAGCCAGCAGCGCTGTCGACGCGGCAAAGCGCACAGAACTCTTCATGCGCGGATCGTACGCCGGAGCGGGGGATTTTTCCGGCCAGAACGGGCGAAACCTCACACCCGGTCAGCGGCCCCTGCCGTGGTCGTCGTAGCCTGGTCCTCGACCGTCGGGCCCGTGGTCGTCAAAGCCGGGTCCTCGACCGTCAGGCCCGTGGTCGAATCCTGGCCCACGGTCGTCGTAGCCGCCTCTGAAGTCGCGGCTGTGGTCGAACCCGTCGCGGTCACGGTGGAAGTCGTCGTGGCACTCGCCGTCATCCCAGTTCGGGCCCCAACCAGGGTCATAGGCTTCGCCTGGGCACCAGTGGTAGTCCGGGAAGGGCGCTGGCTCAGCGTTTGCGGCGGTCGCGATACCCAAGCCGGCCAAACCTAAGCCGGCGGTCATCGCGAGTGTCGTTGCTGCCGAGCGCGCAAACTTCTTCATGTGACTGTGTATACCCGAAGCGGTCGACGCGTCCAAACCTATGCGCGGCGCGTCCCTGCCCCGGCTTTATGTCAATTCGCTATCGGCCACGCTGGACTCGGCCGCTCTGCCCGGTTCAAAGCCTTCCGCGGCGCTTGTTCGGGACTGGTGTCCTGCCGTTCATCAGTGCTTCGGCGGCGGGCCGGCCGGCCTATTCTTAACAGGCGGCCCTATGGCCGAGATTGCTTTGCGCTATGTGGCGAACTTGAATTAGCCACGGCGTAGGAGATTACCGAATCGTTCGCTTATTCGTTGCGGCACAGGAGGTCTCACGTCTGGCAGGTGGGACACCAGAACAGATTTCGGCCCTCCAACAAGGCGGTGCGAATCGACGTGTCACACACCCGGCAAGGATCGCCGGCGCGGCGGTACACATAAGTGCGAGGCCGCCTCGGCGAATAGGACGGCAAACCGTAATCGTCTTCAGGGCGTACCGTGATGATCTTGCCGCGGCGCAGACCGACCTTCATCAATGCCACCAAATCGGTCCAGACACCGGCGAACTCAGCCTCGGCGATCGCCCGACCGGGGCGGTACGGGTCGATGCGGTGGCGGAACAGCAATTCGTTGCGGTACACGTTGCCGACCCCGGCGATCACCGTCTGATCCATCAGCAGCGCACCAATAGGTCGGCGCGACAACGTGACTCGGGCCCACGCCCATGCCGGGTCGGCGTCGCGACGCAACGGATCCGGTCCTAACCGGGAGATCACGTCGCTGATCTGTGCCTCGTCAACCACTTCGCACACGGTCGGTCCGCGCAAATCGGTGCCGTACTCGGTTCCCACCATGCGCATCCGCACCTGACCGACCGGCGCCGGTATCGCAGAATCGCAAGAAAGCGCCCATTCGGTGAATTTGCCGTACAGACCCAGGTGCACGTGCACCGTCGGCCCGTCGGCATAGTGATGGAACAGATGCTTACCCCAGGCGCTGGCGCGGCGCAGCACCAGACCGTCGACGGCTGCTGATTCGGCGAACCGGCCCTGCGGGCTGGATACCGACACCCGCGCGCCGGCGTAACGCCGCTGATGCAACCTGGCCAGCCGGTGCAGGGTGTGCCCCTCGGGCATGGGCGACTAGGTGTTGACGCCGGCGCCCGGCACCGTCGGCGCTTGGTGGGTTCGCTCGTACTCGTCGAGGATGTCGATACGCCGCTGGTGGCGAACGGCGTTGGACCAGGACGCGGTGAGGAAAGCGTCGACGATGGCCAACGCCTCCTGCACCGTGTGCATGCGCGCGCCGATACCGATCAGTTGCGCATTGTTGTGCTGGCGCGCCAGCGTCGCGGTCTCCACGCTCCACGCCAGCGCGCAGCGGGCTCCGGGGACTTTGTTGGCCGCGATCTGCTCGCCGTTGCCCGATCCGCCGAGCACGATGCCCAGTGCGGCCGGATCGGCTACCGTGCGGACCGCGGTGGCGATGCAGAATGCGGGGTAATCGTCGTCGGCTTCGTAGCTGGAAGCTCCGCAGTCGACCGGCTCGTGCCCGGTCTTCTTGAGGTGCCCGATGATCTGCTGCTTGAGTTCATAACCGGCGTGGTCGGAGCCCAGGTATACGCGCACGCCCGTCATCCTGCTCCGCCGGTTTCCGTTAGTCGAATTGGGGCTGCTCGGTGCGCGTCCGCTTGAGTTCCCAGAAGTGCGGATACGACGCGAAGGTGACCGAGGCGTCCCAGAGCTTGCCTGCTTCTTCACCGCGCGGAATCTTCGACAGCACCGGGCCGAAAAACGCCACGCCGTTGACGTGGACCGTCGGGGTGCCGACGTCCTTGCCTACCGCGTCCATCCCCGCGTGGTGGCTCTTGCGCAGCGCCTCGTCGTGGGCGTCGCTGTGGGCGGCGTCGGCCAGTTCGGCCGGCAACCCGGCGTCGGGGAGTGACTGCTTAATGACGTCGTCGAGGTCTTTGTTGCCGTCGTTGTGGATCCGCGTGCCCATCGCCGTGTACAACGGCGCCAGCACTTTCGCACCGTGGGCCTGTTCGGCGGCGATCGCCACCCGCACCGGGCCGAATGCTTTCGCCATCCGCTCGCGGTACTGCTCAGGCAGGTCGTCGCGGTCCTCGTTGAGCACCGCCAGGCTCATGACGTGGAAGTTCACCTTGATGTCGCGAACTTTCTCCACCTCCAGGATCCAGCGTGAGCTGATCCAGGCCCACGGACACAGCGGATCGAACCAGAAATCGGCGACTGACTTGTCGGGCATGGGAGTCCTCTCATCGACGGGGTAAGGCCGTCCAGCACAACCCTAACCGCGGTGCGCGTTGTTCCCGCCCGAGTATTTGCCGGCCAGAATCCGCACACTTGCCGGTTTCTCTGCAGGCCACCGCTGCGGCCCGGATTGTCACCGGCTTAAGTTAGACAGGTGGCTCTCCCCAATCTGACCCGTGATCAAGCCGTCGAACGCGCCGCGCTGCTCACCGTCGACAACTACCGCATCGTCCTTGACCTGACCGACGGTCAGGGTCGGCCCGGCGAACGCGTTTTCCGGTCCACCACCACCGTGGAGTTCGACGCCCTGGCCGGCGCCGACACCGTCCTCGACCTCGCCGCCGACACCGTGCACAGCGCGACCCTCAACGGCGTCGACCTCGACGTCTCCGGCTACGACGAATCCACCGGCATCACGCTTACCGGGCTGGCCGAGCACAACGTCGTCGTGGTCGACGCCGACTGCCGCTACTCCAACACCGGCGAGGGCCTGCACCGGTTCGTCGACCCGGTCGACGGCGGGGTTTACCTCTACTCCCAGTTCGAAACCGCGGACGCCAAGCGGATGTTCGCGTGCTTCGACCAACCCGATCTGAAGGCGACCTTCGACGTGTCGGTGACCGCGCCGTCCGACTGGGAGGTGGTCTCCAACGCCGCCACCGTCAGTGTCGACAACGGCGTGCACACGTTCGCCCGCACGCCGCGGATGAGCACGTATCTGGTGGCACTGATCGCCGGCCCGTATACGCGCTGGGACGACGTCTACACCGACGACCACGGTGACATTCCGTTGGGAATCTTCTGCCGCGCCACTCTGGCCGACTTCATGGACGCCGAGCGGCTGTTCACCGAGACCAAAGAGGGATTCGGGTTCTACCACAAGCATTTCGGTGTGCCTTATGCATTCGGCAAATACGACCAGCTGTTCGTCCCCGAGTTCAATGCGGGCGCGATGGAAAACGCCGGCGCCGTAACCTTTCTGGAGGACTACGTTTTTCGCAGCAAGGTGACCCGGGCGTCCTATGAGCGGCGGGCTGAAACGGTACTGCATGAGATGGCGCACATGTGGTTCGGTGATCTGGTCACCATGAAGTGGTGGGATGACCTGTGGCTCAACGAGTCCTTCGCCACCTTCGCCTCGGTGCTGTGCCAAGCCGAGGCCACCGAATACGCCCACGCCTGGACCACGTTCGCCAACGCCGAGAAGTCCTGGGCCTATCGGCAAGATCAGCTGCCGTCGACACATCCGGTAGCCGCCGATATTCCCGATCTGGCCGCGGTCGAGGTCAACTTCGACGGCATCACCTACGCCAAAGGCGCCAGCGTGCTCAAGCAGTTGGTGGCCTATGTCGGCCTCGAACATTTCCTGGCCGGCCTGCGGGACTATTTCAGCGCTCACGCGTTCGGCAACGCCACGTTCGGTGATCTGCTGACCGCTCTTGAGAAGGCGTCCGGCCGCGACTTGTCCGACTGGGGACAACAGTGGCTCAAGACCACCGGGCTCAACACACTGCGCGCCGATTTCGACGTCGACGCCGACGGCAACTTCACCCGGTTCGCGGTGACGCAGAGCGGGGCAGAGCCAGGCGCGGGCGAAACGCGGGTTCATCGGCTGGCGATAGGGATCTACGACGATGACGGCGACGGCAAGCTGGTGCGGACCCGCCGCGAAGAACTCGACGTCGACGGTTCCAGCACCGAAGTACCTGCGCTGAGGGGTGTTTCGCGTGGCCGGCTGGTGTTGGTCAACGACGACGATCTGACCTACTGCTCGCTGCGGCTCGACCCGGATTCGCTGGACACCGCCCTGCAGCGCATCGCCGACATCGCCGAGCCGCTGCCGCGCACCCTGGTGTGGTCGGCGGCCTGGGAGATGACCCGTCATGCGGAGCTGAAAGCACGCGACTTCGTGTCCCTGGTGTCTACCGGTGTGGTCGCCGAAACCGAGATCGGGGTGGCCCAGCGGCTGCTGCTGCAGGCGCAGACCGCGCTGGGTTCGTACGCCGAGCCAGCCTGGGCTGAGGCGCAGGGTTGGCTTGAGTTCGCCGACCGGCTGCTGGAGCTGGCGCGTGGCGCGCAGGCCGGGTCAGATCACCAGCTGGCCTTCGTCAACGCGTTGTGCTCGTCGCTGCTGTCGCAGCGGCACACCGAGGTGTTGTCGGCGTTGCTGGAGGGCGATTCGGCCCAAGCGGGTCTGCCGGGGCTGACGATCGACCTGGATCTGCGGTGGCGCATCGTGACGGCGCTGGCGGCTGCGGGGGTGATCGACGCCGACGGGCCGGCGACACCGTTCATCGACGCCGAGGTGCAGCGC
>NZ_JBARMY010000139.1:0-21020 GCF_049802695.1 Mycobacterium sp.
CGGTGATGGGATGGTCCCCGGGCGGACTCAGCCACTCGTCAGGCTACTCCGTCAACGTCGGAACAGCTTGTTACCCAGCCAAACCACCGGATCGTATTTCCGATCGACGACCCGCTCTTTCATCGGAATCAGGGCGTTGTCGGTGATCTTGATGTGCTCGGGGCACACCTCGGTGCAGCACTTGGTGATGTTGCAGTAGCCCAGTCCGTGCTCCTCCTGGGCCTGGTTGCGCCGGTCCATGGTATCCAGCGGATGCATGTCCAGCTCGGCGACCCGCATCAGGTAACGCGGGCCGGCGAACGCCTTTTTGTTCTCGTCGTGGTCGCGGATCACGTGACAGACGGTCTGACACAAAAAGCACTCGATGCACTTGCGGAACTCCTGGGAACGCGCAACGTCGTTCTGCGCCATGCGGTACTCGCCGGGCTGGAGCTCTTTGGGCGGCGCGAACGACGGTATTTCGCGGGCCTTCTCGTAGTTGAACGAGACGTCGGTGACCAGGTCGCGGATCACCGGGAAGGCCCGCAGCGGTGTCACCGTCACAACCTCGTCCTCGGCGAAAGTCGACATCCGGGTCATGCACATCAACCGGGGCTTGCCGTTGATCTCGGCCGAGCACGAGCCGCACTTGCCCGCCTTGCAGTTCCACCGCACCGCGAGGTCGGGCGTCTGCGTCTGCTGTAGGCGATGAATGATGTCGAGCACCACCTCGCCCTCGTTGACGTCGACCTTGAACTCCTGCAGCGCGCCGCCGGTCTGGTCGCCGCGCCACACTTGCAGACTCGCGTTGTAGGTCATTTAGCTTCTCCGTCCTGCATGTTCGGTCAGCTCGTCGTCCGTGTAGTACTTCTCCAGCTCGGAGATGTCGAATAGCTCGAGCAGATCCGGCCGCATCGGCTCCTGGTCCTTGCGGGTGACCTCGATGTCGGGAATCACGTCCGCACCGCTTGCCGCCCGGCACACCAGCAGCACCTTGCGCCATGACGAGTCCATCGCCGGATGGTCGTCGCGGGTGTGCCCGCCGCGGCTTTCGGTGCGCGCCAGTGCCGCCTTGGCGACGCATTCGCTGACCAGCAGCATGTTGCGCAAATCGAGAGCCAGATTCCAGCCCGGGTTGTACTGGCGGTGACCCTCCACATGAATGCGCTTGAACCGCTCGCGCAGTTGGGTGAGCCGGTCGAGGGCCTGGGAGATTTCGTCCGCGTTGCGGATGATGCCCACCAGATCGTTCATCGAGTCCTGCAGCTCCAGCTGCAAGGTGTAGGGGTTTTCAACTCCGGCCCCGTTCGTCGGCGTCTCGAACGGAGCCACCGCCAGCTTCGCCGCGGCTTCGACGGCGCCTTGGGAAACCGTGGGCCGGCTGCTCAGCGCCCTGACGTAATCTGCGGCGCCCAGCCCGGCGCGCCGGCCGAACACCAGCAGGTCCGACAGGGAGTTGCCGCCCAACCGGTTGGAGCCATGCATCCCGCCCGAGCACTCACCGGCGGCGAACAACCCCGGGACGGTGGCCGCTCCCGTGTCGGCGTCGACCTCGACGCCACCCATGACGTAGTGGCAGGTGGGACCGACTTCCATCGGTTCTCTGGTGATGTCGACGCCGGCCAGTTCCTTGAACTGGTGATACATCGAGGGCAGCCGCCGGTTGATCTCCGCGGGCGTCAGCCGGGACGCGATATCCAGGTACACGCCGCCGTGCGGGGTGCCGCGGCCGGACTTCACTTCGGAGTTGATGGCGCGCGCCACTTCGTCACGGGGCAACAGGTCCGGGGTGCGACGGGCCGAATCGTTGTCCTTAAGCCACTGGTCGGCCTCTTGCTCGGTTTCGGCGTACTGGCCTTTGAAGACCGCCGGAATGTAGCCGAACATGAACCGGCCGCCTTCGGAGTTCTTCAGCACCCCGCCGTCGCCGCGAACACCTTCGGTGACCAAGATGCCTTTGACGCTCGGCGGCCACACCATGCCGGTCGGGTGGAACTGGACGAACTCCATGTTGATCAGCGTCGCACCGGCCCGCAGCGCCAGGGCATGCCCATCGCCGGTGTACTCCCAGGAGTTGGACGTCACCTTGAACGATTTGCCGATCCCGCCGGTGGCCAGCACCACCGCCGGCGCTTCGAACAAGACGAACCGGCCGCTTTCGCGCCAGTAGCCGAAGGCCCCGGCGATGGCACTCTGCTCGCCCGGGGCACTCGTACCCGAGCTATCTTTGAGCAGCTCGGTGATCGTGCATTCGGCGAACACCTTGATTCGCGCCTCGTAGTCACCGAGTTCGACGTGGTCTTCTTGCTGCAGCGACACGATCTTCTGCTGCATGGTGCGGATCAGCTCGAGGCCGGTGCGGTCACCGACGTGCGCCAACCGTGGGTAGGTGTGTCCACCGAAGTTGCGCTGGCTGATTCGGCCGTCTTTGGTGCGGTCGAACAATGCGCCGTAGGTCTCCAGCTCCCAAACCCGGTCGGGCGCCTCCTTGGCGTGCAGTTCGGCCATCCGCCAGTTGTTCAGGAACTTCCCACCGCGCATCGTGTCGCCGAAGTGGGTTTTCCAGTTGTCCTTCGGGTTGGTGTTTCCCATCGAAGCCGCGCAGCCGCCCTCGGCCATCACCGTGTGGGCCTTGCCGAACAACGACTTGGACACCACTGCTACTTTCAAGCCCCGTTCGCGGGCCTCGATCACCGCGCGCAGCCCCGCGCCGCCGGCACCTATCACCACCACGTCGTAGGAGTGCCGTTCGACCTCAGTCATTGAACCTCGCTCAACTAACTAGCAACTAATTACGAAAACCCGCTCAGCCGACGAACCTGAGGTCGTGAATTGCACCGCTGGCCACCAGCGAGACGTACAAGTCGGTGAGCACCAGCGTGCCCAAAGTGATCCAGGCGAACTGCATGTGGCGGGTGTTGATCTTGCTGATCTGTGTCCACAGCCAGTAGCGCACCGGGTGTTGGGAGAAGTGCTTGAGCCGACCACCGGCGATGTGGCGACAGGAGTGGCACGACAACGTGTACACCCAGAGCAGGACCACGTTGGTGACGAGAACGACGTTGCCCAGGCCGAAGCCGAATCCGCCCGGCGAGTGGAACGCTTTGATCGCGTCATAGGTGTTGAGTAGCGACACGATCGTCGCGACGTAGAAGAAGTAGCGGTGGCTGTTCTGAATTATCAGTGGAAGCCGGGTTTCGCCGGTGTAGGTCGAATGCGGTTCCGCTACAGCACATCCCGGAGGCGACTGCCATACCGAGCGGTAATAGGCGCGGCGGTAGTAGTAGCAGGTCAGCCGAAAACCGAGCAAGAAGGGCAGCACCAGGCTGCCCAGCGGGATCCACCAGGGAAAGTGTCCGAACCATACGCCCAAGTGGCTGGCGCCGGGCGCACACGACGAGCTGATGCACGGCGAGTAGAACGGCGTCAGGTAGTGGTACGTGTCGACCCAGTAGGAGCTGCCCCAGAACGCCCGGATCGCTGCGTAGATGATGAATGCCGCCAAACCCAGGTCGGTCAGCAGCGGGGCTTTCCACCAGCGGTCGGTGCGCAGCGTGCGCTGCGCAACCTGCGCGCGGTTAGAGGAGAAGACGCCGGTGCCGGGCCGGTTAGCCGTAGGTGCGCTCATCTGGTGTTAATCCTCTTCTGTGAACCTGCTCGAAGGGTACTCAGATATGGCCGCCATGCGGCGCGGGGGTCGCTGAGCAGCCGGCCTGACCGCCTGCGCCCAACCTGCCTACACCGCGTCACCACTCGGCGTCCCATCGAGTAGCCGGGCACGGAAGGTCTCCCCGCTAACCGGCGGACCACGGCACCGGCAGGTCGCCACGTTGCCGCGTCTTGCCTTGCCGCACAACTTCGTTGGAGATCAGCTGGGCGTCTCTAGATGTGCGTCGCCGCGCCGGGTCGAGGTGGTCCGGACACCGCAGTGTCGTCGGGCACCGCAGCACGTCGTCGCTCATACGTCCGGCGCCGGCCGCGCGCTGCCGTCAAACACCCGCTCTGTTTGCGCCGCGGTGTCAGGAATCACAATGTGAGACGCGGCTCGTCGCATTTCCCGGGCGTGATCATCAAATCAACGGTCGCTCGCTCACCGGTCGTCCACGGAAACGAAAACCTTTCCAACGGGTTTCGCTTCGACGGCTGTTATTCGGCCGGAACACCGGGGCCTCCGGCGTCGCTGTCAAAGCAGGCTAGCCTAACCATACCGTCCTCGCGTCACCCATCCCCGGCGTGCAGGGCCGCATCGCGGAACGAGACGCAATCGACGGCGGCGACATCGGCGAAATCGAGATCCGCGGCCTGTCGATGATGACGGGCTACTACGGCGACACTGCGCTCGGTGACGAATGCTGGTTGCTCACTGGAGCTCTGGGCTACCTCACCGATGACGGGACCGGCTCAGCCTTTTCCCGTCGACGAAACTCCGATCGGGCGATGGTGGCGCGACACGAAACTGGCCCGCGTCGGCGGCGGCACCGACGAGGTGCTGTGGGACCTGGTGACGGCCGCCTCAAGCCGCATCACGCGGGCTACGAGGTGCTGTTCGGGCGGTCGAACGCGTAAAGCGCCATCCGCCGATTCGCCATCTCGTGCTCACCGAGGAAACGGCAACCGGCGTATTCGCACAACCGCCGCACCGCGGTGTTGCGATGGTCCGGGTCGAACATCACACGTGGGCAGTCGGGCTCGATGTCGAAAACGTTGGCCACGAACTGTGGCAGCAGCAGCGTTGCGAACCCGCGGTTGACATACTCCTCGTCGGCGATAGCCGCGTGCAGGCCCAGGTCGCGCGGATGCGCGTCGTAACGGTCAGCGATGGAATCCTTTGCCGCTCTGTATAACTCGAGATAGGCGCCCTCTACCCCCCGCAGGGCGACGATCAGCGGCACCGAATACGAGCCTTCGAGTTGAGCCTGCAGGTGCCGGCGCCACCGCGCCACCGGCCAGTCGTATTCCCATGCTGCGGCCAGGTGGGGGCGGTTCATCCACTCGGCGACCAGTTCGGCGTCGGAAAGGTCGGCAACCCGCAAGGAAAACGGATTTCTCAACACCGGAACCGGCGGCGCAGGCACCCGCCGGATTACCTCCGGCAGATCGGTGAGCTCCCGGGCGAGCACTGGCTGGGGCATCGTGGTCCACAGACTATCTGAGCTGGCCGGTCGAACAGCCGCCGCTATCCGGCTTCGATCGGCTCCAGCAGCCGGTGCGGCCGGCGCAGGGTCCTGCTGACGGGGTCGTCACCCGTGCCCCGGTCAGGCGGTCGGCGCGGCGGGTGCACGAGGAGTTCGGTGACGTCGGGAACTTGCCCACATGCTGCGCACACCCGGTCCGATGCGATGGTGCCGCCGCAGTCGGCGTGGCGGTAGGCACGCCGGTTGGTCTGCGCCAGGTAGTTCTCGTTGCCCCAGTTGATCAATGACCAGATCGTGGGCCACAGTCGCCGGCCCTTCGCGGTCAGCTCATACTCGTCGCGTCCGCGGGCGCCGGCAACCCTTTTCAATACACCCTCCTCGACCAGCAGACCAAGCCTCTCGGCCAGAACAGCTTTGGGAATGCCGAGGTGAGCCCGAAAGTCGGTGAACCGCCGGACGCCGTAGAAGGCGTCACGCACGATCAACAGGGTCCAGCGCTCGCCCACGATCTCGAGCGACCGCGCGATGGGACAAACTTCGGAGGTGTATTCGCGGGGCAGGGCCACCTGACAATCGTACCTTGCAGGTTCAGTCACCGAACCATATACTCGACCGTCAGTAAGGTTCGTTCATTGAACTGTCAACCGGAAGGGTGGCATGATGACCGAGGTCCACCGCGAAGACCACCACATGACTCGCGTCGACATCGCCACCGGTGTGGCCTTCGACGAGTTCGTGACCGCGCTGGAGAAGGCGGCACCGCCGTTCAACCCCGATCCGATGCAGCGGATCGCGGCCGACGGCGGCGACTGGGACGAGGTGCGTCGCGTCGTCGCCGAGAGTGCTCCCAACGATCTGATGGTTTACGCCAAAATCGACGCAGCTCCGCTGTTCAGCATCGCCGGGCATCGCGTCCAAGCCGTCGAGTACCTGATCGGCAACCATGTGATCGCCGAGACCATGTTTCGCCACAACCCCAAAGCGCTGCTGTACGCGCCGCTGCGAATGCTGGTCTACAGCGACGCCGAGGGCAATGCCGTGTTCACGATGGACCAGCCGAGCGCAGCATTCGGCAGCCTCGGCATCCGCGAGGTGACCGAAGTCGGTGAAGGACTTGATGACAAAGTCTCCAACCTGCTTCGCGTCGTTGGAGTGGACGCTGCGGGCGCGTTCGCGCAGGAACTTGCCTGAATAGCCCGAGGCCGGTGGCCCGGGATGGCCACCGGATCTGAACCGCGCTTACTTGGTGATCGCGATGCGCTGCGGCTGGGCGCCCGCGTAGGCGCCGGCAACCCGGACGGTCAGCACGCCGGCGTCATACGACGCCGAGACGGCCTCGCCGGTGATGTGCGCGGGAAGTTGGAACGACCGCCGGAATGATCCGTAGCGGACCTCCTGCAGTGTGCGTCCGTCCTTCTCCTCGGCGTGCTCGTCGCGGCGCTCGCCGTGAATCACCAGCCGGCCGTCCACCAGGTCCACATTGACGTCCTTCTCGACGTCGACACCGGGCAACTCCAGTCGGACCACCGCGTCGTCGCCGTCTTTGGTGATTTCAGCGGCGGGATTGAAGCCGGCCAGCGGCTTGAACCAGTCGTTGGCGGCCGCGGGGCCGAAGAACTCGCGCAGCCAGCGGTCGGTGTTCCAGGCGGGTCGCGACCACAGGGTCAGGTTGCTCATGTGCTGTCTCCTCGATCTCGTCGGCCGGCCCCATGCCGGCCCACTGTCTGCTAAACCTGAGTCGGGCACGCTGAAGTTCCGCCGGAAGTTCGCCCTTGAGAGAACGGACTCACACGCCTGCCGGCTCGGTGTGACAACACCGTCATCGCGGCGTGACGGCGCGCGACGTTTTCGCAATACCACGTTCCTAGCCTCGGGATCATGGTTCCCGTCGAGCATCCGCATGCCGGGCGGCAGATCGTGGTCGTCGGGCACGGGATGGTCGGCCACCGGCTCGTGGAAGCGGTGTGCTCGCGCGACTCCGACCGCACCGTGCGGATCACCGTCTTGGCCGAGGAGGCCGACGCCGCTTACGACCGGGTGGGGTTGACCGCCTACACCGAAAGCTGGGATCGCAACCTGCTCGCGTTGCCGGGCAACGACTATGCCGGCGACGAGCGGGTTCGATTGATACTCAACGCCCGGGTGGCAGAGATCGACCGGGGTAGCAAGTCGGTGTCTACCATCGATGGCCGCCGCTTTCCGTACGACCAGCTGGTGCTGGCCACCGGCTCTTACGCTTTCGTCCCACCGGTGCCCGGCCACGACCTGCCGGCCTGCCACGTCTACCGCACGCTCGACGACCTGGACGGCATTCGTGCCGACGTGCAACGCATCTTGGACGCCGGCCATACCGACGCCGGTGTGGTGATCGGTGGCGGTCTGCTCGGCCTTGAGGCCGCCAACGCGCTGAGCATGTTCGGACTGCGCACCCATGTCCTGGAGATGATGCCGAGGTTGATGGCTCAGCAAATCGACGAGGCCGGCGGTGCGCTCCTGGGGAAAATGATCGGCGAGCTCGGGATCGCCTTGCATGTCGGGGTAGGCACCGATTCGATCGAATCCGTCGAACACGACGACGGGTCTCGATCGGTACGGGTGCACCTATCTGACGGTGAGGTGATCGACGCAGGGCTGGTGGTCTTCGCCGCCGGCATTCGCCCGCGCGACGACCTGGCCAGGGCTGCCGGTCTGGAGCTGGCCGAGCGTGGCGGCGTGCTGACCGATTTAGCCTGTCAGACAACCGATCCGGACATCTATGCGGTCGGTGAGGTCGCCGCGATCGCGGGGCGCTGTTACGGCTTGGTCGGGCCCGGCTACACCAGCGCCGAGGTGGTGGCCGACCGGTTGTTGCACGGCGACGCGGAATTCGGCGAAGCCGACATGTCGACCAAGCTCAAGCTGCTCGGTGTCGACGTCGCCAGCTTCGGTGATGCGATGGGCACCGCCGAGAACTGTCTCCAGGTGGTCGTCAACGACGCGGTCAACCGGACTTACGCCAAGCTGGTTCTGTCCGACGACGCCAAGACACTGCTCGGCGGCATCCTGGTTGGCGATGCGTCGGCGTACGGATTGCTGCGGCCGATGGTCGGCTCGCAGCTGCCGGGGGATCCGCTAACCCTGATCTCTCCCGCGAAAATCGGCAGCGCTGCAGCGGGATTCGGTGCGAGCACGCTGCCCGATTCGGGGCAGATCTGTTCCTGCAACAACGTCACCAAAGCCGATCTGTCCGCTGCCATCGCCGACGGCTGCACCGACGTGCCCGGCCTCAAGTCCTGCACGTCAGCCGGCACCTCGTGCGGTTCCTGCGTGCCGATGCTCAAGCAACTGTTGGACTCGGCGGGGGTCGAGCAGTCCAAGGCACTGTGCGAACACTTCAGTCAGTCACGCGCGGAGCTGTTCGAGATCATCAGCGCCACGTCGATCCGCACGTTTTCCGGGTTGCTGGAGCGCTTCGGCAGTGGAAAAGGGTGCGACATCTGCAAACCCACCGTCGCGTCGATATTGGCGTCCACAAGCTCCGACCACATCCTCGACGGCGAGCAGGCGTCGCTGCAGGACTCCAACGACCACTTCCTGGCCAACATCCAAAAGAATGGCAGCTACTCGGTGGTGCCGCGGGTAGCCGGCGGCAGCATCGAACCGGAGCACCTGATCCTGATCGGCCAGATCGCCAAAGATTTCGGCCTCTACACCAAGATCACCGGTGGTCAGCGGATCGACATGTTCGGCGCCCGAGTCGACCAGCTGCCGGCGATCTGGAAGCGGCTGGTCGACGGCGGCATGGAGTCCGGTCACGCCTACGGCAAAGCGCTTCGTACGGTGAAGAGCTGCGTGGGAACCGACTGGTGCCGTTACGGGCAACAGGATTCGGTGCAGTTGGCCATCGACATGGAGCTGCGCTACCGCGGATTGCGCGCACCACACAAGATCAAGCTGGGCGTCTCGGGCTGC
Source organism: Mycobacterium sp. (assembly GCF_049802695.1). Classification (GTDB taxonomy): domain Bacteria; phylum Actinomycetota; class Actinomycetes; order Mycobacteriales; family Mycobacteriaceae; genus Mycobacterium. Next base: position 9,066 of record NZ_JBARMY010000139.1, read on the forward strand.
GCACGGGAATGCGCCGAAGCGCGCGGCAAGGACGTCGGCGTCATCGCGACCGAGCAGGGATGGAATCTCTACGTCGGCGGCAACGGCGGGTTCTACCCCAAGCATGCCCAACTGCTTGCCGGCGACCTGGATGAAGAAACATTGATCCGCTACGTCGACCGGTTCCTGATGTTCTACATCCGAACCGCTGACCGCCTGCAACGCACCGCACCGTGGATCGAATCGCTGGAAGGTGGATTGGATCACCTGCGCGAGGTCGTGTGCGACGACTCGCTTGGCCTGGCAGAGGAATTCGAGGCGGCGATGGTGCAGCACGTGGCGAACTACAAGTGTGAATGGGCGGGTGTGCTGGAAGATCCGGAGAAATTGTCCAGGTTCGTCTCGTTCGTCAACGCCCCCGACACCCCCGATCCGACGGTCAGCTTCACCGAGTACAACGGCCGGAAGAGACCGGCTGCCGGCGGACAGGAGAGCGCTGATCCGGTATTGATCGGGATACCGCGGATACGGACATGAAAGCACCGGCAAGGCGAGGATTCTCATGACGCTGCTCAATGACAGCGTTCACCTTCAGGGTTCCGATACCGACACCTGGACGGCAGCCTGCGCGTACGACTACTTGATTCCCGGCCGCGGGGTCGGAGTCCTGCTTCCGGACGGCGCCCAGGCGGCGCTGTTCCGCCTTGATGATGGAACACTGTGCGCCATTGGAAATATCGACCCGTTCTCCGGCGCCGCGGTCAACTCCCGGGGTCTCGTCGGTGACCGCGGCGGGCGGGCAATGGTGCAAACACCCATCGGCAAGCAGGCGTTCGCCCTCGATGACGGCAGCTGCCTTACCGATCCGACGGTTACGGTGCCGGTATACCGCACGCGGATGGTCGACGGCATGGTGCAGGTGGGCTGCTAGGCGAAGTAATTTCGGCGGCCTTTCGACGGATCACGCCGCGCCATACTCGTCATCGATTGCCAACCGGTAGCCACGTTTCACCACGGTTGCAACGATGTTTCTGTCACCCAGTGCGGTTCGCAGTCGCAGCACCGCGGTGTCCACCGCATGAGTGTCGGTGCCGTTGCCGGGAAGTACGCGCAGCAGGTCGGTGCGGGAAACCACGGTTCCCGGCCGGGTCGCCAGCGCCCGAAGCGTCGCCATTCCCGATGGCGACAACGACTTGACCGTCCCATCCACCAGCACGCAGGAGCCCCGTATCTCGATCACGTGACCAGCGGCGCAAATAGTGCGGGACCTTAACGCCGGTAGTTCCTGAGTGATATGACGGGCTAACGCGCCCAACCGCATTCGCTCGGGTGCGGAGGTTGGGATGCCCAGCCGCACCAACGGTTCGGCGGTGACGGGGCCAACGCACATCGCCCGCACGTCGGAACGCAGCGCGTCGATCAGCTTGTCGGATATGCCGAGGTCGGCGGCGCGCAGCAGAGTTGCGGCAGCAGCCGGCGCCGAGGTGAATGCGACAGCGTCGACCTGACGCTGAGCGATCTGGGTGACCAACTGGTCGAATTCGCCTGCCCTGGGCGCCGGAAGCCATCGGTATACCCGGATAGGAACGACTTCGGCTCCGGCAGCGCGAAGTTCGGTGACGTACTCCGGAAACGGATCCCAATCGTCGGTGGCGCCGTGCAGCTGAAGGGCGATCGACTGGCCGTCGACGCCGGACTGGAGTAGGTACGCAAGCACGTCACGCGACGATTCCGATTGGGGAGACCACTGTTCGCGCAGACCGGCCGCCCGCAGCGCGCCCGTCGCCTTGGGCCCGCGGGCCACCACCAGGGCTTTTGACAAAGCCGTGATGAGTTCGTTGGCCAGCCCCCACCCTTCGGCCGCGGAGATCCAGCCGCGAAACCCGATGCCCGTCGTGGCGATCAAAACGTCCGGCGGATCGGCGATCAGTGCCTCGGTGCAGCGGTGCAGTTCGTCGTCGTCGGGCAGCGCCACCATAGTGATCGCCGGAGCGCTGCAGACGGTGGCGCCGTGGCGGCGCAGCAGCGCGCACAGTTCCTCAGCGCGCCGGGCGGCGGTGACCGCTACTCGATAGCCGGTGAGTGACGCCGAATCTGGCTGACCCATATGACGTGTGTATGCCAAGCAAATTTCGCCGGCGTTACCGAACAATTGCCGACCCGTTGCACCCGGATGCGGCGTCGCGCGTGGCGGCGGTGACCGCGGCCGTCGTCATCCAAGGCTGTCAATTGGCCGCAACGGCGGCGGCACACTCCTTCGCCGCGGCCGGATGGACGGTGCCGGCTGCCGCCGGGCGGCGCACGTACCTCGCCCACGTCAGCACCGCCGCCCCGACGTAGTACGCGTCGAACACCCAAAAAGCCGTTGTCGCCGAGCCGCTGGATAGATAGGACTGCCGTAACACCAGGCTGATCGCCACGCCGCCGAGGGCCCCGATCGCGCCGGCAAACCCGATCAATGCTCCCGACATGGCCTGCGACCAACGCCGACGGTCCGGTTCGCTCAAGCCCAGCGAGCGGCTGCGTGCTTCGAAGACCGACGGGATCATTTTGTACACCGAGCCGTTGCCGACGCCGGAGAGGATGAACAACGTGACGAAGCCGAGGACATAGCCGATCATGGTGACGCCCTCGACGTTGTCGGGCACCTCGTCGTAGGAGCCGGCGGCGGCCAACAGCACTGTCGGCAGGATCATTAGCGCAAAGGCCGCTAAAGTGACGCGTCCGCCGCCGATGCGGTCGGCCAGTTTTCCGCCGTACACCCGACTCGCCGACCCGAACAGCGGACCGAGGAACGCCAGTTGCGCGGCGTGCAGCGACGCGTGCGCCGTGGTCTCTCCGGCCTCGACGAAGTTGAGCTGCAGTACCTGGCCGAAAGCGAAGGACAACCCGATGAATGAACCGAAGGTGCCGATGTAGAGCAGCGAGATCACCCACGAGTCAGGCTGCGTCAGGATTGACCGCATGGCACCCAGGTCGACCTCGTGTTGGTCGAGGTTGTCCATGAACAACGCCGCACCGAGACCGGCGATCGCCAACAGCACCAGATACACGGCGCAAACCCAGTACGGGGCGCGGTTGCCGGCGACGGCGACGACCAGCAGCCCGACCACCTGGATCACGGCCACTCCGATGTTGCCGCCGCCGGCGTTGATGCCAAGCGCCCAACCCTTGAGCCGTTGCGGGTAATAGGCATTGATATTGGTCATCGACGACGCGAAGTTGCCGCCACCGAGACCGGCCAGAGCCGCGCACGCCAAATACAGCCACAGCGGTAACCCCGGGTGTGACAGCAGCCAGATCGTCATAACCGTCGGGATGAGCAGCACGACCGCGCAGAACGTTGTCCAGTTGCGCCCACCGAACTTCGCCGTGGCCAGTGTGTATGGAATCCGTAGGCACCCGCCGACCAGCGCTGCGGTCGCACCCAGCAGGAACTTGTCGGCGGTGGAAAAGCCGTAGACGGCCTGCGGCATGAACAGCGCCATGACCGACCAGATCGACCACACCGAAAAGCCAAGGTGCTCGGCGACTACCGACCAGATCAGGTTGCGGCGGGCGACGTACTTGTTGCCGGCCTCCCACGCCACCGTGTCTTCGGGGTTCCAGCGCGATATGCGGTGTGCGCGTGGCATGCACTCTCCTCGTCTTCGACCGACGCCGCTCACGCTATGAGTGCTTTGTTAACCCGACCGTGGCGAGCGTAAGCCCGGCGTGAAATAGCGATCACCGAGCCGGCGGCGGCGAGTGAGCCGCGAAGTTGAACCCCGCGCTACCAGACGTCGCCGTCGCGCCAATCGCACATCAAGCCCGCCGAGGTGTCCAGTTCGACATTTACCGGCAGCACGAACACCGAGCCGTCGTCCTGCGGGGTACGGGTCTGCCCGCCGGGCGCCAGCACTGAGGTCGGGCCATGCCAGGGGAGCCAGCCACGAGTCGTGAACAGTCGGCGGCCGCGCTCGGATGAACTGAGCGCCCCCAGCGGGTAGCCACCGCGGATCACCTGCTCGCAAGCGTCGAGTATCGCGATCGCCAGTCCCTGATCGCGCCAATCCTCCCGAACTGCAACGGCTTCGACGTAACCGCAACGAAATGTCCTGTCGCGGTGGACGAGGCGTCGTTGCACCACCGCACCATGCGCGATGATCGCGCCGTGGCGCCAGATCAGCGCGTGCATCCCGCCGAGGGCGTGATCCCAGTCCGACTCGGCGATTTCACCAGCGAACGCGTCGGCGACCATCTGGCGGGCGCTTTGGCGCGTCTCGCTGTCGAGGTCGGCGGTATGCACCAGGCGGGCGGTGTGTACCTGGCTGCGCACCCTTCCTGTGTACCAGTCCCGATGAAAAGGTTTGTGAGTTCAGTGCCTCGCGGCGGCGACGTTCGACGTGGAAAGCGGTGACCGGGGGCGCGACCAATGCAACCGCACGTACTGTCCGGGACGGACTTGAGCGAACTTGTCGATGTCCTCGTCGGTCACCACACCGGCCACCGGGTAGCCCCCGGTCACCGGATGGTCGGGGCCCAGGACGACCGGCCTCCCGCTGGGCGGTACCTGGATCGCGCCTCGGGTGGCCCCTTCGCTCGGCAATTGGCGATCTGGCCAGCGATGCTGCAGCGGGCGACCTTCTAATCGCATCCCCACCCGATCGCTGTGGTCGGAGGCCATCCAGATGGTGTGCACCAGGGCGTCGGGATCGACAAGCCAGTCCTCATGTGGCCCCGGCACGACCATCACCTCGACGAGGTGCTGGCTGATCGCCGCAACCGGAGCCAGATCGAGCTGAGGATATTCAGCGGTGTGCTCGCCGATGGGCAGCAGTTCACCGACCTGCAGCGGCAGCGGCCCGATCGCCGACATCGTGTCGTAGCTGCGTGATCCCAGTACCGGTTTGACGTCGATGCCGCCGCGCACCGCCAGATAGCTGCGTAGTCCGGCGCGCGGAGTGCTCAGCGAGATCACGTCGCCGTCAAGCACATGGTGAATGCTGTTGGAGCCGAAGACTGTTCCGTTGACGGCAGGATCGGCATCGGCACCGGTGACCGCGATGTCGACGTCACCGCCGCACACCCGCGCCGCAAAGCCGCCGAAGGTGACTTCGATGGTCGCGCGGTCGTCGGGGTTGGCCACCAACCGGTTGGCCAGCGTGTGTGCACGCCGGTCTGCGGCTCCTGACCTGGTGACGCCGAGGTGGGCAAGACCGACCCGGCCGAGGTCCTGGATCAGCGCCAACGGTCCGGTGCGCAGGATCTCCAATGTCGGCACGGATGTTCTCCCTCAGTCGTTGCTAGGCGGCTCGGAACTGAACCCAGGCACCCGGTGTCAGCAAGGCCGGGTCGGACCGGTCGATGTCCCACATCACGGCGTCGGTGTGGCCGATCAGCTGCCAGCCGCCCGGTGACTGGCGCGGGTAGATACCGCTGAATTCACCTGCCAGCCCGACGGATCCGGCCGGCACCGAAGCGCGAGGGTCTGACCGCCGCGGTATCACGAGGCGCGGGTCACCGCCAACGAGGTAGGCAAAGCCCGGAGCGAACCCGCCGAACGCCACATGCCACGGCGTGGCGGTGTGGGCCTCGACCACTTGGGCCGTGCTGAGTCCGGTGCGGCGGGCGACGTCGTCGAGGTCGGCGCCGTCGTAGACCACGTCGATTACCACGTCGACACAGCCGTCCGGCGGCGAAGCCGGCACCGAATCAGGTGTGACACGCAACGTGTTCAGCCCTTTGCGGACGGCGCTCTGACAGCGCGGCCCGTCGAGTTTGAGCAGGACCGTGCGAGAAGCCGGCACGATGTCGAGCACGCCGGGCAGCGCCGCCTCGCGTACGGCGGCTGCCCACGCCAAAACGGCAGCGCTGCTGTCGAACTGCAACAGCAGCGCCTGGTCGCCGTAGTCACTGATGCGTGCCGTCACGTCCGCTGTCGCTGCCAAGTCCGTTGCCGCGCTCATTACTCGACGGTAACCCCGCGGCACTGCTGGGGCTACATATCTTCGAGCTCTGCCAGAAGTGCCTTAACGAACGCTCAGACCGGTCGGTGGTCCATACGCGGATGATTCAACGGGGCAATGGAATTCAGCTCAATGCTTTCGCGATGAGCGGTGGCAGCTGGTCGGCTACCAGCGGGTAGCTCAGCGGCGACGCGTAAGCCAGCGCCCCGGCCAGATCCTTGGTGGTGAAGATGTTGCGCGCCCCCAGCGCCGCCACGTCGGGGTCGGCCAGTAAGGCGAGCCGGTCTTCGTCGGTGTTGGTCGTCCAGATCAGCACATCGACGGCGTCGAGTACATCCTTGATCTGCTTGCGTGGGATGAAGGCACGCTGTGGGTCGACGGTGAAGGAACTGATGTTGTCGGCGACGACCAGGCGCATCTGGGTGAAAATCTCGGTGCGCCAACCCGCCACGGTGGCGACCGCATTGTCTTGGTGCAGCGTGCCCTGCAGCAGTAGAACCTTTTTGCCGTTGAATTGCGGATACTTGTTGCCCGCATCGGTGAACTTCTGATCCACTGCGGCAACGAGCGCCTTCATCTGGTCGGCTTGGTAGGCGGCTCTCCCGATCGCGATGGCCTGCTCCTTCCACGGCTCGAAGAACGCGTCGCCGCCGGATTGCGCGACGGTAGGGGCGATCGCCGACAGTTTCTGGTAGGTGTCGGCGTCCACGCCGGCGTCGGTGGCCACGATCAGATCAGGTTTCAGGCCGGCAATCTTGGCTACCTGGATTCCGTTGTCCAGGCTGAGCACAACCGGCTTGGCGTCGCCCAACCTAGGCTGAGCCCACGGCCACACCCCGAACGGTTCGTCGCCGAACCAGTTGGTCACCGCGATCGGCACAACACCCACCGCGAGCAGATCATCCTGGCAGGTGTAGCCGGCGCTCACCACTCGCTTGGGCGGCGCGGAGATGGTCGTCTCGCCGAACTGGTGCCGAATGGTCACCTCTCCGTCAGCACCGCCGGCCGACTTCCTCGACGAACATGCGACGGCAAACCCGGCAGTCGTCAGCGTCGCTGCCCCGGCGAGGCCGAGGAACCTGCGCCTGTTCAACGGCAGATGATCGGTCGCCTGCATGCCGCAATTCTGTCGTATGCGCTGCTGCGGCGTGTCGGAGATCGCCCCAAGCCGTCGGCTGGATTGGCCCGCTCGGCTCATACGTTCTCATATGTTCCAGGGGCTGTAGTCGGCAATCAGCTCCTCTTGAGGCGGCCGCTGCTCGGCCGGAACGTGCTGCAGATTGATCCGGATCCGATACCAGATCGAGCTGGGCCCGCGCATGCCGTCAACCAGGACGTCGGCCGGCTGCAGCAGCTCGGCCGCGGCGGGATGGCGCTCACGCCACGTGTCCAGCGCAGCCATCGCCTCGTCCTTGGTCTTGGTGCGCGCCACCTCGATGAGCGGCATCTTGGAAACGCGCCTGCCGGCGCGACTGCGTCCGGCTCCCTTCGGCGCCCTCTCGGCCGGCCCGAGTTTCTCCGCCAGCTCGAGCAGCGGGCCGAGCTGTCCGCCCGGCTCGCCGTCCATGTCCGCCCACGGGTCACCGATCTCGGCGAACCGCTGTGGGACGGTCTCGATCGTGAACGCCTCTGGACGGCAGTCGGGCACTTCCTCCCACAGCAGCGGCGTCGACACCCGGGCATCAGCGGTGGCCCGCACCGAGTAGGCCGACGCGATCGTGCGGTCTTTGGCGTTCTGGTTGAAGTCGACGAACACGCCCTCGCGTTCCTCCTTCCACCAGCGGCTGGTGGCCAGTTCCGGTGCTCGCCGCTCGACCTCCCGGGCAACCGTCTGGGCGGCCAGCCGCACTTTGCTGAACGGCCACTGCGGTGCGATGCGTGCATAAATATGGAAGCCTCGTGAGCCGGATGTCTTCGGCCACGGGGTCAGCCCGTAGTCCTCGAGCACCGCGCGGGTGATCAGCGCGACGTCCAGGATCTGACGCCACTGCACTCCGGGCATCGGGTCCAGGTCGACGCGGAGTTCGTCAGGGTGGTCGAGGTCTTCAGCGAGCACCGGATGCGGATTGAGGTCGATGCAACCCAGGTTGATCGCCCACACCAGACCCGCGGCGTCGCGGATGACCGCCTCTTTCGCCGAGGTGCCCGAGGCATAGCGCAGTTCGGCTACCTCCACCCAGTCCGGCCGCTGCTGCGGAGCCCGTTTCTGGAAAATCGCCTCTTCGGCGAGGCCTTTGACGAAGCGCTTCAAGATCATCGGGCGTCCGGCGACTCCCCGCAGGGCGCCGTCCGCGACGCTCAAGTAGTAGCGGATCAAGTCGAGCTTGGTGTGCCCGGCGCATCTGTTGTGACGAGGAAAAACCAGCTTGTCAGGGTGGCTGACGGCGACTTGGCGTCCGTCCACTTCCACCGACAGCGGGCCGGCCATGTGTTTCATCGTAGATTTTTGCCCCGTGGTGCGAACTGCGTCACATATTGTGAACTCATGCCTAACTTCAGTGACTTGTTACCGTGGAAAGCTGTCCCCAAAGCCCAGCAGTACGCGGACCGTGGCCTCTCCGAGCTGCACTATGTCCGCAAGATCATCGAAGCGGGCGGCTTCCCGCTGCAGCCACCCCAGAATGTTGCCGCGATGGCGAACGACATGCGGAAATGGGGCGAGATCGGGATGATGCCCGCGATGCACTCCCGACGCACGCCGGACAAGGTGGCCGTCATCGACGACGACGGCGAGATCACGTGGAAGGAACTCGACGACGCCGCCAACGCGGTCGCCCACGGCCTGCTGGACAAAGGTGTCAAGGGTGGCGACGGCGTCGCGATCCTGGCGCGCAACAGCCGCTGGTTCGCCATCGCGCTGTTCGGCTGCGCCCGGGTTGGCACCCGCATCATCCTGCTGAACAGCTCGTTCTCCGGCCCGCAGATCAAAGAAGTGTCCGAACGCGAAGACGCCAAACTGATCATCTACGACGACGAATACGCCGAAGACGTCAGCAAGGCCGACCCGCCGCTGGGTAAATTGCGGGCACTGGGCAGCAATCCCGACTCCGACAAGAAGTCGAACAGCAAGGACGAGACGCTTGCCGACCTGATCGAACACAGCAGCGGCAAGCCCGCGCCCAAGGCGAGCAAGCATTCGTCGATCATCATCCTGACCAGCGGTACCACCGGCACCCCGAAGGGCGCGAACCGCAGCACCCCGCCCAGCCTGGGACCGATCGGCGGTATCTTGTCGCATGTTCCGTTCAAGGCCGGCGAGGTGACGGCGTTGCCGGCGCCGATGTTCCATGCCCTGGGCTTCCTGCACTTCGGCATCGGGGGATTCCTCGGCTCGACGCTGCTACTGCACCGCAAGTTCAAGCCCGAGGTCGTGTTGCAGGACATCGAGAAGCACAAGACGACCGCGATCATCGTTGTTCCGGTTATGTTGTCGCGGATGCTCGAGGCGCTGGAAAAGATGGACGAGCGGCCCGATCTGTCGAGCCTGCGGATCATCTTCGTCTCGGGCTCCGCGCTGAACGCCGATGTGGCTGAGCGGGGGCTCAAGGAGTTCGGACCCGTCATCTACAACATGTACGGCTCGACCGAGATCGCGTTCGCTTCCATCGCCGAGCCCAAGCACTTGGAGTACAACTCGTCGACGGCCGGAGCGGTTGTCAAAGGGGTGAAGGTCAAGATCTTCGACGACGACGGCAAGGAAAAGCCGCAGGGCGAGGTCGGGCGGATCTTCGTCGGCAGCAGCTTCCCGTTCGAGGGCTACACCGGGGGCGGCGGCAAGCAGATCATCGACGGCATGCTGTCCTCCGGTGACGTCGGCTACTTCGATGAAAAGGGCCTGCTCTTCATCAGCGGTCGCGACGACGAGATGATCGTGTCCGGCGGCGAGAACGTCTTCCCCGCCGAAGTCGAGGACTGCCTCAGTGGGCATCCGGAGGTGGTGGAGGCCACCGCGATCGGCGTCGAAGATAAAGAGTGGGGCCACCGCCTGAAAGCCTTCGTTGTCAAGAAGGGGGGCTCCGATGTCGACGAGGACACCCTCAAGAAGCACGTGAAGGACCAGCTGGCCAAGTACAAGGTGCCTCGAGAAATAGCTTTCCTCGACGAGTTGCCCCGCAACTCGACCGGCAAGATCCTCAAACGTGAGCTGCGCGAGGAAGGCGACGACGACAAAGGCGACGACAAGAGCAAAAAGGACGACAAGAGCAAAAAGGACGACAAGGGCGGTAAAAGCGAGAAGGACGACAAGGGCGGCAAAGACGACAAGGACGACGACAAGAAGGACTAGCGTCCCGGCCATCTGGCCCCGTCTCGATCAACCGTCGAATCCGGTTGCGCCATCGAGCTGTTCGCGCAAGATGTCCAGTTGTCCGGTGTGCCGGGCGGTTTCCTCGATCATGTGTACGTAGATCCAACGCAGGGATACCGCCCCGATGCGACGGTGCGGCACTTGGTGTTCGAGCGGATACCGCGCTGAGATCAGCCGGGACTGCACGCACTGCGCCTGGTATTCGGTGACGAGCGTCGCCAGCGACTCGGCAGGCAGGAATTCGAATTCCCAGTTGCGGTCGTGGCGGCGACGATTGTCGTCGAGTCGCTCTTGCACTAGCTGTTCGAACCAGCCGAATTCCGCCCAGCGCAGGTGCTTTACCAGCCCACCCGCCGTCGTTGCTGATGACACCAGCCGGCGGCGCGCCACGGCGTCGGAGAGGCCGGCGACCTTGCGTACCACGATGTCGCGGTAGTCGTCGAGGAAGGCTTCAAGCGTGGCACGTTCATCGAGACTGCCCTGCTCGCGGCGGCGCGGCGGCGTTTCAGCCATGAGCCGAAATTAGCACCGGCTGCGCCGTCGGCCGTGGTGCAGCCGGCGGCGACTCAGCGCCCGCTCTGGATGTTGCGGATGACTTGAGCTGACAGCTTCGGGTCGTTGAGCAGCTGGTCGATGAGAGCGGTCAGAACCTCTTGACCGGTGACCCGGGCGAGTCCGAGACGATCGGCGGCCTCTCGCTGCCAGATGTCGAGCGCGCGGTGGGTGGCTGGAGGAAGGTCGACCGTTCGTCGGGTCCGTTGACCACGTGTCCGCTGGCCGATCTTCTGCCGGATGCTCGTGAAACGTTCGGTGGGATCGGCGTCGTTCGAGTGAGCCGAAGGTCTGCTCGATGCGGGACGGGCGCGGAACGGTCCGGCGCTGGAGTCGACGCCGCCGCCGGGGGGAATGCTCATCGCTCAGACCCTTCGCTTGCGGAAATCAGGACATCAAAATTCGCGTCGATGAGAAGACTTCGTCGAGAAGACGCTGCCAGACGTGACCAGATGCGGTCGCGGCCACCCGGTACGTATCGAGGGTAGCGCTCCGGCCACTTGGCGGAGAGCCCTGGCCGATGTGGCTGGCCAGCGCAGAGTTACCGAAGAACCGCTGGAGCGGGTGCCGGGCACATCGTGGGCGCGTCCGGCCCCGCCAGCAGGAAATCGTCGTTTTCTCCCGTTGCTGGCACACCTGTTCACGATAGCAAGCAAAGGCAGATTCCGCATAAAACATCGAAATTGATGCGCTGAATGGGCTTGCCCGAGCGAACAAAAATTCGGCGTCGCCGGAACGGCTGCGATCCGAGCCGAATCATAAAAGTCGTAACCATGCGTTCACGTAGTTCAGTACTTCAGTAAAGGGCATCTAGCTGCAAGGATAGTTGAGTACTGACGTACTGACATCAGTGAACTGCAATTTCATGCGTTGCGCAAATGCGTATTTGAACAGGTGCTGACCGAGGCACTGAAGAAAAGTTGAAAACGGCGGTAGTTGGTATTCGCCCACCGGCATTCACAGCGTTTTACATACTTTCTTTGATTCGTCGCCAAGAAATGTCATTTAGCGTTCTTTGTGTTGGTCACCGAACGTTATGAAGGAGCAAGAAATGTCGAAGTCAAGGTCTTCGGTCCGTACGGCAGTCGCTGGTGCACTGGGTGCCGGCGCGCTGAGCGGCGCGATGCTGTTCGGCACCCTGCCGATGGCGAACGCCGCGCAGGCCCCCGC
>NZ_JBARMY010000140.1:0-19627 GCF_049802695.1 Mycobacterium sp.
CGTGCCGGGGAAAGGCTTTCCCGACCGCACCGGCTGCCGACTCGATTTTGGCGATCGCGCTGCGCGCCGCCTCGGGGTCGACGACGCCGGGAATGTCGGCCAGCGCCCGCAGCGCCATCAACAGACCGGTGGCTTCCGGCGAGGTGAGTTGCAGCGGCCGGTCCATGCCGGCCGAGAACGTCACTTCGATGGTGTCCCCGGAGAATTGGAAGTCGATCAGGTCGCCGGGCCCGTAACCGGGAAGACCGCACAGCCACAGCTGGTTGAGGTCGTCCTCGAGCTGCTTCGCCGACACGCCGAGGTCCGCGGCGGCTTCGGCGCGGGTGATCCGCGGGTTGGCCTGAAAGTACGGCACCATGTTGAGCAGCCGCACCAGGCGCGTGGAAATCAGAGTCATCTGCGCCGCTCCTCCTCATCGCGCTGGGCCTGGGCGCTCAACCGGGCCAGCACATCGCCGCGCAGCGCCGACGGTTCCAGCACGACGGCGTCGGCGCCGTAACCGGCGATCTCGCGGACCAGCCAGTCGCCGGCCCCGACGAGCTCGAATACCTCACCGTCGCGGCCGGCCAGTTGCTGCGGCCCGATGGACGTTCCGGCCTGTCGCAGAGCGGTGGCCCGGCCGTCGGCCACCCAGACCGTCGCCGTCGTACCGGCCGGTCCCGCAGCGACTTCCGTGACGGCTCCCGCCACGATCTTGCGCAGATCCACGCCGTCGGGCCGGGTCACCGCACCGGCCGGACCGATCGGCGTCACGTCGGCGCCGATCCGGGACAGCCGAAACACCCGGGTGGCGTCGCGGTCACGGTCGTGTCCAACCAGGTACCAGCGACCCCGTTCGGTGAGGACTCCCCACGGTTCGACGGTGCGGGTGGCATATGGCTCGGTACGCGACGGCCGGTGCGAAAACTGCACCGCCTGCCCGGAGTCGATGGCCGACAACAGCTTCCCCAGAGCGCCTTCCGAGCCGCGAAGGCCGGGTTGGCCCGCCGGCGCGGCGATCGACACCGGGGCGTTCGGATCCAGATCCACTCCGGCCGCCCGCAACTTGAGCAGCGCTCCCTGGGTGGCGGTGATCAGTTCGGGCGAATCCCACAGCTGGGTCGCGACCGCCACCGCGGTCGCCTCGTCGGGCGTCAGCTCGACCGGTGGCAGCGCGTAGGCGTCGCGGTTGATCCGGTAGCCCTCGGTAGGGTCGAACGACGACAACCTGCCGGTTTCCAGCGGAATGCCGAGATCGCGCAGCTCGTTCTTGTCACGCTCGAACATCCGGGAGAACGCTTCGGCGTTGGGACTTTCCGAGTAACCCGCCACGTTCGATCTGATCTTCTCGGCACTGAGGTAGCCGCGGGTCGAGAGCAGGGCGATGACCAAGTTCATCAGTCGCTCGACTTTCGAGGTCGCCATTCCCACCAGGTTAAAGCAACAAGCCGCGCCGACACGCCCAGAGATCACAAGCGCGCCACACCGCGGCGGCGCCACGCTTGGACGGGAGCTACATGCTGGCGATCAGCCGCTTGACCCGCTCGTCGACCGCACGGAACGGGTCCTTGCACAACACCGTGCGCTGCGCCTGGTCGTTGAGTTTGAGGTGCACCCAGTCGACGGTGAAATCACGGCCGGCGGCCTGCGCTGCGCTGATGAACTCGCCGCGCAACCGGGCTCGGGTGGTCTGCGGCGGCTGGTCGACGGCCTCGTCGATCTCTTCGTCGGTGGTGATCCGGGATGCCAGGCCTTTGCGCTGCAGCAGGTCGAAGACTCCCCGACCGCGTTTGATGTCGTGGTAGGCCAGGTCGAGCTGCGCAATCTTGGGGTCGGACAGGTCCATGTTGTAGCGGTCCTGGTAGCGCTGGAACAGCTTCCGCTTGATCACCCAGTCGATCTCGGTGTCGACCTTTGCGAAGTCCTGGCTCTCGACGGCGTCGAGCTGACGCCCCCACAGGTCGACGACCTGCTCGATCTGCGCGTTGGGCTCGCGGGTTTGCAAGTGCTCGACGGCGCGGCTGTAGTACTCGCGTTGGATGTCCAGGGCACTGGCCTGACGCCCGCCCGCCAGCCGCACCGGACGCCGGCCGGTGACGTCGTGGCTGACCTCGCGGATGGCCCGGATCGGGTTGTCCAGCGAGAAGTCCCGGAACGGCACTCCGGCTTCGATCATCTCCAGCACCAGCGCTGCGGTGCCCAGCTTGATCATGGTCGTGGTCTCGCACATGTTGGAGTCGCCGACGATGACGTGCAGGCGCCGGTACTTCTCGGCGTCGGCGTGCGGCTCGTCACGGGTGTTGATGATCGGACGGCTGCGGGTGGTGGCCGACGAGACACCCTCCCAGATGTGCTCGGCGCGCTGGGAGAGGCAGAAGGTGGCCGCTTTCGGCGTCTGCAGCACCTTGCCGGCACCGCAGATCAGCTGACGGGTGACCAGGAACGGCAGCAGCACATCGGAGATACGGGAGAACTCACCGGCCCGCACGATCAGATAGTTCTCGTGGCAGCCGTAGGAGTTGCCGGCGGAGTCGGTGTTGTTCTTGAACAGGTAGATATCGCCGCCGATGCCTTCGTCGCTCAGCCGCTGTTCAGCGTCGACGAGCAGGTCTTCGAGCACCCGCTCGCCGGCGCGGTCGTGGGTGACCAACTGGATCAGGCTGTCGCATTCGGCGGTCGCGTACTCGGGATGGCTGCCCACGTCGAGGTAGAGCCGCGCGCCGTTGCGGAGGAAAACGTTCGAGCTGCGGCCCCACGAGACCACCCGGCGGAACAGGTAGCGGGCCACCTCGTCCGGGCTCAGCCGACGATGGCCGTGAAACGTGCAGGTGACACCGAATTCGGTCTCGATGCCCATGATTCGTCGCTGCACAATAACGAGCGTACTGGGTGTCGGCACCTGAGGGTGCGCAAGCCGCGCCGTCGGGGCTTTCGGTGTGAACTACTTGGACGGCTTGGCGTCGTCGGCGCTGGACTCCTGGGCACTGGCGAAGCAGCCCTTCCAGTGCCGACCCGGCGATCCGCCGGAACGCCCGCCGGGGCCGGTTCACGTCGAGAATGGCCACCTCCAGGGACAAAACGTCGAGCTTGGGCTGGTCGCCGGCGGAGTTGTCGCCGCTGGGAGAGCGCAGCGCGTCGACCGCGATGCGCAGCGCGTCGGTGAGGTCGGCGTTTTCTTCATAGGTGTCCTTCAACGCCGTGGTGATCGGCTCGGTGGTGCCGCCCATCACCACGAAGTGCGGCTCGTCGGCGATCGACCCGTCGTAGGTGATCCGGTACAGCTCAGGCGGTTTCGTCTCGCCGAAATGCGCCACCTCGGCCACGCACAACTCGACTTCGTACGGTTTGGCCTGTTCGGTGAAGATGGTCCCCAGCGTCTGTGCGTAAACGTTGGCCAGCTGCCGACCGGTGACGTCGCGGCGGTCGTAGGCATAGCCACGGGTATCGGCGAACTGGATCCCGCCGCGCCGCAGGTTGTCGAACTCGTTGAACTTCCCAGCGCCCGCGAAACCGACCCGATCGTAAAGCTCGCTGATCTTCTGCAGCGACCGCGACGGGTTCTCCGCGACGAACAGCACACCACCGGCCAAGGCCAACGCCACCACACTGCGCCCCCGTGCGATGCCGTTGCGCGCGAGTTCGCTGCGCTCGCGCATGGCCTGCTCGGGCGAGATGAAATACGGAAAACTCACGCGTCACCCCGTCGCGGCTCGGCATCCGGTCCGAACGTGTCGGCGCGCGAGCGCCGTTGGATGACCTCGCGGGCCAGGTCGGGTCCGCCGGTGGCGGGGCCTCCAGGTCTTGACGTCGCCGAACAGGTCGACCGCGACGGCCTGTTATCCCCAGACGCTGACCGCTTGGTGACTTGCAGCTGAGCGTCGCTACGACCTTTATTGAAGTGCGTCCAGCAGTGTCGCCACAGCAGCGTCCGCGAACTGCTGCGCGGTCGGCTGCGACACAATCCCGTCGACGTAGGTGAAATTCCAAAACAGTTGGCCGTGGACGGTACCGGCCGCCGCCAGAAGGTAGCCGCCGACCGATAGGCTACCCGCGCCCTGGCCGCCGGACAGGGACCATTCGCCGACCCGCGCCGGAAGGAAGTCGAGGCGACCGACGTTCGTCAGGGCAATGTTAGGGGTAACACCGAGACGTTCCAATCGGCCAATGACGCGCGCGCCGCTGTCGAGCGAGGCGGGAGCTATGTACCGCACAGCGTTCTGCGCCGCGAGATGCTGACCGAATCGCACGCGTCGACGCATCGACCGGTTGACCTGCTGGGCGATCGACCATAGATCCCGGCCACCGCCGAAGCGCACGATCGGCGTCAACGAGGACACGAAGGCACCGGCTTCGTCGAAGGGAACCGGGGGGACCGCTGCGACGCGGCAGTCGACCGGTGAGTTGATGGCTATCCAGCCCGAATCTTTTTGCGCGGCTATCGGTCCGATCGCCATTGCCATGGCCGCCGCCAGTGCGCCGTGTACGGTGACACCTTCGGCATGGCAACGCCGGATCAGTGCGTCCAGCTGACTGCCTGACAGGTTACGGCACAAGAGTCTGGTCCGGCGCTGGGACGGCGGGACGGGTGTCTCCGGTCGCAGCCGTCGCGGCCGGGTGATCGCAGTGACGAGCCCGTCGGCGACAACGCTGCTCGCGATCCTGGCGAAGCCCCGGACACCGCGATAGCGGGCGGGTAACAAATCTTCGGGGGCGCCGACCGCCGGCCGTGAGATCGTCTGGGTGTCGCCAGGTGACCGGCTCAGACGGTCGGCGTGCTGGAGCAGCCTGATAATCAACCAAATCACGGTGAAGCCGTCAACAGCGATGTGCGACCCGGTCAGCACCAGATCGTGCACGTCGCCGGAGTTTCCTACTATGTGCATAAGACGGACCAGCGGACCGGTGTGCCAGTCCAGCGACGTGGCCAGCTCGTAGCTGTCGACCTGCCGTTGCCATTCGACGTCGTCACCGGTCAGCGTGCGGATGCCGATCGGCCGCGTGGACGGCAGGTAGGAGGGATTGGTTCCGTCGGCCTCGGCGGTGATCGCAACCCGCAGCACCGGGTATTCGGCGGCCAGCGCGGCCGCCGCCGCTTCGAGCAGGTCATGCGAGATTTTGCCGTGGACACGCACCCGCGAAATGACGTTGAGCGGGGAAAGCTGATTGGCGATCCAGTACCACCGTTCCTGCGGGCTCAACGGGCGGCACAGCTGCGTTGTCACAACGCGGTCCACGCCTTATCGAACCACATGGGACGGACAGTTTGCGGCGTCAGGACGCACGTCGGCGCCAGGCGCAGCCCGCGGTTGCGCGCCGCTTTGGCCAGCCGCCGCAAGCCCTTTAACCGGGTGCGCTTGCGGCGCAGGTCCTCGTATGTGCGCAGCGCCGCAGCGGGGTAGGGCACCCGGGCAAGAAGTTCGGCCAGCGCGTAGCCGTCCTCGGTCGCGGACCTGGCGCCCTGGCCCATGCTAGCCAGCCTCGGGTGGGCCGCATCACGGAGCAGGGTGACCGCCCCGCGGCCGCACTCGATGACAAAGGGCCGCCCACGCGGCCCGGGCGGGCGCGGCGCAGCACTTTGCCGGCGCAAGGGCAGATCTCGCATGCAGCCGACGGGATTACGGATAGTCCGTGCAGCGTCTCTTGTCGCCGTCATTGAATAAACCTCGGGGCTCACACGCAGTCCGAACTGTCGTTGCCGTGACTGTACAACCGCTACGACGGAAATACGCGGTTAAGCTCGGTGTCCCCGAACGTCGATTCCGGTACGGCGGATTTATGCCGGAATCCGTTCGCCGGCGAGGTGTACCGGTCGGCGGCGATTTCGACGGGGCTGGTGTCCTCTGTGCACTCCCGGGCGTTGTCACCCCTAAGGACGGCGGGCGGACCGTGTGCATCGAGGCAACTAATGACCCAAACTGCGGTGACGACCATCGGGCATGCGTGCGTGCCGTGATTACGGTAGTTGCGTTGGCGTCACGGCCGGAGTAGCCGACCGGGGTGGATACCACGTCTGGCCGCTTGCCGATCAGTGCCGACATAACCCAGAAGCAGCCCCCGCTGTAGGTGGTTATTCGTGTCCTTCCCTCACGATCTATCCTAGGCCTACGGCCACCGCAGCCAGTTCTGCCCGGAAGACGATGTCCAAACCCATGCTTTCGGGCCGGTACCGGCTGCGGCCAGCTGACGAGATCGACCGGCCATGGCCCGTTGGTCGGATGGATCTGCCGCGTTGCCCTGATCGGATGCCCGGGCTGGCGTGACCTGATCGGACGGGCCCGCTGCGGTGGCTTTCTTGGATGCAGCGGCCACCGTCAGCCAACCTGGTGCATCGCGATCGGCACGCGCTCGCTCCCGTTGCTTCGACGGTAGCCACTTCGACGGCCACCAGTTCCCCTTCCCAGCCAGCACCGCCAGTGCCGGCACAGTGATGGTGCGTACCAGGAAGGTGTCCAGCAGCAGGCCGACGCCCATGACGAAGCCCACTTGGACCATGGCGCTCAGACTGGCGAACAGCAGGCCGAACATCGACGCGGCGAAGATCAGACCTGCAGACGTGATCACGCCTCCGGTCGTGCCAACAGTGCGAATGACACCGGACCGAATCCCGTGCGGGGATTCGTCGCGAATCCGCGAAATCAACAACATGTTGTAGTCCGCGCCGACGGCGACCAAGATGATGAAGGCTAGTCCGGGCACGTTCCAAGCAAGTGGTTGACCACCGATGAACTGGAATACGATAACACCGATACCCAGCGCCGAAAGATACGAAAGAACCACTGTGCCAACGAGATACAGCGGCGCCAGGACCGCCCGCAGCAGCAGTACCAGGATCGCGAACACAACCGCGATGGTCATGCCGACGATGAACCGCAGGTCATGGTCGTAGTAATCGCGCATTTCGCTGCTCGTCGGCGTCAGGCCCGCCGTTGATATCGACGCATCGGCCAGCGACGTGTTGGGCTGCGCACCCCGCGCCGTGTCGGCAATTGACTTGACCTGGTCCATCGCCTTCGCTTCGAACGGCTCCAGCTTCGACTGCACCAAGTAGCGCACCGCATGTCCGTCGGGTGACATGAACACCCCGGCGAGATCTTTGAACCGGTTGTCCGCCATCACCTGCGGTGGAATGTAGAAACCAGCCATGCTCGGCTGCGACGCATTGAGTTTCACCGCCAACAACAAGGCCGCCGCGTCGGATAGACCGCCACCGACCTGTTTGGTCTGGTCACTCAATGTCTGCACGCCGTCCGCCACTTGCTCGCTTCCGTTGGCCAGGGCGTTCGCGCCTTGCTGGATAGTCGTTATGTTGTTCTGCAGCGCGCCGGCGTTGTCGAGGCCCAGGGCATCGACCGTCTGGACCGCTCGACCGAGGGACGCACCAACACTCTGCAGCGTGGCCTCCAAGTCCTGGGCGCCGGGGATGGACTGCAGCTGCCGAGCAAGATCGGCGACCGTGTCGAGCTGTCCGCTGTTGCCGCTGTCGACCAAGCGCTGCAGCAGGTCGCGCGCATTGCTGCAGGCCGGATCTCCGGCGCACACCGGGCTGGCATTCAGCCCAGCCAGCACAGGACCGATCGCGTTTAACTCAACTTTGAGGTTCCCGACGTTCGCGCCCATCGAGTTACCCGCGGAGCGCATGCTCGCGACCAGCCTTTCAATGTCCTGGACGGTCTTGGAGCTTGCAAGTTGGTTCTCGATGCCGGCGAGTGTGTTGGCGAGACCGCTGACCACCGCTACCGCCTGGCTCACTTGGCTGCGTACGGTGCCGAGACTGTCGGCGAGCTGGCGCGCACCGCCCGTTAGAGCGTCAAGGTCGCCTTTGGCGCCGGCGATGCGATTCGCTGCGTCCGAGAGCTTGTCACCGACCACGCCGGCCTGCCAACTCAACGTGGCTTGTTCCAGCGGTTGGCCCGTCGGCCGGGTGATGCCGCGCACCATCGCGATACCAGGCAGCTGACTGACCCGCTGCGCCATCTGCTCGAGGTCCGCCAGCGCCTTGGGTGTGCGCAAGTCATGCGGAGATTGGACGAGAAGGTACTGCGGGGTCATCGAACTCGCCGGGAAATGGCGGTCAATCGCCGCGAATCCGATGTTGCTTTTGGCCGACGCTGGCAAGCTCTTGCGGTCGTCGTAACTGACGCGCATCAGCGTCGAACAACTGGCCAGGAAAATCAGAATGCCCAGACTGGCAACCAGGTGCGCCACCGGGCGCCGCACAATGTGAATTCCGGAACGCCGCCACAACCGGCTGGTGAGATCTTTCTTCGGGGCTATCCATCCGCGCCGCCCGGCAACCACCATGAGCGCCGGCAGTAAGGTGACCGCGGCCAGAAATGCGACCGAGACCGCGAGAGCCAGCGCTGGCCCAATCGTGGAAAACAGCTCCAGGCGAGTGAAAATCATGCCCAGAAACGTGACCGCCACGGTAGCCGCGGAGGCGGCGATTACCTTACCGATGCCCGTCAATGCCCGCGCGACAGCTTGGTCGGAATCCAGACCGCGCCGCAGGTGTTCGTGGTAGCGGCTGATCAGGAACACCGCATAGTCGACGCCGGCACCCATCATTATCGCGGTCATGAACACGACCGTCTGCTGCGAAATACCCAGGCCTACCCCCGCCAGTGCGGCAACGACTTGCTGTGCAGCCACCATAGATATTCCGATGGTCGCCAGCGGCAGCAGCATGGTGACGGGGTTTCGGTAGATCACTAACAAGATCAAGAGCACCATGATGACGGTCGCAGTCGTGATCAGACGCAGGTCGCGTTCCCCGATTTCGCCAAGTTCGAAGGCGGTGGCCGGAATTCCGGCCATGTTCGCGGCCAGGGTGGATCCCTTTGGCACCTGCTCGACTGTCTGGTTGACGATCTCGACAACCCGCGCATATGCCTCACTGAATTTGACTGAAGGCACCTTTCCGGCAATGCCGACCGGTATAAGCCACGCTTTATTGTCTTGGCTGGCGAAGACTTCACGCAGCGGGGGGGTAGTGATGAAGTCTTGCACTATGACGACGTCGCGGGTGTCCTGCCGCAACCTGTCGACCAGCGTGCGGTAGACGTGTTCGTCGGCGGGTGTCAGCCCGTGCTCGTCGGTGAGCACCACCACCGCGATGTTTTGCGGCTCCGTTTCGTGAAACGAGGCGGTCATCTGCCTGGTCGCGACCTCAACCGGCGCGTCACTCGGCAGGATTTCTTCGGTACGGTCGCGGACCACGAGCGCCAACGGGGAAAACGTCACCGACAGCACGGCCGCCAGCGCCACCCAGAAGCCGATGACAATCAACGGTCGGCGCACCACGAGGCGCGCCACTCGCAGGAAAATGCCAACGGTCGGCCGCCTATTAGCAGGCTCGCGGCGTAACACCTTGTTAGGCTACCCTTCGCCGGTGGCGTGCAATGACGCTATGAGAGCGAACGCGGAAAACAAAGTTTACCGGGCGAGCGCACGCCCATCGCGGCGAATTCGCCGCCCGCTTCCCAGCCCTTCACGAGCTGCGTGGCGCGCCTGATTCGATTGGCCTGTGCTGGATCGTCGGTGCCGCGGATCGCGGCAATGGCCGCTGCGTCGCGTGTCTTGGCCGCGGCGAACGTGTGCTCGCTGGCCAGGCCAGAGCCAACGAAGGCGTCGATGACCGAAATACGCAGTGCCCTCATCAGGCACCTCCACAACTCCCACTCCTCCACTGTGCGCCAAACTACGCCCGGACAGGCGTCACTCGAAGCGGGTTTGCTGGGAAGTCGTAATCCCTAGCCCGACGAGCCCGACGACTTTGCGTCAGCCGAGCCGGCGCCGTCGTGTTTGGGCAGCAGCGCATCCAGCGCGGAACCGGTGATCCGCCGAAATGCACGCCGCGGCCGGTTGGCGTCGAGGATGGCGACCTCCAAGGACGTCACCCCGAGGGCGGGCTGATCGCTGCCAGAGCTGTCGGCGCTGCCTGCCCGCAGCGCGTTGACCGCGATCCGCACCGCGTCGGTCAGGTCGGCATTCTCAGTAAAGGAGTCCTTGAGTGCCGTGGCGATAGGCTCGGTCGTGCCGCCCATCACCACGAAATGCGGCTCATCGTTGATGGATCCGTCATAGGTGATTCGGTACAGCTCAGGCGGTTTCGCCGAGCCGAAATGCGCCACCTCCGCCACGCACAACTCAACTTCGTAAGGCTTGGCCTGTTCGGTGAAGATCGACCCCAGCGTCTGCGCGTAGACGTTCGCCAATTGCCGACCGGTGACATCGCGGCGGTCGTAGGCATAGCCGCGGGTGTCGGCAAATTGGATTCCGCCGCGCCGCAAGTTGTCGAATTCGTTGAACTTCCCGGCGGCCGCGAAACCGACCCGGTCGTAAAGCTCACTGATTTTCTGCAACGACCGCGACGGGTTCTCCGCGACGAACAGCACACCACCGGCGAAGGCCAACGCCACCACACTGCGTCCCCGGGCAATGCCCTTGCGCGCGAGCTCGCTGCGCTCGCGCATGGCCTGCTCGGGCGAGATGAAATACGGAAAACTCACGCGTCACCCCGTCGCGGCTCGGCATCCGGGCCAAACGTGTCGGCGCGCGAGCGCCGTTGGATGACCTCGCGGGCCAGCTCGGCGATACGTTGCTCGGCAACGTCCACGGCGCCGTCCGGTCCGACGGCGACCGCTGTCGGGAAGATGCCGCGGACCAGGTCGGGCCCGCCGGTGGCGGAATCGTCGTCGGCGGCGTCGTAAAGCGCCTCCACCGCTACCCGCAGCGCCGATTCGGCGTCTGACACCTGTGAGTACAGCTTTTTGATCGCCGATTTGGCGAAGATCGAGCCCGAACCCACCGACTGATAGCCCTCTTCTTCGATGTTCCAGCCGCCGGCGGCGTCGAACGATACGATGCGCCCGGCCCGCTGCGGGTCCGGGTCGTCGAGGTCGAAGCCCGCGAGCAACGGCAACGCGACCAGCCCCTGCATCGCGGCGCCCAGATTGCCCCGCACCATGATCGCAAGGCGGTTGACTTTGCCGGCGAACGTCAGCGGAACGCCTTCGAGCTTCTCGTAATGCTCGAGCTCGACGGCGTAGAGCCGGGCGAACTCGACGGCGATGGCCGCGGTACCGGCGATGCCGGTCGCGGTGTAATCGTCGGTGATGTAGACCTTCTGGACGTCGCGGCCGGCGATCATGTTGCCCTGCGTGGAGCGACGGTCACCGGCGATCACAACGCCGCCCGGGTGTTTCAGCGCGACAATCGTGGTCCCATGCGGCAGCTGGTCAGCGGCACCGGACACCCCGCCGCGCCCGGCGCCCACCGGCAGCAGCTCCGGGGCCTGCCGGCGCAGGAATTCGCTGAAAGAGGACACGTCTACAGGATTCGGGAAAGCTCCGGGGAGTGCTGGATTAGTGGCCAGATGATTGCGGAACGGCCAGGTCACTGTCCGCCCTTTTGGACGTACGCGCGGACGAAGTCCTCAGCATTCTCTTCGAGCACGTCATCGATCTCGTCGAGCAGATCGTCGGTCTCATCGGTCAGTTTCTCGCGGCGTTCCTGGCCCGCGGCGGTGCTGGCGGTCAGGTCGTCGTCATCGCCGCCGCCACCGCCACGCTTCGTCTGCTCCTGCGCCATCGCCGCCTCCTGCTGGTTATCGGCCGCATCACTCGCGCGCCGGTTTCTCTACCCTACCGGTCCAGGCCGACATTGCCGGGGGATCTGGGTTCGATCGCCCGCCGCGGCTGACGGTCAGGTCGTGAGCTGTTCGACCAGTTCAACTGCGCTGTCCACAGAGTCCAGCAACGCCCCGACGTGCGCCTTGCTGCCGCGCAGCGGCTCCAGCGTCGGGATGCGCACCAATGAATCGCCACCGAGATCGAAGATCACCGAGTCCCAACTGGCCGCAGCGATGTCGGCGCCGAACCGCCGGAGGCACTCACCGCGGAAGTAGGCGCGGGTGTCGGTAGGCGGATTCTCGACCGCACTGAGCACCTGCTGCTCACTGACCAGACGCCGCATCGAACCTCGCGCCACCAGCCGGTTGTAGAGGCCTTTGTCCAGGCGGACATCGGAATACTGCAAGTCGACCAGGTGCAACCGGGGAGCCGACCAAGCCAGATTCTCCCGCTGGCGAAAACCCTCGAACAGCCGCAGCTTGGCCGGCCAGTCCAGCACATCCGCGCATTCCATCGGGTCGCGTTCGAGTTGGTCCAGCACCGCCGCCCAGGTCTGCACGACGTCGGCAGCGCGGGGATCGGGGTCGCGGCTGTCGACCAGTTTGGCCGCCCGGTCGAGGTAAATGCGTTGCAGGGCCAGGCCGGTCAGCTCCCGCCCATCTGCCAGCGCGACGGTGGCGCGCAGCGACGCGTCGCGGCTGATGGCGTGCACGGCGTGTACCGGCCGGGCGAGCGCCAGGTCGCTGAGGTCTATGCCGTGCGCCGACCCTTCTTCGATCAGGTCGAGCACCAGCGCGGTGGTGCCCAGTTTCAGATACGTCGACGTCTCAGCCAGGTTGGCGTCGCCGATGATGACGTGCAGGCGGCGGTACCGGTCGGCGTCGGCGTGCGGCTCGTCGCGGGTGTTGATGATGCCGCGCTTGAGGGTGGTTTCCAGCCCCACCTCGACCTCGATGTAGTCGGCCCGTTGGGACAGCTGGAAGCCGGGCTCGTCGCCGGCAGGCCCGATACCGACCCGCCCCGAGCCCGTGATCACCTGCCGGGACACCAGAAACGGCGTCAACCCGGCGATGACCGACGAAAACGGCGTCTGCCGGCTCATCAGGTAGTTTTCATGCGACCCGTAGGACGCGCCCTTGCCGTCGACGTTGTTCTTGTAAAGCTGCAGCTTGGCTGCGCCGGGCACGCTGGCAACGTGTCGGGCCGCGGCCTCCATAACCCGTTCGCCGGCTTTGTCCCAGATCACCGCATCCAGCGGATCGGTGCATTCCGGCGCGGAGTATTCCGGGTGCGCGTGGTCGACGTAGAGCCGGGCGCCGTTGGTCAGGATCATGTTGGCCGCGCCCACCTCGTCGGCGTCGACGACGGGCGGCGGCCCCGCCGACCGGCTCAAGTCGAAACCGCGGGCGTCGCGCAGCGGTGACTCCACCTCGTAATCCCAGCGGGTGCGCTTGGCACGCTGAATGCCTGCGGCGGCGGCGTAGGCCAGCACCGCCTGTGTCGACGTCAGGATCGGGTTCGCGGTCGGGTCCGACGGCGACGAAATGCCGTATTCGACCTCGGTCCCGATAATCCGTTGCATGACTGAAGCCTAGGCGCGACGGCGGCGCGGGCGGTCCGCGGCCCGGGATGGGGCCGTTCAGCGGACGTCGCCGGCCGTCACGGCGGAGGCGAATCGGCGCTGAATGTCGGATCTGCCGAGTAGTCGTGACGGGTAGCCGGGACCTGGTCGCGGCGTGACATCCTGCGCCTGCAGTGGCTGCCGGCATTCATGGCACACCACATCGGCATGCGTGTCATGGCCGCACGCAGTGTGCTGCAGGACTATCGGGACTCCAGCCTCGTCGGCCAGCCACTTGTCGCCCCAGCGGCTCATCACCGCCAGAACGCCGAAGAAGTCGCTGCCCTTGTCAGTTAAAAGGTAGTCGTAGCGCGCCGGCCTGGACTGATACGCGCTTTTTTCCAACAGTCCCAAGTCGACCAGACGTCCGAGTCGATCGGTCAGGGTTGTGCGGGCGATACCCAAAGCTTGCTGTATGTCGTCGAAACGCGTCGTGCCATAGAAAGTTTCTCGCAGAACTAATGCCGTCCAGCCGTCGCCGACAACATCCACGGTGCGGGCGATCGAACATGGCCAGCCGTCAAAGGCCGTTCGTCTCATGCCCACAGCGTAGCAAGTCTCATCATGCGACTGAGTTGGAAGTATTGCATCGCTTGGTCTAACGTGCGATGAGTCTCATTATGAAACTAACTGGGAGTCGATCAATGGCGCCATCGGAAACCGATCTTGAAACGATCACCCTCGATCGGCAGGGGCATGTGCTGCTGATCGGGTTGAACCGCCCCGACAAACGCAATGCGTTCAATCTCGCGATGCTCGGCGAGTTGGCCCGCGCCTTCGAGATTCTGGAATCGGATGCCGACGTGCGGTGCGGAGTCTTGTATGCGCACGGTGAGCACTTCACCGGCGGGCTGGACCTGGTCGACGTCGGACCCGCGATTGCCGCCGGTCAGGCAGCCTTTCCGGCCGACGGCCGCGACCCCTGGCGACTCGACGGGACTTGGACTACGCCGCTGGTCGCTGCTGCCCACGGCTGGGTGATGACCCTGGGAATCGAACTTCTGCTGGCCGCCGACATCCGTGTCGCGGCGCGTGACGCTCGCTTCAGTCAGCTCGAGGTGCGCCGCGGAATCTATCCGTTCGGCGGGGCGACACTGCGCTTTCCCCGTGAGACCGGCTGGGGCAACGCCATGCGCTGGATACTGACCGGCGACGAGTTCGACGCCGAGGAGGCCCACCGCATCGGTCTGGTGCAGGAATTAGCCGACGACAGCGCCGGCGCGTTGGCCTCGGCGACGCGCATTGCCCACACCATCGCCGACCGCGCAGCCCCATTGGGTGTGCAGACGATCCTGCGCTCGGCCCACCGCTCCCGTGACCACGGCGACGCTGCGGCGATCGCCGACCTGCGCCCCGACATCGCCCGCTTGTTCGCCACAGCCGATGGCGCCGAAGGCATTGCGTCGTTCGTCGACCGCCGTGATGCGGTGTTCACCGGCCGCTGACGGCTGTTCCGCTGATTCTCCCCACCACTCTGCCGAGGAGTACGCCACGATGACTACCGCTGCAGCAACGCCTGCCCTGTTCCAACTCCCACCCGACATCGACGAGGCTCGCTGCTGGGCGCATGCCTTCGCCGAGAGGTATATCCGCCCGGTCGCCGCGGACTACGACGAACGGGAGACAACACCATGGCCGGTGATCGAGGAAGCCGCCACCGCGGGGCTTTATAGCCCCGAGTTCGCGCTGCAGATGCGGGACGAGCCGACCGGTCTGCTCATGCCCGTCGTCGCTGAGGAGATTTTCTGGGGGGACGGCGGAATCGGTCAAGCCCTGCTGGGCACATTCCTGCCGGTCTGGGCATTGTTCGGCGCGGCCACCGAACACCAGATCAGCACGTGGCTTCCCGAATGCTTCGGCACGCCAGGCGATCTGGCGGTCGCAGCACTGTGCGTCAGTGAGCCCGGGGCGGGCAGCGACGTGGCGGCCATCCGCACCCATGCCCGCTACGACAGCCCCGCCGGCGAATGGCTGCTCAACGGCACTAAGACGTGGGCCACCAACGGCGGCATTGCCCGAGTGCATATCGTCAACGCCGTTACCGACCCGGTCCTAGGGGCACGCGGGCACGCCTTGTTCCTGGTTCCGCCCGGCACTTCAGGGCTCAGTCAAGGCCAGAAGTTCGCTAAACACGGACTACGGGCGTCACATACCGCCGAAGTCGTCCTGGACAACGTCCGGATCCCCGCAGATCACGTCCTGGGCGGCAAAGACGCCCTCGACGAGCGGGTGGCCGCGATCCGGGAAGGGCGTCGTATCCGGGTGTCCGCCGCGATGGCCACTTTCGAAGCTACGAGACCCGTCATCGGCGCGATGGCCCTCGGGGTTGCCCGAGCCGCGTACGAATACGCACTCGACTACGCGAAGGTCCGCGAGCAATTCGGCCGGCCCATCATCGACAACCAGTCAATTGCCTTCAGCCTGGCTGACCTGGCCACCGACATCGACGCCGCCCGGCTGCTGGTCTGGCGCGCCTCCAACCAACTCGCCCGCAAGGTTCGCTTCGACCACGCCGAAGGAAGCATGGCCAAACTCGTCGCCAGCGAGGTCGCCGTCCGCGCCACCGAACACGCGATCCAAATCCTCGGCGGCAACGGCTACACCCGCGACTACCCGGTCGAACGTTGGGCACGGGACGCAAAGATCTTCACCATCTACGAAGGCACCAGCGAGATTCAACGACTGATGATCGCCCGGGCAATCTCCGGACACCGCATCGCTTAACCACCCCGCGCGCCTTCCCTGGCGGGTCGGTGCTCGCGGCCGGAGGACTCAGTATGGGCCCTGCATAACGATCCCCCGTTGCCGCGCCGTTGAGACAGGCAGCTGACGGACCGAGGTTGACGCAGCTGACGCCAGTGATTAACTTCACCCTGGTGTCCGCTGACGCGCTGCGCGAACCAGTGACCGGCCTGTCCGGGAAGCGCTACGGCGAAGTGCTTCTGGTGACGCCTGGCGAGGCGGGTCCACAAGCCACCGTCTACAACAGCTTTCCGCTCAACGACTGTCCCGCCGACTTGTGGTCGGCGCTCGACCCGCACGCCATCGCGACCGAAAACGGCGTGTCCGCGGCTCTGCTCAATGGGCCGCGCTACTGGTTGATGAACTCCATCGAAAAGCAATCGCGAGGCCCTCGGATGACGAAAAATTTCGGCGGAATCGAGATGCTGCTGCAGGCCACAGTGCTGCTGTCCGGGATGAACCCGGAGCCCTACACCGCAAATCAGGTCAACCGTCACACCGTCTTCACCTTTGACGCCGGAGAAGAGGTCTACGAACTGCAAGACGCCGCTTACCGACGCTGGGTGATGCAGACCTGGAGCCAGATCGTTGATCCCGACCTGTCGCGGGCCGACCTGAACCGACTCGGCGAGCGGCTCAACCTGCCAGACGGATGGACTTTTCAGTCACGAGTGCTGGACAGCCCATTACGCATCGACACCACCACCCACGCCGCGCAGGTCATGCAGGACGACTTGAAAAACAGCTATTCGCTGGTGACCGGCTGACGGTTTAACCTCGCCGAGACTGAGACCGCGGCGACGCCACTCGGCGTGTCGTGTCCACGGTTTCAGTGTCGGCGCAGCGACCTGCACCTACAGATACTGGCCGAGGTTGGACTCGGTGTCGATAGCCCGGCTGGCACTCGACGATTTCCCGGTGACCAGGGTGCGGATGTAGACGATCCGCTCGCCCTTCTTGCCTGAGATCCGCGCCCAGTCATCGGGATTGGTGGTGTTCGGCAAGTCCTCGTTCTCGGCGAACTCGTCGACGATTGAATCAAGCAGATGCTGAATGCGCAGACCGGGCTGACCGGTCTCCAACACCGACTTGATCGCGTTCTTCTTCGCCCGGTCGACGACGTTCTGAATCATCGCCCCGGAGTTGAAGTCCTTGAAGTACATGACCTCTTTGTCGCCGTTCGCGTAGGTGACCTCGAGGAAGCGGTTGTCGTCGATCTCGGCGTACATCCGGTCGACGACCTTCTCGATCATCGCCTTGATGCACAACGATCGGTCGCCGCCAAACTCGGCGAGATCGTCGGCGTGCACCGGCAGCGCCTCGGTGAGGTACTTGGAGAAGATGTCCTGCGCCGATTCGGCGTCGGGCCGCTCGATCTTGATCTTGACGTCGAGCCGGCCCGGCCGCAGGATCGCCGGGTCAATCATGTCCTCGCGGTTAGAGGCACCGATCACGATGACGTTCTCCAAGCCCTCCACACCGTCGATCTCGCTGAGCAACTGCGGGACGACCGTCGTCTCGACGTCTGAGGAGACCCCAGTACCACGGGTGCGGAAGATCGAGTCCATCTCGTCGAAGAACACGATCACCGGGGTGCCCTCGGAGGCCTTCTCGCGGGCGCGCTGGAAAATCAGCCGGATGTGGCGCTCGGTCTCGCCGACGAACTTGTTGAGCAGCTCGGGACCCTTGATGTTCAGGAAGTAGGACTTGGCTTCGCGGGCGTCGTCGCCGCGGACCTCGGCCATCTTCTTGGCCAGCGAGTTGGCCACCGCCTTGGCGATCAGCGTCTTTCCGCAGCCGGGTGGACCGTAGAGCAGCACACCTTTGGGTGGGCGCAGCGCGTACTCCCGGTACAGCTCCTTGTGCAGGAACGGCAGCTCCACGGCGTCGCGGATCTGCTCGATCTGGCGAGTCAGGCCGCCGATGTCCTCGTAGCTGACATCGGGCACCTCTTCGAGTACCAGGTCTTCGACTTCGGCTTTGGGGATGCGCTCGAAGGCATATCCGGCTTTGGTGTCGACCAGTAGCGAGTCGCCCGGGCGCAGCTTGCGGGGACGCAGGTCGTCGCTGGCGGCGTCGGGGGCGCCGTCGGGCAGATCCTCGGCGACCAACGGCTCGGCAAGCCAGACGATGCGCTCCTCGTCAGCGTGGCCGACGACCAGGGCGCGGTGACCGTCGTTCAGGAGCTCCCGCAGGGTGGAGATCTCGCCGACCGACTCGAACGTGCCAACCTCGACGACGGTCAGCGCCTCGTTGAGGCGAACCGTCTGCCCCTTCTTCATCGACTTGGTCTCGATGTTCGGCGAGCACGTCAGGCGCATCTTGCGGCCGGAGGTAAACACGTCGACGGTGTCGTCGTCCTGCACCCCCAATAAGACGCCGTAACCGCTCGGCGGCTGCCCCAGTCGGTCGACTTCTTCGCGCAGGGCCAGCAGCTGTTGCCGGGCTTCCTTCAGCGTGTCCATCAACTTGGCGTTGCGGGAAGCAAGTGAGTCGATCCGAGACTCGAGCTGATGCGCGTCGCGGGCGCCGCGCGCGACTTCCTGCGATCCGACAGCACTTTCGAGTTGCTCACGCAGCACCGCAGCCTCCCGGCGCAGCTGCTCCAACTCGGCCGCGTCGTCGCTCGACAAGTCGCTTTCGCGAGGGTTCCTGAACGGTTCCCGTTCTGACTCACCCATCGTTAGCTCCTTTCCTACGCCGCAGTGGGCGCGGTGGAATACAACAAAGCTACCGGCGATTGGCCAATCGTGCGCGGACTCGAAAACCGACACTCTGGTCTCAGGGTTAACATCGCTTTGAAGTCGGCCTGATCGAAAGGACTCTAGTGACCTTGAAACTCCTAGCCACGGGCGTGGTTGCCCTGGCGGCGATCGGCGCGGCAGCAGCCGGTGTGACTTCGATTGCATCTGTTAGACAGAACGTTCCTCAGGCACAGTTGGCTGTCGTCGGGGCGCCGCTGCCGCTCGATCCCGCTTCCCTGCCGAGCCCCGGTGACCTCGTCGGCGTCCTCAACGGCCTGCAGGATCCCGGCGTCCCGTTTGCCAACAAGAGCAATCTCATCCAGGGCGGTGTCGGCGGGGTTGAAGGCCATGTGGCGGACCGGAAGCTGCAGAAAGCTGCACAGAACGGTCAGCTGCCGCTGTCATTCAACATCGCCAACATCCAGCCGGCCGCCCCGGGCGCCGTCTCGGCCGACGTCACGGCCAGCGGGCCCGGACTGGCACCGAGCACGCGTAACCTCAGCTTCATCAACGAGGACGGCTGGAAATTGTCTCGCTCCTCGGCCATGACGCTGCTGCAGTCCGTCTCGGGCTGATCACTGCTGAATGCACCGGCGTATCCCGACAATCGTGAGCGCGGTCGCCGTCGCACTCGGATTGTCGGGGTGTCTGCACAGCCAGTCCAGGCCGGCGCCGACGGCCGCACTTTCGACGACCGCGACACCCACCTCGGCCGCGGCGCCCACGAGAGCTCCGCTGCCATCGCCGGAGGCTCTAACCGAGGTGCTGTACCGGCTCGCCGACCCGGCGTTGCCGGGTTTGGCCAAGTTGCACCTGGTCGAGGGCTCGCGTCCAAACGATGCGCCGGTCTTCGACAAATTCGCCAGCGCGCTGCTGAACGGCGGCTTCGCGCCGCCCACCTTCAACGCCAG
>NZ_JBARMY010000141.1:0-14930 GCF_049802695.1 Mycobacterium sp.
CCGGAGCCTCAGGCAACTCGCGGGCGATACGCACCAGGTGATCCACGTAATCCTTGCCGCGGGTCGTCCAGTCGTCGGCGGACTCGCTGTCCAGCGGCCCGGTCACGACCACCACGCCGCGCAGACCACCGGCTTGTAGCTGGCTGATCAATCCCTGCCCGTTCGGCGGCTGTTCAGCCAGGGGTGGCCAGATCACCGTCGAGATCTGCGCGCCGGCCAGTTTCAGCGCGTCGGCCAGTTCGGTGCTCACCGGGTCGCCGGTGGCGGACAAGTTGACCAGCACCCATGTTCCGGCGTCTGCGTTGGCATCTTCCGGTAGCGGTCGGTGCTGCCATTCGATGGTCAGCAGCCGCTCGGCCAGCAGGCGTTCCTGCTCGGCACTTTCCGACATTCCGGTGCCCAGCATCAGGCCTTCCACCATCAGCAGCACGTTGCCGTGCTCGTCGAGAACTTCGAGATCGACCTCGACTCGGCCGGCGCCGGCGCGCGCCACCTGCGTGTAGCTGTAGTGGGCGTTGCGGGTGCCGCCGTAGGCGCGCAGCCGTCGCACACCCAGCGGGAGCAGCAGACCGCCGGCTGCCGCGTTCTGCACGTCGGGGTGGACGACCACGGATTGGAAGCAGGCGTCCAGCAGTGCCGGATGCACGCTGTAGGCGTCCTGCTGCGAGCGGATCGAGCGCGGCAGGGCGACTTCGGCCAGCACCGTGTTGGTGGGGCCCTCGGCCGTCCACGCGGCGGCCAGGCCGCTGAAGGCCGTGCCGTACTGGATGCCGCTGAGGTCGAACGCGCTCCTCAGTTCGCTGCCCTCGATGCGCGTCGGGTGGGAGGCCAGCAGGGTGTCGATTTCACGGACGGGCGGCTGTCCGTCGTCGGTCGCGGCATGCAGTCGCGCACTGGCTCGCCGTGCGCGTTCGCCGTCGCGGTCGGTCTGCACCGCGAAATCGAGCACGCCGGGCGAGGTGACCGAGGCGGTAGCTCCCACCGGAGTGCTGTCGTCGAGCAACAGCATCTGCTCGAACCTGATGTCGCGGACCTCGCACGCCTCGCCCAACGTGGTCTGGGCGGCGATCAAGGCCATCTCGCAGTACGCGGCTCCCGGCAGAGCGGCCACGTTGTGCACCTGGTGGTCGTCCAGCCAGGGCAGCACCGCGGTGCCGACATCGGCGGCCCAGGCGTGGCGTTCCGGCTCCTCGTGCAGACGGACGTGCACGCCGAGCAGGGGGTGCGCCGCAACGGTGGTCGAGCCTCGCCCGGCCGGCGTGGCGCTGTCCCGGCTGAGCAGCAACGGCCGGTGCGTCCAGGTGGGCAACGGCGCATCCACCAGGCGCCCGGTGGGGTACATAGCCGAGAAGTCCACCGCGGCACCCGCACAGTGCAGGTCTGACACCAGGCCGCCCAGGCCGTGCGGCAGCGGTTGTTCCCGGCGCATACCGGCCAGCGCGGCCACCGACATGTCCAGGCCCGCGGCGGTCTGCTCGACGGCGTGGGTGAGCAGCGGGTGCGGTGACAGCTCGGCGAAAACGCGGTGGCCGTCCTCGAGCGCCGCCTGCACCGCGGCGGCGAACCGCACCGTGTAACGGAGGTTGTCCGCCCAGTAGTCGGCGTCGCACACCGGCCGCTCCCGCGGGTCGAACAGGGTGGCCGAGTAGTACGGAACCTCCGGCGTCCTGGGCTGCAGGTCAGCAAGGACGTCGATCAGCTGGTCGAGAATCGGGTCGACCTCGGGGGAGTGCGACGCGACATCGACGGCCACCTGCCGCGCCATCACGTCGCGCTGCTCCCACGCGGCGACGAGGTCGCGAACCGTCTCGGCTGCGCCGCCGATCACGGTGGACTTCGGTGACGCCACCACCGCGACCACGACGTCGCTGACACCGCGGGCCATCAGCTCGGAAAGGACTTGCTGCGCAGGCAATTCCACCGACGCCATCGCACCCGAGCCGGCGATGGTCGCCATCAGCGTGGAGCGGCGGCAGATGACCCGGACGCCGTCTTCCAGCGACAGCGCTCCGGCTACAACCGCTGCCGCGGCCTCGCCCAACGAGTGCCCGATGACCGCGCCCGGCGCCACCCCGTAGGACTTCATGGTGGCGGCCAGCGCGACCTGCATGGTGAACACCGTCGGCTGGACCCGGTCGATCCCGGTCACCAGCTCCGGCGACGACATCGCTTCGGTCACCGAGAAGCCGGATTCCCGGGCGATCAGCGGCTCGGCCTCCGCGACGGTGCGGGCGAACACCGGCTCGTTGGCGAGCAGGTCGGCGCCCATGGCGGCCCACTGCGAGCCCTGACCGGAGAACACCCACACCGGGCCCCGGTCAGCCTGACCGACGACCGATTCGTAAGGGGTCTCGCCGTCGGCGACCTCGCGCAGCGCTATCGCCAACTCCCGGGCGGTGCCGGCCTGCACCACCGTGCGCACGGGACGATGCCCGCGGCGACGCGCCAGCGTGTACGCCAGATCCGGTAAGGCCACCTCGGCGTGGTTGCTTACCCACCCCGCCAGCCGGCCGGCGGTGCGGTGCAGTTCTTGTGCTGACGTCGACGACAACGGGAACAGCCACGGCGCGCCCAGGTCCGCCTCGGCGTCGTCCGCCGAGACGCTGTCGTTCGCCCTCATCGGGCCGGCCGGGGCCTGCTCGAGGATGGCGTGCACGTTGGTACCCGAGAGCCCGTACGACGACACCGCAGCCCGGCGGGCATGGTGACCGTTCGTCGGCCACGCCGCATTCTCCGCTGGCACGAACAATTGGGTGTCGATCGCGGCGAGCTCGTCCGGCAGACGGGTGAAGTGCAGGTTCTGCGGCACCACGCCGTGCTGCACTGCCAGCACTGTCTTGAGCAGACTCAGCGTTCCGGCGGCGGCCTGCGTGTGGCCGAAGTTGGTCTTCACCGAAGCCAGCGCACAGGGGCCCTCGGCGCCGTACACGTTGGCCAGGCTGGCGAATTCGATCGGGTCACCGACCGGGGTACCGGGCCCGTGCGCCTCGACCATCCCGACGGTGTGCGCGTCCACGCTCGCGGCGGCCAACGCTGCCCGGTACACCACGGTCTGAGCAGTTTCCGACGGCACGGCGATGTTCACCGTGTGGCCGTCCTGATTGGCGGCGGTACCGCGGATGACGGCCAGCACCCGGTCGCCGTCGCGCTCGGCGTCCGCCAACCGCTTGAGCAGCAGCACAGCGCTCGCCTCGCCGGGCACGAAACCGTCGGCCGCAACGTCGAACGCGTGGCAGTGTCCGGTCGGCGACAGCATGCCCTGCGCGGAGCCTGAGGAGAATTTGCGCGGGTCCAGCATCACCGTGGCGCCACCGGTCAGCGCGAGGTCGCTTTCGCCGTCTTGCAGGCTGCGGCAGGCCATGTGCGCGGCCAGTAGGCCGGAGGAGCAGGCGGAGTCCACCGAATATGCGGGGCCGTGCACGCCCAGGGCGTAGGCGATGCGCCCTGACGCCATGCAGAACGTGGTGCCCGTGAATCCGTACGGGCCCTCCACGGAGTGCGCATCGGCGGCCACCAACTGGTAGTCACCGTGGGTCAGTCCGACAAACACCCCGGTGAGCGACCCCGTGATCTGTTCGCGGGTGAGACCGGCGTGCTCCATGGCCTCCCACGCGGTCTCCAGCAACAAGCGGTGCTGAGGATCGATCGCCGTCGCCTCTTGCTCGTTGATGCCGAAGAAGTCGGCGTCGAATCCGGCGACGTCGTCCATGAACGCACCCCACCGCGACACCGAGCGACCCGGCACACCCGGCTCGGGGTCGTAGTACTCGTCAGCGTCCCATCGGTCCGGCGGAATCTCGGTAACGAAGTCGTCGCCCCGCAGCAACGCGTCCCATAGCTGATCCGGCGAGTCGATGCCGCCGGGCAGCCGGCAAGCCATGCCGATGACGGCGATAGGAGTCACAGGTGTTTTCTTCATCGCCGTTTACCCCTCGTCCGTAGCACGGCTGCGGTGTGTGTCCCCCGCGTCACGGCGCTCGCCGCGGCTACCTCCCAGGCAGCGATGCACGGCGGTGCCATATCGCGTTCTCGAGCTAAAGCCACGATAGCGTCATGCAAGTCAAGGGCGTGCAAATATCTCGTTAACATAATGCACGTGGTTCATGCCGGTAAACGACCGAATGAGCAGCCGCTATCGGCTGATAGACACCACGAAATTTAACCACTTTCCTCCTCGAGTTAACGGCGAAGTGAGCCGCTGCCCAGGCCAAGCGTGGCGCCCAGTCGCTCACCTGAGGGCCCCCCATCGTCTACAACCGGACAATATGTGCACGTCAGATCCCTAAACTGACGCGCCGAGGCGCAACGATATGGCCGGCAGGCGCAACACTGTAGCGGTGTGATCTCAGCGTGACCAGATCGTGATCCTGGCGTGATTCCGGATTATAGGTGCCTTTTACCGCTTCGGCGTGCCACGGGATAAGTTATTGTTGAAATATCGCTGAGATACTACTGAGAAATAACCGTGTGTGCGAGAATTAAAAGAACTCTCTTAAGTTGCTAAGTAAGTAAGTTAGCCGCCCTGACAAGTCCGCAAAAACAATCCCCGGGTTCCGTACGACCGGCCGAGCGGTTGACCGTAGGACCAGCCAACCTCGCAGTCCGATACCCGCGGGCTTGGCCGTACTGCCTGCCTCGGTGCAGGTGCCCCGCCTCGACTGACCGATCGGTCTACAGCTTCTTACTTTGCCGGTATGTCACACGAAGCGGCGGCTCGGGCGCTGTGACCTGAGTGACGGGCAGGCGCCGTGACCGAGACGGTAACCACTGCGAAATGTCGGGCGATGCTTGGAGCTCACTGCACGCTCGGCGCAGAACTTAGACGATCCGATACGCCTGCACAGGGTGGGCGACCTCATTGCCGTCGACATCCGGTGGCGGTTATCTCAAGAAAGGTCCGGTCCTTGCGCCGGCGCCTTACCGGGCGTGACATAACAGGTCCCAGCGCTCGGCCGCACCGGCGTACTGAATGCTTACTGCGACGGTAGCGGCGCCGTCGCTTGTCGAAGTCGTGGTTCGACCAGGCCGCAGCGGCGCCGGCGGTGTCCATCGGCACGCTACCGGAATCGATTGACACGTCCTTCAACAAACTCCTAGCGTCGTGCCGTGCAAACTAGAGTCGCCGAGCTGCTCGGCGTGGAGTTTCCGATCTGCGCGTTCAGCCACTGCCGCGATGTCGTCGCCGCGGTGTCCAACGCGGGCGGGTTCGGGGTCCTCGGTGCCGTCGCTCACAGTCCGGCCCGGTTGGAGACCGAGCTGAGCTGGATCGAAGAGCAGACCGGTGGCAAGCCCTTCGGCGTCGACCTCCTGCTGCCGCCCAAATACGTCGGCGCCGAGCAGGGCGGGATCGATGCCCAGCAGGCCCGGTCGCTGCTACCGGAGGAACATCGGGCGTTTGTTGACGACCTGCTGGCCCGGTACGGCATCACGGTGCCGCCCGACGACAAGCGCCGGTCAACTCGCGGGGGGCTCAATGTCTCGCCGAAGGGCTACCAACCCCTGCTGGACATTGCCTTTGCCCACGACATCCGGCTGATCGCGAGCGCGCTTGGGCCCCCACCGCCCGATCTGGTCGAGCGCGCGCACGACAATGATGTTCTGGTTGCTGCCCTGGCCGGTACCACCAAGCACGCGCGCCGGCACGCCGCAGCCGGGGTCGACCTGATCGTCGCGCAGGGCACTGAGGCCGGCGGGCACACCGGCGAGGTGGCGACGATGGTGCTGGTTCCCGAGGTCGTCGATGCCGTCGCACCTGTCCCGGTGTTGGCGGCAGGCGGGATCGCCCGGGGACGCCAAATCGCCGCGGCCTTGGCGCTGGGCGCGGAAGGCGTGTGGTGCGGGTCGGTGTGGCTCACCACCGAAGAAGCCGAGACGACCGCGGTGGTCAAGGAGAAGTTCCTCGCCGCGACGTCGTCGGACACCCTGCGGTCCCGGTCACTGACCGGCAAGCCCGCCCGCATGTTGCGGACGGCCTGGACCGACGAATGGGAAAGCCCCAACAGCCCCGACCCGCTCGGCATGCCGCTGCAATCCGCGCTGGTCGTCGACTCCCAGTTCCGCATCAACCAGGCCGCTAGCCAGCCGGACGCGAAGGCCCGTGAGCTGGCGACCTATTTCGTCGGCCAGGTCGTGGGCGCTCTGGACAAAGTGCGGCCGGCGCGCTCGGTGGTGCTCGACATGGTGTCTGAATTCGTCGACGCCGTCGGGCAGCTCGAGCAACTGGTCGAACGGTGAGCTCAGGCGTTTCTGTGCTGGTCAGGCCAGGTGCGTATCGAATCCGTAAATAAGGCGACACGCTTGGGTGGATAGATTTGACCTGACTCCGGCATTGATGCATCATCGGAAGTGCAAGCACCTCGTTAGGTGAGGCGGCTACACGAATACAGGCCACTGACCCCGAACGTCGAGAGACGCCCCGGGTCAGGACAGCTCCTCCCGGCTTAAGGGTTGAGCCCAAGTGGCTTCCGGATAACGGACACGTCGTGCAGTGCCGAAGCCCTAGCGAGAGGGGTGCGGTTACCTACCTTGGTAGGGTCCTGCGCTCCCGCCTGCACGTGAATCCGTAATCCGCATGTGGCGTGACCGAGGAGGTGAGGGACATGAGTTCCACGGAAAGTCCGGATCGAGATCCGGGTTCTGTTTCGTCCCGCTCCGGTTCCCGGCACGCCGACCTTCAGGTGCGCTGTACGCGCTAGAGAAGCGAGCGTCGCCTCCAGAGCAAGGCCCACGGGTCAGCTCGGAACCGCCCGGGACGGAACGTCAAGAGTCCGCAAAGACCGCTTGATTTCCGTCTAGGAGGCAATCATGACCGCTGTTCTGTACGACGAAGTGGTAACCACGGTGCCCGCGGTCCCCGCACCGCGGCTCACGCTGGCACCGGCACCCGCGCCGACGAAGGTTTCGAAGAAGCGCAACGCCCAGCCTGTCCAGGCCGGCGGTGACCCGCTGGTCGACGGCGCCGCTCGTCTGTTGAGTGTCCCGCTGCGTCACCTCTACGCCGCACTGTGGCGTGCCGGAGTACTCGAAGTCGGGGCGTAAGCCGATGGCCGGCGAACCACCACTGCCGCTGTCCGACAATCCATCTCAACAACACAATTCCCTCTTGCCAGGCCGCTGAAAGCTATCGGGCGGCCTGGCAAGATTTTTATCGCCGCAACTCAGACTGAGCCGCCCGCCGACGGGCCGGGTCCTATCAGGCCAGTGAGCCCGTCGCGGTAGGCGTTGAGGCTGTGACGCCAGCCCACGTCGATCGGCCCGCCGCTGTCGACGGCGACCTCGTCGCCGACATGCACGTACGGCGCGGGTGGTACCTGCGGCACGATGTCGAGGTAATTCACCACACGGAAACAGCTTTCGATGAGGGTGTTGAACGCCGTGGCGAACCCGGTCAGCCCTACCCGCGGTCCGGCGAAGGTGATGAGCCGGGGCTCGATGACATTCGGCGTCATCTTCCGGAAAATGTCGGGAGCCGCCAGCACCGCCAACGCGGCTCCGAGACTGTGTCCGGTGATCAGGATGTCGTCGCAGCCGGCGGCGGCGGCAGCCAGGTTCGTGGCGATGCTTTCGCGGACGAGTTCGTAGACGGCCTGGAAGCCGGCGGCGACTTCGCCGAAGTTGGCGATCGGGACATAGACAGTCGGGATGGCGTCGAAGTCTGCTAACCAGTCGGCCAGGTCCGCGCTACCGCGAAACGAGACGAACGCGGTCCGTGTCGCCGTGTTGCGGCCGATCAGCCCAAAGACGTTGGTGTCTTTCGCCATTGCCCCGACCGCAGGGTGCAGATTGGTTGTTGCGGCGAGAACGACGGTGTCGGCTCGGATCAAGGCGGTCTGGGTGAATCCGGCCGGCAGGTCGGCCGGCCCGCCGTTCATCACGGTGTAGGCGGCCGCCGCCAGCGGCAGAGCAACGTCACGAGCGAATACCGCGTCGAAAGCCACAGCCTGCAGTGTAAAGACGACCGCCTGGCGTGCGGTGATAAAGCGGCGATCCGTAACATTGGCGGCAACGGCGTTGATCCGGCCATCCACCGGGAAGCCTTCGGAAGAACAGCCGAGCAGGCTCAGTAGAACCGAACGGGTAAGCCCGTCACAGCTGTCCTTTGAGCGGTCGCGCGTGAGCGCGGCAAGCGGGGTGGTACCGCGGCGTTCGCGTTCCGGCGCGTCGTCGTCCCCGGGCCGTGAACGTGGCGCAGGAGACGACGCAGTGACTGAGCACACC
Organism: Mycobacterium sp.; assembly: GCF_049802695.1. GTDB lineage: Bacteria > Actinomycetota > Actinomycetes > Mycobacteriales > Mycobacteriaceae > Mycobacterium. The sequence goes on from NZ_JBARMY010000141.1 coordinate 8,218, forward strand.
TATCCGAAGCCGATCGGGGGCGCGCCGGACTTTCCTGCCTTGGAGCTTGGGGTCCTCGACTACTGGGCCGCCGACGACACCTTCCGCGCCAGCATCGCGCGTCGCGCCGATTCTCCCGAGTTCGTGTTCTACGACGGACCGCCGTTCGCCAATGGTCTCCCGCATTACGGCCATCTGCTGACCGGCTACGTCAAAGACATCGTTCCGCGGTATCAGACCATGCGCGGCCGCAAGGTGGAGCGCCGCTTCGGCTGGGACACCCACGGTCTGCCCGCCGAACTGGAAGTCGAGCGGCAGCTTGGCCTCACCGACAAATCCCAGATCGACGCGATGGGCATCGCCGAGTTCAACGAAGCCTGCCGCGAATCGGTGTTGCGGTACACCGACGAATGGCAGGCCTACGTCACCCGACAGGCCCGCTGGGTGGACTTCGACAACGACTACAAGACGCTCGATCTGTCCTACATGGAGTCGGTGATCTGGGCCTTCAAACAGCTGTGGGACAAGGGCTTGGCCTACGAGGGCTACCGGGTGTTGCCGTACTGCTGGCGCGACGAGACGCCGCTGTCCAACCACGAGCTGCGGATGGACGACGACGTCTACCAGAGCCGCCAGGACCCTGCTCTGACTGTGGGTTTCGCCGTCGCCAACGGCGACAGAAACAGCCTGTCCGGCGCCTACCTGCTGGTGTGGACGACGACGCCTGGGACGCTGCCGTCGAACCAGGCGGTCGCCGTCAATCCCGACGTCGACTACGTCCAAGTGCGGGCGGGGGATCGGCGCTACGTGCTCGCCCAAGCCCGGCTGGCTGCGTACGCACGGGAGTTGGGCGACGAGCCGGAGGTGCTGGGCACCTACCGCGGTGCCGACCTGCTCGGCCTGCACTACTTGCCGCCATTCCCGTACTTCATGGATTCGGCCAACGCATTCGCCGTGCTGCCCGGCGATTTCGTCACCACCGAGGACGGCACCGGAATCGTGCACATGTCGCCGGCTTACGGCGAAGACGACAAGGAAACCGCCGACAAGGTCGGCATCGTGCCGGTGACTCCGGTCGACTCCAAGGGCCGCTTCGACGCCACCGTCCCCGACTATCAAGGGCAGCACGTCTTCGAGGCCAATTCGCACATCATCCGCGACCTGAAGAATCACAGCGGTCCGGCCGCGGCCAACGGCGCCGTGCTGCTCCGGCATGAGACTTACGACCACCCCTACCCGCACTGCTGGCGCTGCCGCAACCCACTGATCTACCGCGCGGTGTCGTCCTGGTTTGTCAAAGTGACGGAATTCCGCGAGCGAATGGTCGAGCTCAACCAACAGATCACCTGGTATCCCGAACACGTCAAAGACGGCCAGTTCGGCAAGTGGCTACAGGGCGCCAGAGACTGGTCCATTTCGCGAAACCGATACTGGGGCACGCCGATCCCGGTATGGCTCTCCGACGACCCGACCCATCCGCGCATCGACGTCTACGGCAGCCTGGACGAGTTGGAACGCGACTTCGGTGTGCGTCCGCAGAACCTGCACCGGCCCTACATCGATGAGCTCACTCGACCCAACCCGGACGACCCGACCGGCAAGTCGACGATGCGGCGCATCTCCGACGTCTTCGACGTGTGGTTTGACTCTGGGTCGATGCCGTACGCACAGGTGCATTACCCGTTCGAGAATGCGGAGTGGTTCTTGGGTGGGGCGGCGGGAGAAACCGAAGCGCATTACCCCGGCGACTTCATCGTGGAATACATCGGCCAGACCCGTGGCTGGTTCTACACCCTGCACGTGCTGGCCACCGCGCTGTTCGACCGGCCGGCATTCAAAAGCTGCGTGGCGCATGGCGTCGTGCTGGGCTCCGATGGGCAGAAGATGAGCAAGTCGCTGCGCAACTATCCCGACGTGTCCGAGGTGTTCGACCGCGACGGCTCGGACGCCATGCGGTGGTTCTTAATGGCCTCGCCGATCCTGCGCGGTGGGAACCTCATCGTCACTGAGCAGGGCATTCGCGAGGGTGCGCGCCAGGTGCTGCTTCCGCTGTGGAACGCCTATAGCTTCCTCGCGCTTTACGCGCCGAAAGCCGGGACCTGGCGCACGGATTCGGCGCATCCGCTGGACCGCTACATCCTGGCCAAATTGTCGGTGTTGCGTGCTGATCTCACCGCGTCGATGGACGTCTGCGACATCTCGGGCGCCTGCGAGCAGCTGCGGCAGTTCACCGAAGCGTTGACGAACTGGTATGTGCGACGGTCACGTTCGCGGTTCTGGGAAGAAGACGGTGACGCGATCGACACCCTGCATACCGTGCTGGAGGTCACTACGCGGCTGGCCGCGCCGCTGCTGCCGCTGACCACCGAGATGATCTGGCGCGGCGTCACCGGCGAGCGTTCGGTGCACTTGGCGGACTGGCCGGACACTGACGAGCTACCCGCCGACGCCGCACTGGTGGCCGCCATGGATCAGGTTCGCGAAGTGTGTTCGGCGGCCTCGTCGCTGCGCAAGGCCAAAAAGCTGCGGGTGCGGCTGCCGCTGCCGAAACTCACTGTGGCCGTGCAGGACCCGCACCGGCTTTCGGCGTTCACCGATCTGATCGCCGACGAGCTCAACGTCAAAGAGGTCGAACTCACGGATGCAATCGACAGCTACGGCCGCTTTGAGCTGACCGTCAACGCCCGCGTCGCCGGGCCCCGGCTCGGCAAGGACGTGCAGGCCGCCATTAAGGCAGTCAAGGCCGGCGAAGGCGTTGTGAACCCGGACGGCACGTTGACCGCGGGGCCCGCCGTACTGGAACCTAACGAATACAGCTCTCGGCTGGTGGCCGCCGACCCGGAGTTCACCGCCGCGCTGCCCGGTGGCGCCGGCCTGGTGGTACTGGACGGCACACTGACCGCCGAGCTGGAGGCCGAAGGCTGGGCCAAAGACCGCATCCGCGAGCTGCAGGAGCTGCGCAAGTCGACCGGGTTGGACGTTTCCGACCGCATCAGCGTGGTCATGTCGGTGCCCGCCGAGCGGGAGACCTGGGCGCGCGCACACCGCGATCTGATGGCAGGCGAGATCCTGGCGACCAGCTTCGAATTCGCCGAGCCGCTGAAAGACGCCGCGCAGATCGGCGACGGCGTACGGGTGAAGATTGCCAAAACCTAGCCGCTAAAGTGCTAATGGCAACGTATTCCGCGTGTTCGAGCGTCGGCAGCTGCACTTTCGCGGCATGTCGGGGGGCCATGGCAGTCTGCGGCCATGGGAGGGAGCACACCATTCGTGGGCACCGACGCGGTCGATGCGGGCGCATTCACCGAACGGGAGCTGCGACGGTCCTGCACACGGATCTACCGCAACGTCTACCAGCGGCGCGGCAGCGAACTGACTGCAAAAGACCGCGCGTTAGCCGCGTGGCTATGGTCGGACAAGAAAGCGGTGCTGGCCGGCAACTCCGCGGCGGCACTACTCGGCACGAAATGGGTCGACCCGCATTCGCCGGCCGAACTCATCACCGATCACAAACGTCCGCCGCCGCTGATCATCACTCGCAACGAGACGCTGCTGGCCGGCGAGACCACGACGGTAAACGGCGTTCCGGTCACCTCGCCCGCTCGCACCGCCTTCGACTTGGGTCGGCGACCGGGGCTGCAGACCGCTGTCGTTCACTTTGACGCGCTGGCGCGGGCTACGGGCGTTGAAGTCAACGATGTTCAACTGGTGACCCACGCCCACCGCGGCGCTCGCGGCGTAAAGCAGCTGAGACGGGTGCTTTTGCTGGCCGACGCTGGTGCGGAATCGCCGCAAGAGACGCGGACCAGACTCCTACTCATCGCCGGAGGCTTACCCAGACCGCAATCTTAGATTGTCGTGCGACACGACTGGGGCGCGGTGTTGGCCCGCATCGACATGGGCTGGGAAGAGTGGCGTGTCGGCGTCGAATACGACGGGGCACAACATTGGACCGATTCACGCATCCGCGCCAATGACATCGACCGCGCGGCAGGACTGGAGCGCCGGGGTTGGCGCATAATCCGGGTAAGCGCTGAGCTGTTACGTAAACGGCCGGACATTGTGCTGGCGCGTGTCCGCGAAGCGCTCTGCGCCGCGGGCTGCCCTGTCGCCTGACCGCGAGAGTGCAATTAGCAACATGTCTCCCGAGAAGCGCCGTCGGCAGTTGCACTGTCGCGGCTAGGAATGTCGCAACGCGCGGCGCGCGTGCGGCCAGAACGGCATGCCGGCCAGGACCGTGCCTCCGGCGGCGATGAGACCGACCGCGACGTCGACGCTCTCGCGGCCCTCGGCTTCCCAGTAGACGTCCTCGAGGTCGAGCAGCAGCGCCAGCTCGTCGACGATCATTGCGTTCGCCGCACCGAAGGCGACGGCGGCCATCGGGTGGCGCCGCTGCTCTTCTGATCCGCGCAGGCCCACCGCGCCCACGGACGTCAGCAGTGCGATTCCGATGTTGTAGTGGTGAAAATGCTTGCTGCCGACACTGATTCCGCCGCCCTCCGGGCCGTGGCCGGCATGAATCCAATGGGTGAGCGATCGCAGTGCCGCGAACGTGATGGTGAAAGCACCCCAAGCCAGCACCGCGGACCGATCGTCGGATTCGAGCTGTTCCAGCCATTCCCGGCGTAGCCGCGACCATCGCGTCGGCTCAGGCCGGCTCATCGGCCGGCCTTGACCGCACGCCAGCGCTGCTTCTCACCCTTGGTGTCGACACGTACGTCGTTGAACCCAACGTGCTGCAACCGGTCCGCCAGCGTATCCGGCGGAATGGGGTTGCAAGTGTCGCGGAAATGCAGGACGCGGAACCAGGTCGAGGACACTCCGTCGCTGCCGGCGAACACGCCGCCGGGCCGCAGCACCCGGAACGCCTCGGCGAACAACCGATCCTGCAGCGCCGGCGTCGGTACATGGTGCAGCATCGTGAAACAGACCACCGAGCTGAAACATCCGTCGGGCAGATCGGTACCGGTTCCGTCGCCGTGAATGATCTGTGCTCGGTCGCCGTATTTGTCGCGCAGCTGTTCGGCCGTGGCCTGGTCGATCTCAATTGCGGTGTAGCGCGGGGTTTTATCGACCAGCACCCTGATGTTTGCGCCGTAGCCCGGCCCGATTTCCAGCACGTTGTCGCCGAGATTCACACCGGCCAGAGCCCAGGGAAGCAGCCGCTGCTCGACGGACTTGGCCCAGCGGTGCGAGCTGCAGCACAACCGGTGGCAGAGATTCATCGCCATGGTCTGCAACGCTAGTGGTTGTGACGTCGCGCTGGGTGCTGCACCTGGACATGGATGCGTTCTTCGCCTCCGTCGAGCAGCTCACCCGGCCCACGTTGCGGGGCCGGCCTGTGCTGGTCGGGGGTTTGGGCGGTCGCGGCGTGGTGGCCGGCGCCAGCTACGAAGCGCGGGTATTCGGTGCGCGTTCGGCCATGCCGATGCACCAGGCCCGCCGGCTGGTCGGCGTCAGCGCTGTGGTGTTGCCGCCGCGGGGTGTGGTCTACGGAGTGGCCAGCCGTCGGGTGTTCGACACGATCCGCAGCGTGGTTCCGATCGTCGAACAACTTTCCTTCGACGAGGGGTTCGGTGAGCCACCCGAACTGGCCGGCGCGTCAGCCGCGGACGTCGAGCGATTCTGCGAGCGGTTGCGGGGGCGGGTGCGCGAGGAGACGGGTCTGGTCGCTTCGGTCGGCGCCGGCTCGGGCAAGCAGATCGCCAAAATCGCCTCGGGACTGGCGAAACCTGACGGCGTGCGGGTGATTCCCGGCCGTGACGAGCAGTCCCTGCTTTCCGGCCTGCCGGTGCGCCGGCTGTGGGGAATCGGCCCGGTCGCCGAGGAGAAACTGCACCGGCTCGGCGTGGAGACGATCGGGCAACTGGCCGCGCTGAGCGACGCCGAGGTGTCCAGCATCCTCGGTGCGACCGTGGGTCCGGCGCTGCACCGACTGGCCCGCGGAATCGACGACCGCCCGGTCGCCGAGCGTGCCGAAGCCAAGCAAATCAGCTCCGAGTCCACCTTCGCGGTCGACCTGACCAGCCTCGAGCGGTTGCGCGAGGTGATTGATCCGATCACCGAGCACGCCCATGGGCGCCTGCTGCGCGACGGCCGGGGCGCGCGCACCGTGACGGTGAAGCTGAAGAAGGCAGACATGAGCACGCTGACCCGTTCAGCCACCCTGCCCTACGCGACGACCGAAGCCGCCACCCTCATATCGACGGCCCGGCGACTGCTGCTCGATCCGCAGGAGATCGGTCCGGTTCGTCTCCTCGGCGTGGGATTCTCCGGTTTGACCGACGTGCGTCAGGAGTCGCTGTTTCCCGACTTGGACGTTGCCGAGCCGGAGTCTGCGTCACAGCATTCGGTCGAGTCAGCGACCGCAGCCATGTTTGCCGCGGGTCCTGAAACGTCGCGTTGGCGGGTGGGAGACGATCTGACCCACCGCGACTTCGGCCACGGCTGGGTGCAGGGCGCCGGCCACGGCGTGGTCACCGTGCGGTTCGAGACTCGCGGCTCCGGTCCCGGTCCGGCGCGCACTTTCCCCGCTGACAGTTGCGAGCTTTCCCGGGCCAACCCGGTGGACAGCCTCGACTGGCCGGACTACGTCGGGGCGCTGGAAATCGCTGCATCCACCAGCTCACCCCCACCGGGCGAAAACGTCGGAGACGGGTAGCCGTGCGGCGAGCGCCGCCATCAGCAGCACCCGGGTCTGGCTCGGCCGCAGCCGGGAAACCATCAGTGCACCG
>NZ_JBARMY010000142.1:0-5885 GCF_049802695.1 Mycobacterium sp.
AAACAGAAGCCAGGGTCGTGAATTCGCGTGAACTCACAACCCTGGCTTCTGGCTGGCGGTGGAACCTTAGACGCCGGCGCGCCGCCGCCGGAGCAGGCCTCGGCGCTGACGCGGCTCGGTTTCGGGCGCGTGCAGCGGGTTGTGTCCTGCCTGGGTCGCCGCGTCGGGCGACACCTCGGACGCGACCGGTTGCGGCGCTGACACCGGTTCTTCTGCGGCGGGCGGAACAGAATAGGGTTCGACGTCACGCGCTGTGCGCACCGACAACCGCGCCAGCACGCCGCCGCCGAAGAAGACGATCAGCGCGCCCAGGCCGGAGAAGTATGCGATCTCCAGCAAGGCTCGCCGGCCGTCCGTCGACGCGACCGGTTGACCCACGTCGCCGAGGTGCAGCGCCGGGGCCAGCGCAGTGCCGACGACAAACCATGCGCCACCCAGCACGGCGAGCCAGCCGCCGAACATTGCGGTGGCCCGATTCCTGGAGCTGATCAGCAGTAAACCGCCCAGCACCGTGACCACGCCCGGGAACACTTCCAGCCAACCCCGCGCAGCCGTCCAGACCCATGGCGTGTCCGGCGTGTAGGCGAAGTCGAATTGCGGCCCGACGAACGGTATCAGTGCCCCCCAGGCACCCAGCAGAACCAGAATCAATCCGGTGAGGGCACCACGGCTGCGTGGCATGACCATCCCGCCGGAGTTGACTCCCCTATTAAACCCCCTGTTTCGCGACCCTCTCATGTTGTCCTCCAAACAGTGGCCACCGGCTTTACCGGCGGATATCGGCACTGAGTACCCACGTCGGGCGGCGGGCTAACTTCTCCGACTGAACATCAGTCGAATAGGCCGGGCTGGTCACCCTCCGCGAGCTCGACTTTCACAACCTCGCGAGCCCGATGACGGCGAGGATGATTGCGATCAGGGGAAATAGGCCCTGGGTCACGGCGGCCCGGGCTTTGTCCGGCGCCGATGCCAGCAGCACAGCCGCGGCGCACGTCATGGATCCGGTGCCTGTGAGTACGAGTGTGACTCCGACCGTGTTATGACCCAGAGCGACGGCGACGACTCCGGCGCCCGCGACGATCGCCAGAAACAGGTTGTAAAAACCTTGGTTGAACGCGAGCAGCTTGGTGGTTTCGGCTTCGTCGCGAGTGGTGCCGAAGACCGCACGGGTGCGCGGCGTGGTCCAGGTCAGCGATTCCATAGTGAAGATGTAGACGTGCAAAAGCGCGGCCAGAGCGGCGAACACCAGAGCGGCAGTGATCATCTCGTCGTCCTTTAGTCGAAAAGGCCGGGCTGGCCGAGGCCACTTGCACCGGCCGGCGGGGTCATGCCCAAATGGGTCCAGGCCTGCGGTGTGGCTACCCGGCCGCGCGGCGTGCGCGCGATCATCCCGGCGCGCACCAGGAACGGCTCGCAGACCTCTTCCACGGTGGCAGCCTCCTCCCCCACCGCCACCGCCAGGGTCGACACCCCGACTGGGCCGCCGCCGAAGCTGCGGGTCAGCGCGGAGAGCACCGCACGGTCCAGCCGGTCCAGGCCGAGCTCGTCGACGTCGTACACCTCGAGTGCGGACTTAGCGATGTCGCGGGTGATGATGCCGTCGGCGCGCACCTCGGCGTAGTCGCGGACCCGCCGCAGCAGCCGATTGGCGATCCGCGGCGTGCCGCGGGACCGACGGGCGATCTCAGCACCTGCGTCGCCGCCCAACTCGATGCCCAGGATGCCCGCGGAGCGGGCCAGCACCCGCTCTAGCTCGGCCGGCTCGTAGAAGTCCATGTGCGCGGTGAACCCGAACCGGTCGCGCAATGGGCCGGTCAAAGCTCCGGACCGGGTGGTGGCACCGACCAACGTGAACGGCGCCACTTCCAGCGGAATCGATGTTGCGCCAGGGCCTTTGCCGACGACGACGTCGACGCGGAAGTCTTCCATCGCCAGATACAGCATCTCTTCGGCAGGCCGGGCGATGCGGTGGATCTCGTCGATGAACAACACATCGTGTTCGACGAGATTGGACAGCATCGCCGCCAGATCACCGGCCCGTTCCAGTGCCGGACCGGACGTGAGCCGCAGCGACGACCCCAGTTCTCCGGCGATGATCATCGCCAACGACGTCTTGCCCAGCCCGGGCGGCCCGGACAGCAGGATGTGATCCGGTGTGCCACCTCGGTTTTTGGCGCCTTCGATCACCAGCTGCAGCTGTTCGCGCACCCGGGGCTGGCCGATGAATTCCCGCAACGAGCGCGGCCGCAGACCGGCATCGATGTCGCCCTCGCCGACGGTCAGCGCAGCCGACACCTCACGCTCCTCGGCCTCGTCACCGTCCTCGAAGCGGCTCATTTGGTCTTACCCAGCAGTGACAGCGCCGCCCGCAGCGCGCTCGACGTGCTGGCAATCTCATCGGAGGCGAGCACCTTGTCAGTTGCCTCCTCGGCCTGTTTGACCGCAAAGCCAAGTCCAACAAGGGCTTCTACCACCGGCCCGCGCACCGCGTGTCCATTAACCGCCGCCGGGGCCGCTCCAGTAACTCCGACCTTGTCGCGCAGCTCCAGCACCATCCGCTCGGCACCGCGCTTGCCGATGCCCGGCACCCGGGTCAGCGCGGTGACGTCGCCGTCACCCAAGGCCTGCCGAAGCGCGGCAGCGTCGTACACCGCCAGGGTGGCCAGCGCAATCTTCGGACCCACTCCGGAAACACTCAACAACGTCAGAAAAAGGTCGCGAGTTTCGCCGTCGGGGAAGCCGTACAACGTCATCGAGTCCTCGCGCACGATCATCGCGGTGATCAGGCGTGCTTCGGCGCCGCGCCGCAGCGTGGCCAGCGTCGACGGTGTCGCCATCAGCTTGTAGCCCACCCCGGCCGCCTCTATGACGACGTGATCAAGTGCCACGTCAAGCACTTCACCGCGCACCGACGAGATCATTTGGCCGCCTTTATTCGCGCCGCCAAGCGTTGTTCGGCGGCTTTCGCTTCAGCGGCGGCCATCCGCGCGATCATCGGCGCGCGCCAGCAGTGACAGATCGCCAGCGCCAACGCGTCGGCGGCGTCTGCCGGGGTCGGCTTAGCTTGCAGCGCAAGGATTCTGGTGACCATTGCGGTGACTTGCGCTTTGTCGGCACCACCGTTTCCCGTGACCGCGGCTTTCACCTCGCTCGGGGTGTGGAAGTGCACGTTGATGTCGCGTTTGGCGGCGGCCAGCGCGATGACGCCACCGACCTGCGCGGTGCCCATCACCGTTGACACGTTCTGTTGGGAGAACACCCGCTCGATCGCGATGACGTCAGGTACGTGAGTGTCCAGCCAGTGCTCGACGTTGTCGCTGATCGTGAGCAGCCGCTGCGGCAGCGGCTGACCGGCCGGCGTGCGCACCACGTCGACATCGAGCGCAATGATCTGCCGGCCCGGGCCGCTTTCGACCACCGACAGCCCACAACGGGTCAGACCCGGGTCGACGCCCATCACACGCACCGCAGCTCCCTCAACGCCGAACTGTTGTTCGATACCGTAGCGCGGGTGACCGACATCGTCGGGTCAGGACACGCGGCGACCGCTCTTACGGGATGTGCCAGGCGAAGGGATTCGACGCTGACTTTGGGACCCGGCCGGTCAGAACAGGCTGCCGAGGTCGGACATCAGGGCGGGGAGAATAGCGCCGAAGTCGCCCGCGATGCTGGTGGGGATTATCGCTGAATCGACGCCGCTGCTGAGGACGCCGTTGCCGACGAGGCTGTCAAGGAGTTCGACGGGCGTGACTTGGGCGGAGTGAGCGCCGGTGGCATCGGCCCAGTCCAGGTAGATCGGGAAGAACTGGGCTCCGTCGCCGCCGGCGCCGCCGGGGCCGTCGATGCTTACGCTCGTGCCTCCCGCCGCCACATTGTCGAGGGCGGAACTCAAGATGCTGGCGTATGCCGAATCGGCGCCGCTTTCGGCGGCGGCGCTGCCGCCGCTGCCGAGAAGGCTGTCCAGGGAGGCGGCGAGGGTAGAGTTGGCACCGCCGAGGTCGGCCGTGTTGATGTCGATGTTGAGCGGGAAGATCTCGGCCCCGTCGCCACCAGCGCCGCCGGCACCGCCGATGCCGATGCCGGTGCCGGTCGCGACATCCAGGGATGAGTTGCCGTTGCTGCCGAGGACGTCGCTGAGGAAGCTGCCAAGAGGGTCGGCGGAGGTGACTGGGCTTCCATCGCCCGATTCGGTGAAGCTCACTGGGCTTGCAGTGTTGGAATCGATGAAGTTGACATGGATGGGGAAGAACTCGGCCCCATTACCGCCGGCACCGCCGGCGCCGCCGATGCCGATGCCCGTACCGGTGGTGTCGCCACCGCTGCCCCCGATGCCTATGCCGGTACCGGCGCCGCCGTTGCCGCCATTGCCGCCACCGAAGAAGTTGTTCTCACCCACACCGCCCAAGGGGAAATTAATGGTGTTGCCGGACGGCAAGACGGTGGTCGCACCCACGCCCTGAGAGACGGTGTTGGTACCCGTCGCTGCCGTGGTTAAGGAGTCCGCCGCGCCGTTGCCCCCGACGCCTATGCCCGTGCCCACGCCGCCGTCACCGCCGTTGCCGCCGCCGAAGAAGTTGTTCTCACCCACCCCACCCAACGGGAAATTGATGGTGTTGAAAGACGGGAATTCGATGGTGTCGGCTGACCCCGGCAAGACGGTGGCATCGGTGGGCAGCGACTCGGTTGGGATGCTTAATAGGTTGTCGGCGTTCCCCACTGCGAGTCCGGAATTCAAGAGGGCGCTGCCGATTTGAGGGAAGACGGCGCCGAAGAGGTCGTTCTCGCCATTTCCGAAGAAGGGCAGGTTGACGGCGTTGCCGGAAAATAGACCCGGGAGGTAGGCGAAGGTGTCGTTGGACCCCGGGAGGACGATGGTGTCGTTGAGAAATGGAATGGTGAACTGCTCAACCGGGGTGGTGAACTCGCTCCACGTGGTTCCGATTGCAGTTTCGGCCGTGCTGGCACCTCCGGCCACGCCGCCGAGGCCTGGTCCGAAGAAGTTGTTGAAACCGTCGCCGCCGAACGGGAGATTGATGACGTTGCCGGAGGGCAGGACGATGGTGTCATCGGCCCCCGGAAGGACGATCGTAGAGTCCATGAACGGATCCGCCGCGGTGGTCAGGGCGATGTCCCCGACGACTCGCGTAGCGACTCCAGTGCTTACTAGTCCGCTGCCGGGAAGCCAAGACAGCCCCACCCCGGCTAAGCCTGCGACGATCGATGCGCATGCCACGCACTTGTTGCTGACAGCGCCAGGTGCCGAGCGGCGGCCTCGGTGACCAGTAGGCCCCTTGTGATCGTCACGCATTAAAGGTCTCCCCTTGTCGAAGAATTGGCCGTGAAGTCTTGGCCGGTAGCGGGCTGGTGACGTGACGGTTGGGTGGGGCGAACCGCCCGCAAAGGCGGCCCGCCCCACCGTCACCGTGGGATACAGTTGCGACCGATCTCTATCAGAAGAGACCGGCCAGGTCGGACCAAATCGAGCTCAGGTCCGCACCGAAGGTGCCAAGACCGCTACTCATTTCGCTCCCCAGACCGGTACCGCCGAAGCCGAAGTCGCTCAGGAGAGTGGAGAAGGGGTCGTTGGCGAGGCCCAGGCCGCTGCTGCTGACGTCACTCCCCGTACTGCTGAAGGGATCCAAGAGACTCGTCAGACCTGAAGAACCGCTCGCTTCATTTCCCAGAGTTCCGACGCTGCTGGCATCGCTGCCGGCAGTGGCACTGGAGCCGACGGTCTCGTAGGGGCTGGTGGCCAGCTCGTGTCCGGGTAATGTCGAAGCGTCAGAGCCTCCGACGCCACACGGCCCAACAATGGTGGGGTCGACGCAACTCAAGGCGTTGCCGCTGAGCAGGTTCCACTCCGGCCCGGATCCGCCGCTGCCGCC
>NZ_JBARMY010000143.1:0-26427 GCF_049802695.1 Mycobacterium sp.
CACCGTCGGCCGTGGCGCCTTCCAGCTCGGCTTCCGGGCGAAGCGCAACCCGGTGCCGCAGCGTCGGGCGGGCCATGGCTTTCACGTCGTCGGGGGTGACATAGTTGCGCCCGGACAGCCACGACCACGATCGCGCAGTCGCCAGCAACGCGGTCGCCCCGCGGGGTGAAACACCCAGCCGCAGAGCAGGGGAGCTGCGGGTGGCCCCGACGATGTCGACGATGTAGCCGAGCACCTCTTCGGCGACGCGGACCTGACGCACCGCCGCGCGGGCAGCGGCCAACTCGACCCCTCCCGCCACCGGCCGGATACCCGACAAGTCCTGCGGATCGAACCCGTGGGCATGCCGGCCAAGGATGGCGATTTCTGAAGCACGGGGCGGCAGCGGCACATTCAGCTTCAGCAGGAAGCGGTCGAGCTGCGCCTCGGGCAGTTGGTAAGTGCCTTCGTATTCGATCGGATTCTGGGTCGCGGCGACAATGAATGGGTCCGGCAGCGGCTTTGGCTCGCCGTCCACGCTGACTTGCTGCTCCTCCATCGCCTCGAGTAGGGCAGCTTGCGTTTTGGGTGGAGTGCGGTTGATTTCGTCGGCCAACAGGAGATTGGTGAACACCGGGCCTGCCCGAAACGCGAAAGCCGCGGTGCGCGCGTCGTACACGAGCGATCCGGTCACGTCGCCGGGCATCAGGTCGGGAGTGAACTGCACACGTTTGAATTCCAGCTGCAGAGCCGCGGCGAGTGCACGGACGAGTAGCGTTTTCGCCACACCCGGAACACCTTCCAACAGCACATGTCCTCGGCATAACAACGCGACCACCAGGCCGCTAACCACAGCTTCTTGTCCGACAACGGCTTTGGCGATTTCGGCGCGTAACGCCAACAACGCCTGACGCGCCGATTCCACGGCCGGGGCCTGCGCGGGTGCGGATGCCGGCTGTGTCATGAGTGTGCGACCTGCCTTTCGATGTCGTCGAGCGCGTGAGCCAGATGTACCAGGTCGGCATCGGTAGCCGGCGGGGGCCCGAACAACGTGTGCTGAGCCCACTGGGAGTCTGCTGAGCAGCGCTGGGCGACGGCGATCGCTGCCGCCGCAGGAGGCGCGCCGGCAGTCAAACCGAGCCGGGGCAGCAACCGCTGCAACGTCGCGTTGCGCAAGGCTTGCGCAGCACGATCGCGGGCTCGCCGGGACCGATACAACCTGCCGCGGCCCTCGGTGGTCTCTGACGCCCGCACCACGACCGGTAGATCCTCGGCCACCAACGGACCCACGCGCCGGCCTTTCCACAGCGCCAGCAGCAGCACGGCCAGCCACAGCTGCCACACCATCCAGGTGACGTTATCCGGGATCAGATCGATGATGCTTGTGCCCGAACGCGGTTCGCCCTGGGGATGCCGCGGAGCGAACCAGACGACCCGAGGGCGGTCACCGGTGAGGTTCATCGCCAGCGCAGCGTTGCCCGCCCGCAGCAGGCCACCGTTGGTCATGAAGCCGGTGTTGCCGACGACCGTGACTGTGCGTGTGCCGTCGCGGTAGCGGACCAGCACTCCGGCATAGCAACTGGTGATCACCTGGTGCGCAGTCGCCTTATAGGTGTTGCTCGGCCCGAACTGCACTGACCCGGCCTGATTCGCTTCGCGCAAGTCGCAGTCGGGTTCGAGGTCGGTCTTGCTGATGGCACCGCTGCGCAGCGCCGGCGTGAGCGCCGCCCTGACCCGCGACGTCGGTTCCACCACCAGCAGGTCAGCGGAGGTGTCGCCCAGTTGGTGCAGCAGCGCATCATCGGTCACCAGTTGGGTCTGCGCGAACACCACGAGACTGCCCGGGCGAGCTGCGCTTTCAGCATCGCTGACCGTCTGGGCGACGACGACTTCCACACCGTAGCTGCGCAGCAGTGTCAGCAGAGCGTGCGCACCCTCAGGGCCTGTCGAGCTCGGGTCCATCCGGCCGCCGGGGCGTTCCGCGGTCAGATAGGCAGTGGCAGCGCCGACCACGGCGAGAACGACCAGTATCAGCACCACCCACAGCCAGGTGCCTCGACGCCGCACCGCGGGCGCCATAGACCCGGCGGTTGTCACCGGACCCGCGCCCACGACTCGGTGACAGCCGGCTGTTGCGCCGCAGCAGAGTCGGCGGGCCGGCGTGACCGCAAGTGGTCGTCGAGCCCGGCGATCAGGTGGTATCCGGCCGCCGTGCCCGGTAAGGCGCCATAAGTGACATCGTTGAAAATGGCTGATGCTTGCGCGAACTCGTGGTGCAGATGCGGACGGCGGTCGCCGGCATCCTGGGCCAGCTCGCCCGCGGTGCGGCCCGCAACCGGATCCAGGACACCGCTTTCCTCCAATTCCCGGGCGACCGCGCGCAGCCGGTGCCGTATCGCGACGGCCCAGTCGCCTTGCGCCGCGTGCTGCTCGGCGCTGGCGCGATGCTGCGCGGCGCTGAGCTTGTCGGCGTCGAACAGCGGATAGTCAGCGCCGCGCCTGGCGCGGATGGTGCGCCGCAACACACGGACGGCCAGCGTGACTGCGAGCGCCAGCACGATGAACAGCGCGATGATGCCCAACCAGCCGCCGGGCACCACTTCACTCGTCCGCATGAAGCGCTGCAGCAGTTCGTTGACCCAGTCGTGCAACCGCTGCGACACGGACGCTCTGGGATAAATCGGCTTGGCCAGTTCGCGCTGGGCAGCATCGTGCGCGGCATCGCGGTCGATGTCGATAGCGGGCAACGTCAGCCTGTTCTCAAACCGGCCGGGTCAGCCAGAGATAGTCGGTGGACGCGGTCGCCTGCGGTCCGCCCGCCGCGCCGGATTGCAGCACCAGGTCGAACGCCTCGGCGCGTATCCGGCGGTCGGTGTACAGCAAGACGACCACTCCGGCGCTGAACGGCGTGGTGATGATCTGACCGATCGCCGACCCGACGGTGGTAAGCGTGGTACCGACCAACACCGGGCCGCTGGAATGCGTCGCCACCATGAACTGACCGGCCAGGGTAAGGGGTGCCGCCACGGCATACCCGACGACGATCGCCACGACGGCGGCCAGCGTCCGGATACCGAGAACCCGCCAGAAGCCGTTGCGCACCAACGCGATCGACCGGGTGATCGAGTCGATTACCGGAAGTCGTTCCAGCACGATGAGCACAGGGGCAAACGACAGCAAGGTGTAGAAGTAGCCGATGATCGCGGCGACGGCGAGTACCAACGGAAGGCCGAAGACGAACGCCGCGCCGTTGCCGACCACTTTGATAACGGCGAGTATCAACCCCCCGGCGAGACCCAGCAGCGTCAGGCCGCCGGCTTCCACGGCGGCGAGCCCGATGAGGGCGAGCAGGCGGCCGCGAACCTTCGGCCAGGCTTCGGCCACAGTGATCGTCGACCCGAACACCGCGCGGCCCACAATCACGGTGAGGATGCCGGCGAGCAGTATGTCGCCCAGCCACATGACGAAAGTGTTGGCCCCTACTGCGAGGTAATCCGTGGCCAGTGGTCCCAACTTGGCGATCAGCGCGAAGACCTGGACGACGACGACGATGGCGGCAGTGAACCCCAACGTCGGCTTGGGATTGGCGCGCACGTAGCCGACCGCGCCATTGAAGATGTCGCTCAGGCTCAGCGGTCGCAGTGGAATGACGCCGGGTTTCAGCGGCGCGGGCGAGACCGGCGACGCGGCGCCGAAGCCGAAGGGTGCACCGTAGCCCGGCGGTGGTCCGTAGCCGGGTGGTGGTCCGTAGCGAGGTGGCGGACGCCCCGTCGGCGGCCCGTAGCCGGGCGGCCCGTATCGCGGTGGCGGTTGGTAACCGGTCGGGGTCCCATAACCGGGCGGCGATCCGTAACCCGGCGGTGCAGCGCCGTAAGACGGCGGTGCGAACGCAGGCGGTGCATACCCGGCGAATCCGTAACCCGGCGGCGGATAGTCGGGCAGGTGATCCGGGTAGTCGGCCGGCGGCGTGCTCACCGAATCGAGCCGCCGTCGTCGTTGATCATGGCTTCCATCCTGTCCGGCATCGAGGCAATGTCAATCACTGACCGCCCCGCCCCGGTGCGGCGCGTACCGTCTTGCCCATGGCCGAACTCAAGTCGCGACTGCGGGCCGATCTCACCGATGCGATGAAGACGCAGGACAAGTTGCGAACCGCGACACTGCGAATGCTCCTGGCGGCAGTCCAGAACGAGGAGGTCTCGGGAAAGCAGTCGCGTGAGCTGCCCGACGACGAGGTGCTCAAAGTGATGGCCCGGGAGTCGCGGAAGCGCGGCGAATCCGCCGAGATCTACGCCCAAAACGGCCGGGGTGAGCTCGCGGCCAACGAGCTCGCCGAAGCCCGGGTGATCGACGAGTATCTGCCCGCCCCGCTGACCGAAGGTGAGTTGGCCGATGTCGTCGACACGGCGTTAGCGCAGGTGGCCGAGCAGTTGGGGGAGCGGCCGACCAAGAAGCAGATGGGGCTGGTGATGAAAGCCGCCACTGCGATCGCGGCGGGCAAGGCCGATGGCGCCCGCTTGTCGGCAGCGGTGACGAACCGGCTCTGACTTCTTAACCGGCGCGTTCGACTCGATCAGCCGTTTGCTCCCGTGGCACCGGGGTACCCGTGTGGGCATGACCCGGTTTGGCTACACGCTGATGACGGAGCAGAGCCCACCCAAAGACCTTGTCAGGTATGCGGTTTCAGCCGAGGAGCGGGGCTTCGACTTCGAGGTTTCCAGCGACCATTTCTCTCCTTGGCTGGCGTCGCAGGGCCACGCGCCGAATGCGTGGACCGTGCTGGGCGCCATCGCGCACCAAACCCAGCACGTCGATCTCTACACCTACGTGACCTGCCCGACGATCCGGTATCACCCGGTGATCGTCGCTCAGCAGGCGGCGACGTTGCAGATCCTCGCCGACGGGCGATTCACCCTGGGGCTGGGCAGCGGGGAGAACCTCAACGAACATGTCGTCGGCAGAGGTTGGCCGACCGTCGTGCGCCGGCAGGAGATGCTGGTCGAAGCCATCGAGATCATCCGCGCCCTGTTCGACGGCGGGTTGGTCGACTGGCGCGGTGACTACTTCGAGGTGGATTCCGCGCGATTGTGGGACCTGCCGGAGACCCGGGTCGGTATCGGCGTGGCGGTGAGCGGCCCGAAGTCGATCGACCAGTTCGCGACGATCGGTGACCACTTGATCGCCGTCGAACCCACGAAGGAGCTCGTCGACGGCTGGCATGCTGCGCGTCAGGGCTCGGGGTCGGGTGACGGCGGTCGCGTGGTCGGGCAGATACCGGTGTGTTGGGATCCCGACCGCGATACCGCCGTCGAACGGGCTCACGACCAGTTCCGCTGGTTCGGCGGCGGTTGGAAGGTCAACGCGGACCTGCCCACGCCCGCCGGTTTCGCCGGTGCGACGCAGTTCGTCCGGCCGGAGGACGTCGCCGAGAGCATTCCGTGCGGCCCCGACCTGGATGGCATCGTGGAGGCGGTCCGGCCCTTTTGGGAAGCCGGCTTCACCGACATCGCCCTGATCCAGATCGGTGGCGATACCCAGGACTTGTTCCTCAAGGAGGCGGCCGAACCGCTGCTGCAAGCGTTGCGGGGTGCCTCGAGTAAAGGAGATAGCCATGAGTGAAAGCTCGGTGGCCGCGACCAACGCCCTGGTGAAGGGACTCGGCGCCGCCAGCCTCGGGCTGGGCCTCACCGAGGTGCTGGCACCGCGGCGAGTCGCCGCAGCTGCCGGTGTGGACGACACCAGCCGGTCACGGCCGGTGATCAGGGCGTTGGGGCTGCGCGAGTGCGGCCATGCCGCCGCCCTGCTGTTCGGTCCGAGCAAGCTGGTGTGGACCAGGGTCGCCGGCGACGTCTTGGACGTCGGTGTGCTGCTTGCCGGAGTCGCCAAGCGCGGGCAAGGACAGCGCGGCCGGGGCACGGTTTCGGCGCTCGCCCTGGCTGGGATCGGTGCCGTCGATCTCTACGCCGCGCTGCGCACCACCCGCGACGGCAGCACCGGTCGTCACGCGAACGCGCCCCGTCACCGCATGCTGCGCGCGGCGGTCACCGTGCAGCGCGAGCCCCAGGACGTCTACCAGTTCTGGCGTGAATTGGAGAACCTGCCGTCGTTCATGTACCACCTCAAGTCGGTGACCGCGGAGTCGGCGGAGCGGTCGCGTTGGGTCGCCAACGCGCCCGTCGGCCAGCAGGTGCAGTGGGAAGCGCAGATCATCGAGGACCAGCCCGGCACACGCATTGCCTGGGAATCGCTGCCGGGGTCGGCTGTGCAGAACAGCGGCAGCGTCGACTTCACCGCCGCGCCGGCCGGCGGCACCGAGGTCCACGTCACCATCGGCTATCACATTCCCGGTGGCGTGCTGGGCAAGGCGGCCGCGACCGTCCTCGGCGAGTCACCCGAACAGCAGGTCAACGACGACCTTCGCCGGTTGAAGCAACTACTCGAGACTGGTCAGGTGCTGCGGTCCGACGGGTCACCGGAAGGCACGGCCGCGATCAGGCAGATGCACCAACGGCCGGCGCAACCACATGCGGCGGGGAAAGGAGCGGACCGATGAAAGCCACGGTGTACGCGGGACGCAACAGCGTTGAGGTGCAGACGGTTCCGGATCCCAAGATCTTGAACGACCGAGACGCCATCGTGCGGATCACCTCGACCGCAATCTGCGGATCGGACCTGCACCTGTACGACGGCTACATCCCGACCGTCAAGCATGGTGATGTGCTCGGCCACGAATTCATGGGTGAGATCGTCGAAGTCGGTAAGGCGGTGACGAACCTCTCCGTCGGCGATCGGGTTGTGGTGCCGTTTCCGATCGCTTGCGGTGCATGCTCGGCCTGCGAGCGCGACCTGTATTCACTCTGTGAGAACTCCAATCCGAACGCCGGTATTGCCGAGAAGTTCATGGGTCACTCGCCGGCGGGATTGTTCGGCTATTCACACATGCTGGGCGGATTCGCAGGTGGGCAGGCCGAATACGCGCGCGTCCCATTCGCCGATGTGGGACCGCTGAAAATTGAGGACGACCTGACCGACGAGCAGGTGCTGTTCTTGTCCGATATCTTGCCCACCGGCTACATGGCCGCCGAAATGTGTGACATCAAGCCAACCGACGTCGTCGCCGTCTGGGGTGCGGGACCGGTGGGGTTGTTCGCCATCGTCAGCGCTTACCTGCTCGGTGCCGCGAAAGTCATTGCGATTGACCGGGTGCCGTATCGGTTGGCGCTGGCCGAGCAGCAGGGTGCGATACCGATCAACTTCGGCGAAACCTCAGTGCTCGAGGAGCTGCTGGATCTGACCGGGGGCCGGGGACCTGATCACTGCATCGACGCGGCGGGCATGGAGGCCCGCAGCGGATCGACCGTGGTGGACGCCTACGATCGGGTCAAGCAGGCCGCGCGCCTGGAAACCGAACGGCCACACGCAATTCGGGAAGCAGCGATGAGTTGCCGGAACGGCGGCACTATTTCGATCGTAGGCGTGTACGGCGGATTGATGGACAAGTTCCCCATCGGCGCCGTCATGAACCGGTCGCTGACCATCAAAACCGGCCAGTGTCATGTGCACCGGTACATGCGACCTCTGCTCGATCGAATCCGCAAGGGCGACATCGACCCGACTTTCATCATCACCCACCACCTGGGTCTGGAGCAGGCGCCGCACGGCTACGAGATCTTCAAACACAAACAAGACAACTGCACCAAGGTCATCCTCAAACCCTAAGGAGCGCAAAAGTCATGGCAGTTCAACAACTGAACGGCAAGAAAGTCGCGATTCTCGCGGCAGACGGTGTGGAGAAGGTAGAGCTGGAAGAACCGCGCGCCGCTTTGGAAGAGGCGGGTGCGACGGTCGAGTTACTGTCGCTGAAATCGGGTGAGATTCAGGCGCGTAACCACGATCTGGAACCGGCTGGAACCTTTCCCGTCGACCGCGAGGTGTCGAAGGTGTCGGTCGACGACTACGACGGACTCGTGTTGCCGGGCGGCACGGTGAATCCGGACAAGCTGCGGTTGGACAGTTCAGCGGTGTCGTTCGTGCGTGACTTCGTCGGCTCGGGGAAGCCGGTTGCGGCGATCTGCCACGGCCCGTGGACGCTGGTCGAGGCGGGTGTGGCGAAAGGGCGGACGCTGACGTCGTATCCGAGCATTCGCACCGACTTGCGCAATGCCGGTGCGAATGTAGTCGACGAGGAAGTCGTGGTCGACGGGAATCTGATCACCAGTCGCTCGCCGCGCGACCTCCCGGCGTTCTGCTCGACGATCGTCGAACAGTTCTCCGACGCGTCAATTCGCGGGTGACGAGGTAGACCAGATGGCAGCGGCAACCACACGCAGCCGACTTCGTCAGTACCTCAACGACGTTGACTATCCGGCCGATAAGAATGCTTTACTCGAAGCGGCCAACCGTAACGGCTGCGACGAGGACACCGGTCGCGCTCTGCGGGCGATTCCTCCGGAAACCTATGCAAACTTTACCGAGGTGCTGTCGTCGGTGGCATTGACCGATGACGACGACCTCACCGACGCACAGAAAGCCGAAGCGCACCGCGTGCACACCAAGGCGAACATGGCGCAGAGTGCCAAGGACGTCGGGCCAGTCAACCCCATCGTCGAGGAATTGGGTGAAAACCGGGGTTCGTGAAGTAAGTCATCACGGCGATTACTTCGGTTTCAACCATGTTAAATGCGGGCATCAGTCACGACGAGCCGTGATCGCCGCGGCGATCACGACGTCGAAAGGCTCCCGTGACCATCACCTATCCGGCCTCCAGCGGTCCTTCGGCCGTTGACGGGGTGTATCCGCCGCAACAAGACTCGCAACTGCTGGTCGAGACGATGGAGCGCACCGCGCTGGTTCCGGGGCGGCACGTGCTGGATCTGTGTACCGGCAGTGGTTTCGTCGCGATCGCCGCAGCCGAAATGGGTGCCGCGAGCGTCACCGCATTCGACATCTGCCCACGGGCCGTGCGGTGTTCACGCGGCAACGCTGTGGATGCGGGAGTCGACATCGATGTCCGCGAAGGATCGTGGACGGGAGCCCTGAGCTGCGAGCCGTTCGATGTGATCGTGTCCAACCCGCCGTATGTTCCCATTGCGCCGGAAGCTGATTCCGAGCTGATCCCGTCGTCGGCCGGTCCGGAATGGTCCTGGAACGGTGGCGCCGACGGTCGGGTCATCTTGGATCCGTTGTGTGAAGCGGCACCGAAACTGCTGCGCGACGGCGGCTCGATGCTGGTGGTGCAATCCGCCTTCGCGGACGCCGACAGGTCATTGAAGAAATTGCGATCCGCCGGCATGGACGCTGCAATTGTTGCCTCGCAGTGGATTCCGTTCGGACCGGTGCTTTCAGCACACGCGAAGTGGTTGGAGGACACCGGCCGGCTGCGAACCGGCTGCCGGAAAGAGGAGCTCATCGTAATCCGGGCGGACAAGCTGTGACCCGCGTGGAATCCACTCGAGTGCAGGTGGTTCCGAACGGGCCGGTGTTGGTGGCGGGTCCGGTGCGGATCGAGATGCCGAGCGGGCGGGTGGTGGAATCGGACCGGTTCATGGTCGCGATCTGTACCTGTCGGCGCAGCAAAGAGTACCCGCTGTGCGACACCAGTCACCGCAAGTGCCGGCCCGCTAAGTCAGCCGAGCGGGCGTCGTAACGACGTTTCTCCTGCTTTCCAGGCCGCAATGATCAAGTCGGCCAACCGGTTCTCGACAACTGCATTCGCGCGGATACCGAACACCACGTCCTGGTCGAGTTGCGGTTCGCGCGCCACCAGATCGCCGACCACATCCATTCGTACCACCTGTTCGTGCACCGCGTCAGCTTCGACGTGCTCGCGGTAGAACGTGACGCATTCCATTGGTGCATCCAGTCGTTGCAACGCCTCGACCAGCCGGCGCGAGCCGGGCGAAGAGGTGATTTCCGTCGACGCGAAATGCCCGATCGCCGCGCCACGCAGCCAGCGATGCAACCCGAACATCGACATCAGGTTCACTACCGCGAGCGATTCGGCCGGAACGTAGTCGAGGTAACCGAGATACGTCGAGTCCAGCCCGGCGGCGTCCATCAAATCGGCGAACAATTGCTGATGCAGATAGGCACCGCGCCCGGCACCGAATTCGTCGAATTCCACGGCGACGAAGGAGGCTTTGGCCTGTCCGGTCAGTCGCGGGATCGCGAAGGCGTGCGGGTCGCCTTCCTTGAGGTGATACAGCGAGCGGTGCACGAAGTATTCGCGCATCTGCTCCCAGGTCCCGGTTTCGCGCAGATAGTACGACGGGCCGTCACCATCAGCGGGTTCGATTGTGAGCGCGTCCATCTCGGCGATCGCGGTGTCTTCCGGCTCGATGGGCCCGACGTCGCGGCGCACTTCCGTCAGAAAAGCACGCTCCAATTGTGCGCGTAAATACAGCAGCGCGGGATTCCACTCCCAGGTCGGGTCGACCCCGGCGAAGCCGCGATAGTGCAACTCGTAGCACATGTACAACGCGAGGTGCAGATCGAGGCCGTAAGGATCGGAGTCACGCACTGAGGCTGCGATGCGATTGAGCTGATCCCGGGGTGCGGGTTCGGTGAGACAACGGCGGATAGCCATCGACAGCGGCCCGTAGGCCGCTGGAAGGCGTGGTTCCACTGTGAGCACGGGCTTCGTCACGGGAGTGCTGTACCCGTAGTCCGGCACCCGTCAAACGGCGCGGACGCCGACGCCTCGCGAGGCAAGTCAGTCCGACCTGTCGTCGTCCGCACTCCGCAGAAGCTTTTCAGGGTGGTGAAAAGGGTTCGTTCGGGATTGATCGCGGTCGAGATGGGGTGGTGGGATCCATTCGGTGCGGCCGTCGCGGCGTTGCCGGGTGGTCCAGCCGCCGGGTTTGATCAGGCGGTGGTGGGCGCCGCAGGCGAAGGTGAGCTGGTCGATGTCGGTGCGGCCGCAGTCGGCCCATTCCCGAACGTGGTGCACTTCGCATAGGTAACCGGGGACTTCACAGCCGGGGTGCGAGCAGCCGCGGTCTTTCGCGTAGAGCACTATCCGCTGCGCGGGTGAGGCCAGCCGTTTGGTGTGATACAGGCCGAGGGCTTCGCCCTTGTCGAAGATCGCCAAATAGTGATTAGCGTGGCGGGCCATGGCGATGACATCACGCATGGGCAGCAGGGTGCCGCCACCGGTCAGCGCGGTGCCCGCACCGGCCTCTAAGTCGTGCAGGGTAGTGGTGACGATGATGGTGGCCGGTAGACCGTTGTGCTGGCCGAGTTGACCGGAGGCGAGGACGGCGCGGGCGGCGGTGTGCAGGGCGTCGTGGTTGCGTTGGGCCGGGGTGCGGGTGTCGCGGTCGACGGCTTCTTGTGAGGGTGCGCCATCAAGCACCGGTTCGATGTCGTGCGGGTTTGCCATGCCGGGGGCGGCGAGTTTGGCCAGCACGGCTTCTAGGGCGGCGCGTGCGGCCGGGGTGAGCCAGCCCCGCAGCGCGGTCATGCCGTCACGATCCTGTGTGCCCAGGGTCAGGCCGCGGCGGCGGGCGCGGTCCTCGTCGGAAAAGTTGCCGTCGGGGTTGAGCACCTCGGCGAGTTTGGCGGCCAGCTTGGCCAACAACTCCGGCCGGTATTGGGTGGCGTAGTGAGCGAGTTGGGCTTCGGCGTGTTCGCGGGTGGGCGCGTCGATCCAGCACGGCAACTGGTGCAGGAATCCGCGGATCACCCGCACATGGCCCTCACCCAGGGTGCCGGCGCGTTGGGCGGCGGCGGTGGCGGCCAACTGCGCCGGCAACGGCTCACCACTCAACACTTGCCGATCCCCGAGATCTTGGGCTTCTTCGATGCGTCGGTTGGCGTCGCTGCGGGTGATACCGCACCGGTCGGCCAACACATGGGAGAGCTTGCCGCCGATCTCCGCCGCGCTGGCTTGGTGGCGCACACCGTTGATCAACGCATGCCGCACCACCGGCAGCCGCCGGCAGTCGTGCTCGAGGCGTTCGAGCAAGCCGAGCCGTTCGGGTGTGGTCAGCGCATCGAACGACAGGTCAGCCAGACCGGAGACGGCGTCGCGTAACGCGTCGAACGCGGCGACGATCTCTTCGCGACTGCTGGCTGCCATGCCGGAAATGTTATCGGCGACCACCGACAATAAACCTCTGAAACCGATGTTACGCAAGTGATTCGAACGAGAACAGGGCGCCGTTCTAGCGATGAGGCAGAAATTCCTGCGCCTTTATTTTGATGCCTTCCTTCATGATCCCGAACGCATTCTCGTCGCCGCGTAGGACAGCGCTGGCTGCAGATTTCATCTGGTCGAAGGTGGCGTGCGGCGGCACCGGAGGGACGTCCGGATCACAGTGCACGTCGAGAACCGTTGGGCGATCGGCTCTTAGAGCTTGATCCCACGCCGATGCAATCTGGCCCGGGTCGGTCAGGGTTGCCGAACCCAACCCCAGGCTGGCCGCGAAGCCGGCATAGTCCACGTCGGGCAAGGTCTGCGATTCAGGGAATTTCGGTGCGCCGCCCATCGCGCGCATCTCCCAGGTGACTTGGTTCAAATCGTTGTTGTGCAGCACCGCGACGATCAATCGTGGATCGGTCCATTCCCTCCAGTAGTGGGCAATCGTGATCAATTCGGCCAACCCGTTCATCTGCATCGCGCCGTCGCCTTCGAAGACGATGACCGGACGATCAGGGTGGGCGAACTTGGCACCGATGCCATAGGGCACCCCAGGTCCCATCGTGGCCAGCGTGCCGGACAGCGAGCCGCGCATACCGTTACGGAACTTCAGATGGCGCGCATACCAATTCGCCGCTGAGCCGGAGTCGGCGGTGACGATCACGTTGTCGGGCAGCTTCGGCGACACGTCGGCGAACAACCGCATAGGGTTGATCGGATCGGCCCACACCTCGGCTTCCATCGCCATGGTCTCCCACCAGCGCTGCACATTCTTCTCGATGGCCTCCCGCCAGGATCGGTCCGACTTCCGCTCGATCAGCGGCAGCAGCGCCCGCAGCGTCGCGGCGGCATCACCGACCAGGTTCACCTCGTTGGGATACCGCATGCCGATCAGCGCCGGGTCGATGTCGATCTGCACACCGCGGGCCTGACCGAACTCCGGAAGGAATTGTGAATACGGGAAGCTCGAGCCGATGGTCAGCAATGTGTCGCAGTCGCGCATCAGCTCGTAACTCGGACGCGTGCCCAGCAACCCGATGGCGCCGGTCACCCACGGCAGCTCGTCGGACAGAACGTCTTTACCCAGTAGGGCTTTGGCGACACCGGCGCCGAGCACTTCGGCCACCTCGGTGACCTCGGCAACCGCTCCTCTCGCGCCGCAACCGACCAGCATTGCCACCCGCTCGCCGGCGTTGAGCACGTCGGCGGCACGCTGCAAACCCTTGCGCGACGGTTCGGTTTGCGGCCATTCGAATCCGAGACTGGATGGGACCATCTTGAATTCGTGTGTGGGCGGAGAGTATTCGAGCTCTTGCACGTCGGAAGGAATGATGACTGCGGTAGGCGCTCGCCTGCTCAGCGCGGTCCGTATCGCTCGGTCCAGCACATTGGGCAGCTGCTCAGGCACCGTGACCGTCTGCACGTAGTCACTGGCGACGTCCTTGAACAGGTTGGCCAGGTCGACTTCCTGCTGATAGGAGCCGCCGATAGCGCTGCGGTTGGTCTGTCCGACGATGGCCAGCACGGGTACGTGATCGAGTTTCGCGTCATAAAGACCGTTCAGCAGATGAATCGCGCCGGGTCCCGAAGTCGCCGTGCACACACCGATCTTGCCGCTGAACTTCGCGTAACCGACCGCTTCGAATGCGGACATCTCCTCGTGGCGGGATTGGACGAACTTCGGCTTGTTCTCAGCCCGGCCCCATGCTCCGAGCAGTCCGTTGATTCCGTCACCCGCATATCCGAAAACCTTCTCTACCCCCCAATCACGCAATCGTTCCAACACGAAGTCGGCAACCGTGGCGCTGGCCATGCAACAACCTCTTCCCTGTCTCTCTCTTGAATCAGACAGGTGAATACCCACCGCGTAGTGGGCTCAGACTCGCAGCCAGCGGCCTAAGCGTGCCCACTCAAATACGCGACGATTCCTTGGGTCACCGCCGCGGCGTAAGCAGCACGGCCGTCCGCACTTTCCATCTGCCGGGCGTCGTCGCCGTTCTTCATGTTGCCGAGCTCGACGAGGACCGCCGGGTATTGAGCCAGATTCAAGCCGGCAAGATCCGCACGGCCGTACAACCCGCCCGACCCGAGATACGTCGACGTCGGCATGCCGGCGCCTGCCAACGCGTCGCGCATGGTGGTCGCCAACTGCATCGCGGGGCCACTTTGCGCGTCATTCAAGGGTGGGCTCGAGTAGTTGACGTGAAACCCTCGACCGCCTGGTGGTCCGCTGTCGGCGTGGACGCTGACAATCGCGTCCGGATGCATGCCATTGGCCGCCGCCGCGCGCTGATCGACGCAGGGCCCGACGCTGCTGTCGTCGGCGCGGGACAGTTCGGTCCGCACACCTAGTTGATCGAGCGCAACGCGGATCTGTTGCACGACGGACCAGTTCAGGCTGTGCTCGGGATACCCGTCAGCTGTCGCCGTTCCCGTCGTCTGGCAGTCCTTGGTTCCGCCTCGACCGTTGGGGACCTGCCGGGTGATCGATGCGTCGTTGGCGCCGCTGTGCCCCGGGTCTAAAAACACCGCCATCCCGGCGATGTTGGGCGCTGCCCTGGCGCGCGGCGCTTGCATCGACGAGACCGACAACAGACTTGCGATGACGAGCAGCGCAGCAGCCAGTCCGGAGGAAATCCACGGTGGCAAGCGCCGGTGATCCGTCACGAGTGCTCCTGACTGGGTCGGGGTGGCGGGATTCGAACCCACGGCCTCTTCGTCCCGAACGAAGCGCGCTACCAAGCTGCGCCACACCCCGCATAAAGCCACGACAGCGTATCGCACCAGCCCGCCGGGTGACCAAACGCGATTGACTGACCGGCGCGCGGGGTATTGGCAGTGGGTCGCTCTGCTGGGCCGCGGGGCGGCCGGAGTGTTGCAGGTCACACCGGGTCACGCGCGACGACTGCCCCACATTCCGCGATGGAAGAACCGTGATGTCGGTGGCGTTGAGCAGACTAATGGAACGACGAGTAATCGGGTGCGAGGAAGCGAGAGGGCTATGACGTTATTGGGCGCCGTAGTGTTCGGCGGACTGTTGGGAATCGCGGTGCTCTGGCTCTGGGTGACCGCACCGGAAAACGAAGTGCCCGACGTCGATTCCTGGGATCACTCCCAGTGGCAGGAACCCTCGAACTTCGTCAGCATCTCGGCAGGCGCAGACGGGTCCAGCCCGTGGGCGGCCACCCACTCGTCGCAGAAGTAAGTGTCGACATAGCGGTCGCCGCTGTCCGCGAGCAGTGTGACCACCGAACCGCTACGTCCCTCGGCGACCATTTCGGCAAGCAGCCCGAAGGCTCCCCACAAGTTGGTGCCGGTCGAGGCACCCACGCGTCGGCCCAGCACGGTGCTGGCGTGACGGGCCGTCGCTATCGACGCGGCGTCCGGCACCGCGACCATCCGGTCCACCACCGTCGGCAGAAACGACGGCTCCACTCTTGGGCGGCCGATCCCTTCGATGCGCGACGACGCGGTCATGACGATGTCGAAGCGGGATTCGGCGTAGGCCGGAAAGAACGCCGAGTTCTCCGGGTCGACGACGCATAACCGGGTGGCGTGCCGCCGGTAGCGGATGTAGCGGCCGATTGTCGCGCTGGTTCCGCCGGTGCCCGCGCCGACGACGATCCATTCCGGGACAAGATGGCGTTCCTCGCGCAACTGAAAGTAGATCGACTCGGCGATGTTGTTGTTGCCGCGCCAGTCGGTGGCCCGTTCGGCGTTGGTGAACTGATCGAGGTAGTGGCCACCGGTCTCCCGCGCCAGGCGCTCCGCGTCGGCGTAGACGTCGCGCGCGTTCGCCACGAAATGGCAAAAGCCACCGCGCGCTTCGATCAGCGCCACTTTGGCTGCGCTGGTCGACTCCGGCATCACAGCGATGAACGGCAGACCCAGCAAGGCGGCGAAGTACGCCTCGGACACGGCGGTCGAACCCGACGACGCCTCGACCACCGTGGTGCCCTCGCTGATCCAGCCGTTGCACAGTGCGTAAAGGAACAGTGAGCGGGCCAGCCGGTGCTTGAGGCTGCCGGTGATGTGCGTCGTCTCGTCTTTGAGGTAGAGCGCGACATCCGCGTCGGCTTCCCAGGCCGACGGCAGCGGATAGCGCAGCAGATGAGTATCCGCGCTCCGGCGCGCGTCCGCCTCGATCAGCCGAATCGCGTTGTCTGCCCAGCAGCGTGGTTGACTGCGAACCGCGATCCGGGTCTGGGGCGTCAACGCACGGAAGCGGTCGGCTGTGACCGGCTCAGGTCGCTGGTCGAATCACGCCCGCCGGTCGGCGCTGCGATGAGGGTCAGCAGGGTGGCCTCCGGTCGGCAGCAGAACCGCAGCGGTGCGAACGGCGAGGTGCCGATACCCGCGGATACGTGCAACCGCATCGTCGCGCCCCAACGAGACGCGCCCTTGGCGCGGGACCGGTCCAACCCGGAGTTGGTCACGATCGCGCCGTAGAACGGCAGGCACAGCTGGCCGCCGTGGGTGTGGCCGGCCATCACCAGCTGATAGCCGTCGGCCGCGAAGCGGTCCAGCACCCGCGGTTCCGGGGAATGGGTCAGTCCGAGCCGCAGATTGGCGGCCGGGCTGGCCGGGCCCGCGATCGTCTCGTAGCGGTCGCGCGCGATATGCGGGTCGTCGACGCCGGCAGCAGCGACGTGCAATCCCGACACCTCCAACTCGCGGCGGTTGTGCGTCAGGTCCAGCCAGCCGCGCTCGGTGAAAGCCGCCCGCAGATCCTGCCAGGGCAGCGGCTCACCCTGCACACGATGGCCCGGGTTGGTCAGATAGTTCAGCGGGTTCTTCAGACGCGGGCCGAAGTAGTCGTTGCTGCCGAAGATGAAGACACCCGGCCGCGACAGTAGATCACCCAGGCTCTGCACCACTGCCGGCACCGCCTTGGGGTGCGCCAGGTTGTCGCCGGTGTTGACGACCAGGTCGGGTTCCCAGCCGGCCAGCTCCCGCAGCCACGCCTGTTTGCGGCGTTGGTTGGGCCGCATGTGCAGATCACTGATGTGCAGCACCCGCAGCGGCGACGAACCCGGGGTCAACACAGGCATTGTCAGTTCACGCAACACGAACGCGTTGCGCTCGATAATCGAGGCGTAACCCGCCCCCGCGACAGCCGACCCGAGGACGGCGGCGCCGGTGGATTTCAGTGCGGCAGACATGAACGCAGCCTACTGCCCGAATCGGCTACGGGGGCGGCTCGCCGGGCGGCGGCGGCGCCAACAGCGGGATCGTGATCGGCGGCAGGCCCGGGATCTCGACGATCGTCGAACCGACCGGCACCGGACCCTGCATCTCGGGCGGCGGCGCGGGGGCCGGCGCAATGCCGTTGCTGGTCTGAACCGTGATGACCGAGCCCGGAATCGTCTGACCGTTCGGGGAGGTGCCGACCACCTCACCGTACTTCGCCGTGCTGTTGACCGAGCTGGGCTGGTCGGCGACTTGGAAGCCGGCGTCCTTGAGACGCTGGCGGGCCTCGTCGAAGTCCAGGCCGGCCACACTGGGCACCCGGGAACCGGGACCGCCGTCGACGTAGCGGGGATCGGTCGGTGGCAGGTGGATGTCACCGTACTTGGTGGCAATCGGCTTCATCGCGGTGAACCAGGTGCGCGCGGGTTCGTTACCGCCGTACAGGTCGCCGTTGCCGCATCGCCGCAGTGGAAACGAGCACAGGTCCGATGGCGAGGTGGAGTCGTCGTAGATGTAGTTGGCCGCCGCGTACTGGTTGGTGAAGCCGACAAAGCCTGAGGAGCGGTGCGCTTCGGTGGTGCCGGTCTTACCCGACATCGGCAGATTCCAGCCCGCAGCGCCGGCCGAACCCGACGCGGTTCCCCCGGCCTGCGAGTCCTTGCTCAATGCGTTGGCCAACGTGTTGGCCAGCCCCTCCGGCACCACCTGGTCGCAAGCTTCGTTGGTGACCCCGACCTCGTTGCCGTCCCGGTCGATGAGCTTGTCGACCGGGTTCGGCGGGCACCATACGCCGCCGGACCCCAGCGTCGCCGCGACGTTGGACAATTCCAGTGCGTTCAACTCGAACGGTCCCAAGGTGAACGATCCGATGTTCTGCCGTTTGATGAAGTCGGCCAGGCTCTCGTTGCTGTTCGGGTCGTAGTCGCGCGCGCTGCCCGGATCGGCGTAGGACCGCAGGCCCAACTTGATCGCCATGTCCACGGTGCGCGGCACGCCGATCCGCGAGATCAGCTTGGCGAACGCGGTGTTGGGCGAGGTGGCCAGCGCATCGGTGACATTCATCGAACCCCGGTAACTGCCGGCGTTCACCACACACCAGGTCTCCTTCGGGCAGCCCTTGGCCCCGCCGCTGCCCATGCCCTTGGTCTGGAAACTTCCCGGCACGTCGAGCACGGTGTTGATGCCCATGCCCATGTCCATTGCGGCCGCGGTGGTGAAGATCTTGAAAATCGACCCGGCCCCGTCACCGACCATCGAGAACGGCTGTGGCCGCATCGTCTCGCCCGCTTCGGTGTTCAGTCCGTATCGCCGGTTGCTGGCCATGGCGACGACACGATGCGAGTCGCGGCCGGGCCGGATCACGCTCATCACACTGGCAATACCGTTCAGGTCCGGGCTGGCGATACTGTCGACCGCCTGCTTGACCGGTGTCTGCACGTCGGGGTCGAGATTGGTGCGGACCAGATAGCCGCCGCGGGCCAGTTGCTCTTTGCTGATTCCGGCACGCGCCAGGTAGGCCTGCACGTAGTCGCAGAAGAAGGCGCGGTCACCCGCGGCGATGCACCCGCGCGGCAGCTCGTTGGGCTGCGGCAGAATGCCCAGCGGCTCCGCCTTCGCGGCTCGCAGCGCGTCGGCCTCCGCGGGCAGGTTGTCGATCATGGTGTCCAGCACCACGTTTCGGCGCGCCAGTGCCCCCTCCGGATTGGTGTAAGGGTTCAGCGAGCTGGTCGACTGCACCAGCCCGGCCAGCAGCGCCGCCTGTTGCCAGTTCAAATCCAGCGCGTTGACGCCGAAGTAGGTCTGCGCGGCGTCTTGCACACCGAAAGCGTTGTTACCGAACGACACCAGGTTGAGGTAGCGGGTCAGAATCTCCGGTTTGGTGAAAGTCTTGTCGAGCGTGAGCGCCATGCGGATTTCACGCAGCTTGCGCGCCGGCGTGGTCTCAACGGCTGCACGCTTCTCTGCGTCGGTCTGGGCGAGGACCAGCAGCTGGTAATTCTTCACGTACTGCTGCTCGATCGTCGAGCCACCGCGGGTGTCGACGTCGCCAGAGGCATAGCCGGCCAGCCCGGTCAGGGTGCCCTTCCAGTCCACACCGTTGTGCTCGGCAAACCGTTTGTCTTCGATCGAAACGATTGCCAGCTTCATCGTGTTGGCAATCTTGTCGCTGGGTACCTCGAACCGGCGTTGCGAGTACAGCCACGCGATGGTGTTGCCTTTGGCATCGACCATCGTGGTCACCGCGGGCACGTCGCCGGCGACCAGTTGGGCCGAGCCGTTGGCGACGACCTCGGACGCCCGGTTGGACATCAGCCCGAGTCCGCCGGCCGCTGGGAACATCAAAGCCGCGACGACCACACTGGCCAGCAGGCAAACGCCTGCCAACTTGAGGATCGTGATACCCGTCGCGGGGCGCTCCGACATGGCTACTACAGTAGCGACGCCGCTTGTTGAGCCTGAAATCGCTCACCTGAGCCGAACTCACCGCGGCTGTTCATGGGACCGCGAGTGATGTGGACGGCACCCGAAATGGGGCAAGTTCGAGCGTCCGACGCCCGTTATGAGCCCGTTATCACGATCGGACTGCACGGCCGTCCCAAAAAGGGCGTACCAAACTGTTGCGCAATTGGTACCTGACCACCTAACTTAGACACACACTGAGATACAGGTAACACCAACGTGCATAGTGTGGCGTAGGTCGCATCGCGAAAATGCACTGAGGGTAAGGGCCCCGTAACGGAGGCCGGAGCGAAGGGGAGCGCTGGTGTCAGGAACACGGCCCGCGGTGCGTAAAGCGACGACAACACCTGTCAGCAGCACCGTTTATCGCGCGGACGCTGAGTCTCGCATCGCATGGGTGTCCAAAGCCCTGTGCCGGGCCACCGATCCTGACGAGCTGTTCGTTCGCGGTGCTGCCCAGCGCAAAGCCGCCGTGATCTGCCGGCACTGTCCGGTCATGCTGGAGTGCGGCGCCGACGCGCTGGACAACCGGGTGGAATTCGGCGTCTGGGGCGGAATGACGGAGCGTCAGCGCCGTGCGCTGCTCAAGCAGCACCCCGAGGTGGTGTCGTGGGCGGAGTTCTTCGCTGGGCAGCGCAAGCACCGCAGCGCTGGCTAAGTTCTTCTCGCTAACTTGCGGCCACCGGCGTGGCCGTCAACTGATCGGCGATCGTTCGCAGCGCCTCCAGATCTGAGACGTCGAACGGCAGTGACGGGACCCCCACCATGGCGACGTGCGGATGCGCCCCGGTGAACCGCGACAGCAGCCGGATCTCCCGCCTGGCGATCACCGCGCGGTCCGCATGGATCCGCAGTACCGCGCCGGCGATCTGGGCGGACTCGTCGGGGTCGGCCGCGGCGGCGAGGGTCTCGGTGGCGTCGATGGCACGCTCGACCGGCAGCGCACTGAGCATCGGGTGGGTGCGGTTCAAGATCAGCCCGGCCAGCGGCATCTGTTCCTGCGACAGCCGGTCGACGAAGAACGCCGCCTCCCGCAGCGCGTCCGGTTCGGCCGCCGACACCACCACGAACTGGGTGCCCCGTCGCTTCAGCAGCGCGTAGGTGCGGTCCGCCTTCTCCCGGAAGCCGCCGAAGGTGGCGTCCAGTGATTGTACGAATGCTGCTGCATCCGAGAGCATTCGCGAGCCCAAAATGGTCGACATGGCTCTCATTGCCAGCCCCACGGCACCGGTGACCAGTCGTCCGATTCCGCGGCCCGATCCCAGCAGCAGCCGCCATAGCCGGCTGTCCATGAAGCTACCCAGCCGTTTCGGCGCGTCCAGGAAGTCCAGGGCGTTACGCGACGGTGGGGTGTCGACCACCACCAGATCCCAGCGGTCCTCGCTCAAGAGTTGACCCAGTTTCTCCATCGCCATGTACTCCTGCGTGCCGGCGAGCGAGGTGGCGACGGTCTGATAGAACTGGTTGTCCAAAATCGCTTGTGCGCGGTCGGGTCCGGAGTACTGCACCACCATTTCGTCGAACGTGCGGCGCATGTCGAGCATCATCGCGTGGAGCTGCCCGGACACTTCCGGTGCAAGCGGAACGCGCTGAGGTGAGTTGCCGAGGTCGCTGATCCCCAGCGCTTGCGCGAGCCGTTTCGCGGGATCGATGGTCAGCACAACCACCGTGCGGCCGTATTCGGCTGCGCGCAGCGCCATCGCCGCGGCGGTGGTCGTCTTGCCGACACCGCCCGCCCCGCAGCACACCACGACCCGGTTGGAGGTATCGGCGAGCATCGCGGCGATGTCCAACGTTTCCGGTGTGACGCTCATCGGACTCCCTGCTGGGCAAGCACTTCGGAGAGCTCGTAAAGACTGCCGAGGTCGACGCCGTCGGTGATGGTGGGTAGCTGCAGCCGGGGCACCTGCAGCTCCTCGAGCTGCTCGGCGTTCTCGGCGCGGGCGGTAATCCGGGTGGCGTGCTGGATCGTCTCGGTCAGCAGACCGGCGAAGTCGGCGTCGGACAGCTTGATTCCGGCCCTGGCCAAGCCGGCTCGCACCGAGTCGGCGTCGATGACGCCCTCGGCGGCCTTCGCCAGGTCCGCGGACGGCAGATACGCCGGGATGTTGCGGTTGACGATCACACTGCCGATCGGCAGGCCCAGCCGCTGGAGCTCGTCGATCGCCTCGATGGTCTCCTGCATGGGCAGCGCCTCGAGCAGGGTGACAAGGTGCACGGCGGTCTGCTCCGAGTGCAGCAGGTTCACGACGCCCTCGCTCTGGGCGTACACCGGGCCACCCTTGGCCAGATCGGCCACCGCCTTGGTGACGTCGAGGAAGCGCGCGATGCGCCCCGTCGGTGGTGCGTCGACGACGACCGCGTCGTAGACCAAGTTCTTGGACCTCTTGTCGACGCGCACCACCGACTCCTTGACCTTGCCGGTGAGCAGCACATCACGCAGCCCCGGCGCGATCGTCGTCGCGAACTCGATCGC
Source organism: Mycobacterium sp. (assembly GCF_049802695.1). GTDB lineage: Bacteria > Actinomycetota > Actinomycetes > Mycobacteriales > Mycobacteriaceae > Mycobacterium. Next base: position 22,245 of record NZ_JBARMY010000143.1, read on the forward strand.
ACCGATTCGGCGCATGGCGCGGCCGGCGATGCCGAGGTTATAGAACATGTCGAGGTATTCCAGGAACGCCGCCTCGATGTTGATCGCCAGCGCGTTGACCTGGCCGCCCCGCTCGGCGGTGGCGATCTTGACTTCCTGATAGGGCAGCGGCGGCACGTCGAAAAGCTGCGCGATCCCTTGGCGCCCTTCAACTTCCACCAGCAGGACTTTGCGTCCCCCGGCTGCCATCGTCAGCGCCAAGGCGGCGGCGACGGTCGACTTGCCGGTGCCCCCTTTGCCGCTCACGAAATGCAGTCGAGCCTTCGCCAGGCGCGATGGCCAGCCGGCAACGCGGCCGCCGTCCGATGTGGGTGCCACCAACGCATGCTAACCAAGCCGGCTGCCTGCGGTGCGCCTGATCGGTGATCGGACGACCGATAAGCTCCAGTTATGACCCAACCCACCCTCTGGGAGTACGCCACTGTTCCGCTGCTGACCCACGCGACCAAGCAGATTCTCGACCAGTGGGGCGCCGACGGCTGGGAGTTGGTCGCTGTGCTGCCCGGGCCGACCGGTGAACAGCACGTCGCCTACCTCAAGCGTCCCAAGTGAGCGCTGAATCTTTCCAGGCCCGGCTCTTAGAGCTGGGCATCGAGCTTCCCCAGGTGGCCAAGCCGCTCGCCGCCTACGTACCCGCCGTGCGCACCGGCAACCTGGTCTATACCGCCGGCCAGCTGCCATTGCGGGACGGGAAGCTGACGCTGTCGGGCAAGGTCGGCCTGACGGTCAGTCCCGAGCAGGGTCACGGGCTGGCGCGGATCTGTGCGCTGAACGCGCTGGCGGCGGTGGATTCGCTGGTGGGTATCGACGCAGTGAAGCAAGTCGTCAAGGTGGTGGGTTACGTCGCGTCCGGGCCCGGATTCAACGGCCAGCCCGGCGTGATCAACGGGGCCTCCGACCTGTTGCGTGAAGTGTTCGGCGACAGCGGTGTGCATGCCCGCTCGGCGGTGGGAGTTTCGGAGTTGCCGCTCGACGCACCGGTGGAAGTCGAATTGATCGTCGAGGTGGGGTAGCGCGGCGATGTCCGGCCAGGCACTGACGCACCCGGCATACGGTGAACTGCGCCCCGTGACCGAAACCGCGTCGGTGCTGTTGGCCGACAACCCGGGCCTGATGACGCTCGAAGGCACCAACACCTGGGTGCTGCGGGCCCCGGGCAGCAAGGAGTCAGTGATCGTCGATCCCGGCCCCGACGACGACGAACACATCGCCCGGGTCGCGGCGGTGGGAAACGTCGCTCTGGTGCTGATCAGCCACCGGCACCCCGACCACACCGACGGCATCGACAAGCTGGTCGAGTTGACCGGTGCGCCGGTTCGGTCGGCCGGCAGCGGGTTCCTGCGCGGCCGGTCTGCCGAACTGCGCGACGGCGAAGTGATCGAGGCGGCGGGCCTGGCAATCTCGGTGCTGACCACCCCGGGGCACACCGCCGACTCGCTGTCGTTCGTGCTCGACGATGCCGTGCTGACCGCCGACACGGTGCTCGGTCGCGGCACCACCGTCATCGACAGTGACGACGGCAGCCTGGCCGACTACCTGGATTCGCTGCACCGGCTGCGCGGACTGGGCCGACGCACAGTGCTGCCCGGGCACGGGCCGGAGCTGGCCGATCTGTCGGCTGCCGCCGCGGAATACCTGGCGCACCGCGAGCAGCGGCTGCAGCAAGTCCGCTCGGCGCTCGTCGATCTGGGTGACGACGCCAGCGCCCGCCAGGTCGTCGAACACGTCTACACCGACGTCGACGAGCAACTGTGGGACGCCGCCGAGAAGTCGGTGCAGGCGCAACTGGATTATCTGCGTCGCTAGATTGCGCCGCGCTTCGCGCGCGCTTACCTCGCTCGGGGTCGGATGCTCGCTCGGTTGCGCCCGCGCTTCGCGCGCGCTTACCTCGCTCGGCGCGCGAGCCGCTCGGAGTCGGAGATCAGCACACTCTTGCCCTCCAACCGAATCCAGCCGCGGTGGGCGAAGTCGGCCAGCGCTTTGTTCACCGTCTCCCGCGACGCACCCACCAGCTGTGCGATCTCCTCCTGGGTCAGGTCGTGGGTGACCCGCATCGCGCCGCCCTCCTGGGTGCCGAACCGCTGAGCCAGCTGCAGTAGCTGCTTGGCGACTCGGCCCGGCACGTCGGTGAAGATCAGATCCGCGAGGTTGTTGTTGGTGCGCCGCAGCCGGCGGGCCAGCACTCGCAGCAGTTGCTCGGCGATCTCAGGCCGGTCGGCGATCCAGGCCCGCAGTGCATCGCGGTCCATCGACACCGCCCGCACCTCGGTGATGGTTGTCGCGCTGGACGTTCGCGGTCCCGGGTCGAAGATCGACAATTCGCCGAACATGTCCGACGGACCCATGATCGTCAGTAGATTCTCGCGGCCATCCGGAGAGCGTCGGCCGATTTTGACCTTCCCGGACATGATGATGTACAGCCGGTCGCCTGGCTCCCCTTCTGCGAAAACCGTGTGTCCACGCGGGAAGTCGACAGGCTGCAATTGTTTGGTCAGCGCGGCGACGGCGCTCGGTTCGACCCCCTGGAAGATTCCGGCCCTCGCCAGGATCTCGTCCACGTTGCCCCTTAGCTCTGTTCAATACGTACTGGCGCAGGTCTATCGCCCCGATTGCCCGGCTCGCTCCCGCAGGCGGGATGCTGGGCAGCTCCCAGATCTACGGTTGCTGAGCTGAGTCTAAAGGTAAGCCGTTAACCCGACGTGCCAACGCTACACACGATTGATACGTCGAGTCACCGAACTACGGATTCGCTCGGGAATGCTTGTGCCGCCAGTTCGGTGCGCCGGGTTGGACCGCAGCCTCTTCGATTCGCTCCGTCCGGCGGCGATACATATCGTCCAATGCCTCCGGCATCCCGACTCGCGCCAGCGTGCCGACATCGACGGCCTCAGCCTGCGCTAGGAAATCTGCAACGTCGCACGCGGTGACGGTGTCACGGACCAACTCCGCTTCCAGCCGACTCAGCCCTAAGGTTGCCAGCATGAGCAATGCCGGGACAAGCACCGCTAGCAGAATCGACACAAGTCGCAAGTAAACACGCCGAAGATCTCAGCGGGATCACGAATAACCTACGCTGTCGAGCGTGATAGCGGGTAAGTCTTCCGGCCCTGCTGGGCCAACGCCTGTCGCGTCCGGCGCCGCCGCGGCGCGGCGCTGGTCCTCCGAGACCCGGACTGGCTTGGTGCGGCGTGCCCGCCGGATGAATCGGACTCTGGCGCAAGCTTTTCCACATGTCTACTGCGAGCTGGATTTCACCAACGCACTCGAATTGACGGTTGCCACCATATTGTCGGCGCAAAGCACTGACAAAGGCGTCAATCTCACGACACCGGCGTTGTTCGCCCGCTACCGCTCTGCGCAGGACTACGCAGCAGCCGACCGCGAAGAACTCGAGAACCTGATTCGTCCGACCGGTTTCTACCGCAACAAGGCCAACTCACTGATCCGCCTCGGCCAGGCTCTCCTCGAGCGCTTCGACGGTGAGGTGCCGTCGACGATGGACGAGTTGGTGTCGCTGCCCGGAGTCGGGCGCAAGACGGCCAACGTGATCCTTGGCAACGCATTCGACATCCCGGGAATCACCGTCGATACCCACTTCGGGCGGCTGGTCCGGCGTTGGCGTTGGACCAGCGAACAGGACCCCGTCAAGGTCGAGCAGGCGGTCGGCGAATTGATTGAACGCAGGGAGTGGACCCTGCTCAGTCACCGGGTGATCTTTCACGGTCGTCGGGTGTGCCACGCGCGCAAACCTGCCTGCGGCGTCTGTGTACTGGCCAAGGACTGCCCGTCGTTCGGCACCGGTCCGACCGAACCGCTGATCGCCGCGGCGCTGGTGAAAGGCCCTGAAACCGCGCATCTGCTGGCCCTGGCCGGTCTTGACACCTGACTCTGAGTCGGCGATGACCGTGTCAACCCACCGCACCACCCGCTGGACAGTTGCCGTCCTGGCGGTCGTCGCGTTGCTCATCGTGGGGTACGCGGTCGAGTTGCGCCACACCTCCTCCGGTCCGGCGGGCGTGACTCCCGGATCGACCGCGCCGGGCACCGAACAGGAGCACCGCGACGCCGACACCCCCGCGGCGCTGGCCGGTCCGCGGCAGCGCGCTCATCTGCCGCCCTGCCGCGCAGCTGTGAACACTGTGCC
>NZ_JBARMY010000144.1:0-2882 GCF_049802695.1 Mycobacterium sp.
GTGCGGGTGTGGCGCCGCGATGCGGCACGCCATCCCAGCCCCAACGCCGGTGTGGTGGAGGCGGCGTTCGCCGGGGCACTGGACGTGCAGTTGGGCGGGCCGACGCAATATCACCACGAACTGCAGATCCGGCCCACCCTGGGTGACGGGCGGCCACCGTCGGTGACCGACCTGCGCCGCGCGGCGTTGCTGTCGCGGGCGGTTCAGACGGCGACGTTGGTCGCCTGCGGTACGGTCGTCACCGCCGCCGGCCGTAGCGGTCGGTGAGTTTCTCCTCGACGGTCATCGGCTTGGGCGAACCAGGAGCCTTCGCCGGTGGGCTCGACCGGCCCGTCTCGGCGCGGCGGGCGCGGATCTCGGCGAAGATGAAGTAGCCCAGCAGGATCGGCGCGACGATGCCGAAGGTGATCCACTGGATGCCGTAGGACAGGAACGGTCCTGCATCCAGGTGCGGCAGCCCGACCACACCCAGTCCGCCGGGCTGTTCGTCGACCAGTTGCAGGTACGGCTCGGCCAGTGCCACCCCGGTCAGTTTGGCCACCTGTTCGGTGTTGATCGAATAGATCTGTCGCACACCGGCTTCGACGATCGAGTCTTTGCCAGGCGCGGGCGCCTCGGAGTTCCGCAGGCGCCCGGTGACCGTGACGGTACCGCTGGGCGGTGGAGGTATCGGTGGCAGTCGCGAGTCCTGTTCGGGCCTGATGTAGCCGCGGTCGACCAGCACCGTCGGCCCGCCGTCGACGACGAACGGCGCCAGCACCTCCAAGGCCGGCTCACCGTCGACCACCCGCAGCCGGGCCAGCACCTGCACGTCGGGCCGGTAGTGGCCGGTCGCTGTCACCTGTCGCCACTGTGCACCCGTTGCCGCGGAATCCTGCTGCGGGAGCAGCGCAGTGAGGGGAACTGGCGGGGTGGTCAGGGAACGCTCGATTTGGTGGTTCTCCCGCGATGTCCTGGTGTGCTTGCCCAGCTGCCAGGGGGCCAGCACGGTGAAACACAGATACGCGAACGCGACGACCACCACGGCCAGCGCGAGCCAGCTCGGCCGCAGCAGGAAGGTCCAGCGGCGCATCAGTGCCGGCCGTTCCGTGTCAGCTGTTCGTCGACCCAGTCGTGCAGCCCGGGCAGAGCGGCTTCGATGACGGTGAATGCCGCCTCGAAATCCCCGTGGTCACCGTAGTAGGGATCGTCGACGTCGAGGGGATGGGCCTGCGAGCGAGGGTCGAAGGAGCGCAGCATCCGGAGGCGGGGCGCGTCGACACCATATTGGCGAAGCAAGCCCACGTGGTCACGGCCCAGCGCCACCACCAGGTCGGCCGAGAGATGGTCGACGCCGACCTGCGCCGCGCAGTGATCAGTCGGGTAGCCGTGCGAGCGCAGGACCCGCGCCGCACGTTCGTCGGCGGGTTCACCGATGTGCCAGGCGCCGGTGCCGGCACTGCTCACCCGCACCGCGTCGCCCAGGCCGCGCTGGTGGATCTGAAGCGCGAACATCTTTTCCGCCATCGGCGACCGGCAGATGTTGCCCGTGCAGACAAAGGTGACGTGCAGGCGTGAGTCGCCCCGGCGACGATGCAGGCCCGCCCGGGCCTGAGGAGGAGTGGGGCAATCGGGCTCAGGCACCTCGTCAGACACCTAGCGCCTTTCGCAATTCGGCGACGCTCGCGACGTGGACGGCGGGCGGCGTGCTGTCGTCGGTGAAATCGGCCTGGCCGTAGCCCCAGCCGACCACCACCGTGTCGATGCCGTGCGCGGCGGCGCCCTCGACGTCGTGCCGGCGGTCGCCGACCATGAGCACGCGCTTGGGCAACGGCTGCAGCTGGGACAGGGCGCGCGCCAACACCTCGGTCTTGCTGCTGCGCGAGCCGTCGGCGCCGGCTCCGGCGATGACTTCAAAATGCTGGTCCAGCCCGAAGTGGGCGAGGATGCGCCGGGCGGTCGGTTCGGCCTTCGAAGTGGCCACCGCAAGCCGGACGCCAGCGGCCCGCAGATCGCCCAATAGCGGTGCTATGCCGTCGAAAAGGCTGTTCATCGCCCAGCCGCGGTTGCTGTAGTCGGCGCGATACGCCGCGATTGCAGCTTCGGTGTGGTCGCCCAACCCCAGCGAGGCCAAGCTGTGGTGCATCGGCGGGCCGACGACTCGGCCGACCAGGTCACCGTCGGGCACGACGGCACCGACCTGTCGCAGCGCGTGGCAGAAGCTGGACACGACCCCGCGCGCCGAGTCGGTCAGCGTGCCGTCGAGGTCGAAGATCACCAGTTGCTCCGAGACGGTGTGTGTCACGTCTTCATTGTCTCCATTGCTCTCGACCCGTGCGCCCCGGTCTCCGAGCGCTGCGGAATCAGGTCCGGACATCCGCCGACTACTGTTTGACCCGTGGTGAGTCTGGACTCCGGCCGGCTTGCGGCGGCCCGCTATCACGGTGACCAGGCTGCCGCGCCCGGCATGCTGGATTTCGCCGTCAACGTCCGGCACGATCGGCCGCCGGCGTGGCTGACGGACCTGCTTGCCGCCCGTCTGCCGGATCTGGCCCGTTACCCCGACGCGAATGACGAGCGCTTCGCACGCGAGGCGGTCGCCGTTCGACACGGTCGCGCCGCCCACGAGGTGATATTGCTGGCCGGGGCGGCGGAAGGTTTCGCACTGTTGGCCAATCTGCGGCCGGCCCGGGCGGTGGTGATCGCGCCGTCGTTCACCGAACCGGAGGCGGCGCTGGCCGCAGCCGGTGTCCCGGTGCATCATGTCGTGCTCGCGCCGCCGTTCGGCTTGGCCGGCGTGCAGATTCCCGAGGACGCCGACCTCGTGGTGGTCGGCAATCCGACCAATCCGACCGCGGTGCTGCACCACCGCGAGCAGATCCTCGGGTTGCGTCGCCCCGGCC
>NZ_JBARMY010000145.1:0-25848 GCF_049802695.1 Mycobacterium sp.
GAGGTGAGCGTCCAGGTCGGCGACGACGACGCGCGCGCCGTGCTGCGCGAGCTTGGCGGCCAGCGCGCCACCGATGCCGCCGCCACCCCCGGTGACGATGGCGACCTTATGAGCAACTTTCACAACAACTGATCCTTTCGATTTTCAGCGACGTGGGAGCCCGCTGATCCATGCCCGGGAGTCCGCCGGGTCGATGACGTCGTCGAGTTCGAAGGTGGTGGCCGAGGTGAGCGCCTTGCCGTGCTGATAGGCCGCCTCCACCAGCCGGTCGAAAAGCTGTTGACGCTCGATCGGGTCAGCTACGGATGTGAGCTCCTTGCGGAAGCCCAGCCGCACCGCGCCTTCCAGCCCCATGCCACCGATCTCTCCGGTCGGCCAGGCAATGGTGAAGTCGGGCGCGTGAAAAGACCCGGCGGCCATGGCCATCGCACCCAACCCGTAGCCTTTGCGCAGAATGATCATTCCCAGCGGAATGGTCAGTCGCGCGCCGAGCACGAAGAGCCGGCTGAACCGCCGCACAGCCGCCTCCTTCTCCGCCTCGGGCCCCACCATGAAACCCGGTGTGTCGCACAGCGAGACGAGCGGCAATTGGAATGACTCGCACAGCTCGAGGAAGTCACCGATCTTGTCGGCCGCCTCGGCGTCGATGGCACCGCCGAGATGGTGGCTGCTGTTGGCCAGCAACCCATACGCGACGCCCCCGACCCGTACCAGTGCGGTCACCACACCGACACCGTAATCCGGCCGCAGTTCGAGAACCGAATCGACGTCGACGACCGACTCGATCGCTTTGTGTATGTCGTAGGCCCGTAACCTGTTCTCCGGCAACACATGCCGGGCCAGGCGAGGGTCCGGCGCCTGCCACCGGGTGACGCTGCCCTGGAAATAAGACAGGTACTTTCTGGCCAGCGACACCGCATGGGCCTCGTCTCGGGCCGCCAGGCCAACCACTCCGTTGCGCCGCTGCACGTCGATTGGTCCGATGTCCTCCGGTCGGTACACCCCCAGCCCGCCGCCCTCGATCATCGCCGGTCCGCCCATACCGATGTTGGCGTCCGGCGTCGCGATGATCACGTCACACGCGCCGGCCAGCGCTGCGTTGCCGGCGAAACAGCGACCGGAAACGATCGCCACCAACGGGACCTGCCCGCTGAGTGCGCCGAGCGCACGGAATGTCGGCACATCCAGCCCTGCGATGTTGCCGACGTCGGTGTCGCCGGGTCGGCCGCCGCCACCCTCGGCGAACAGCACGACGGGCAACCGCCTACGCGCGGCCAAGTCGAAGACGCGATCGGTTTTCGCATGATTGCGCATGCCCTGCGTGCCGGCGAGGACGGTGTAATCGTATGACAGCACGACCGCCTCGGCTGCGGCTGCACCGAACCGGTCGGCACCGATGGTTGCCATACCAGCGACCAGTCCGTCGGCCGGGGTATTGGCGATCAGGTCCTCCTCCGAGCGCCGGTTACGTTGCGCGGCAATGGTCAACGCACCGTACTCGACGAAACTGCCCTCGTCGACAAGGTCGGCGATGTTCTCCCGCGCAGTGCGCCGGTTCTGTTTGTGGCGCTTCTCAACAGCGGCGGGCCGGCCTTCGTCGCGGGTGAGCAGATGTCGATGTGCTGCTTCGTCGAGGTCAGCGCGCGGCCGTTCGAGATCGACGTCGCCCGCTGACTGTCCATCAGCGCCCGTGCCGGTGCGGATGAAGATCACCAAAGGGTCCGCGGTGGACACGACCTGGCCGGGCATGACCAGGCTGCGAGCAACCCGTAGTGCACCCGGCGCGGCGAGTACGTGCTGCATCTTCATCGCCTCGAGAACGACGACCTGGCCGCCGTGGCCGATCTCGGCGCCTTCGGACGCGATCGCGACGACGGTGCCGGACAGCTGCGCGCGCAGCACCTCCTGCCCGGCATGAAGTTCGATCGGCGCCACCCGGGCCTCGTACTGATGGTCGAGCGCGGCACTGGCCAACTGCGGAAGCTTGCGATCAAGAAAATCGGCAGTGACTTCGCCAGACCGAAGATCGCTGTCGGACAGCAGCTCCCGCAACAGCCCGATATTGGTGCGGACGCCTTCGATGGTGAACTCTGCGAGCGCCGTTTGCGTCTTGCGCAGTGCGACGGGAAGGGCCGCGTTGCGCACGTGAGTGATTACCTTGGCCAACAGCGAGTCGTACCGCGGACTCACAGCCAGGCCGGTCCGACCGAATGTGTCGACCCGCACGCCCGGTCCGCTCGGCGGGGTGAAGACCTTCAGCGTGCCCGCGGCGGGCAGCAATGATCCGTCTGCGGCGATGGTCTCCATGTTGACCCGGGCTTGGATCGCTATCCCGTTCGCCACAGCCGGCTCACCGCTGACCTCGCCTGCAGTGCAGCTGATTCCGGCAGGCAAGCCGAGCACGTTGAACGGTTCGCCGCAGGCGATGGCCAACTGGATCGCGACCAGATCCACCGCGGTGACCTCTTCGGTCACCGTGTGCTCGACTTGGATTCGCGGATTGACTTCCAGAAAGGCGAAGCTGTCGCCGCTGACCAGGAATTCGACCGTAGCCAGTCCGCGATACCCGACGTCTGCGCACAGTCGAACCGCCGCCTGGTGAAGGGCTCGCCGCAACGTGTCGGACAGGTTCTGCGCCGGCGCCAGTTCTATCAGCTTCTGAAAGCGCCGCTGAATACTGCAGTCGCGGTCACCGAGCGCTAACGCCTGCGTGCCCTGGTCATGCGGCGCGGCAACGACCTGCACCTCGATATGTCGGGCGTTGTCGAGGTGAGCCTCAGCGAAGACCGCCGGGTCGCCGAAGCCCAGTCCTGCTTCGGCAGCACACTGTTGGTAGGCGTCGTCGACTTGGTCGATCGCGCGGACCAATCGCATACCCCGGCCGCCGCCACCGGCCAGCGCCTTGATCATGATGCCGCCGTCATGGGTGGCGAAAAACGTCCGAATATCGTCGATGCTGCTGGGCCCTTCAGTGGCGTCCAGCACCGGAACACCGATCGCAAGTGCCGCCCGGCGCGCCGCAGACTTGTTGCCGAACAACTCGAGTGTGTCGGCGGCGGGACCGACAAACGTGCAATCCGCGGCCGCGCAGCCGCGGGCGAATGCGGCGTTTTCGCTCAGAAACCCGTAGCCCGGGTGGATGAGTTCCGCACCGCACTTTTGGGCGGCCGCCAATACCGCGGCTTGATCCAGATAAGCCTCCGGGCCGGCGCCGGACAACGCGATCGCCTCGTCGGCCGCGTGCACGTGCGTGCTGTCGGCGTCGTCTTCGGCATAGACCGCGACGGTCGTTAGGCCCAATTCGGTTGCGCTGCGGATGATTCGAAGCGCGATCTCGCCGCGGTTGGCCACCAGAAGAGTTGCTTTCATCGTCATTCCATCAGGGTCGCAGCCAGCGTGCCACCCAATTCGTAGGCCAGCTCCCGCACCTTGGCGTCGACGGGTCCAATGACCTCCAACGCGTCGGCGGCTTGGCTCAGCGACAGGCCGGTGCATATTCTCTCGACGGCTTTCGTCGCGCCTACTGTGTCGTTGTTGCCTTGAACCCACAAGCCATATGGCCGGCCGGCCACGTGATCGAGGCTCGGATAGTAGACCGTGTCGAAGAAATGCTTGAGCGCACCGGACATGTAGCCGAGATTGGCGGTGGTGCCGAATAGGTACCCTTCGGCGTCGAGCATGTCCGGGACGGTCGCCGCCAGCGCGGGCCGGACCACTACGTCAACGCCGTGAATCTCAGGGTCGTTGGCCCCGGCAAGGACCGCCTCGAGTACCTCCCTCGTGCCCGGCGAGGGTGTGTGGTGCACCACCAGCAGCGTCTCACTCACGCGGAACCTTGCAGCACAACGGCTTTCTTCATGGCTTCGCGCGCGCGGCGACGGTCCCCGGCGTAGTCGTAGGCGCGGGCCAAACGATACCAGCGCCGCCAGTCGTCTGGGTCGTCGCGAAGCTCGTGGCGCACGGTGTCGAACAACGCGTCCGCTGCGCTTAGTTCGATGCGGCCCGAGCGTCGGCGCGGCAAGGCACTCGGGTCGAGTTCCAGGCCGTCCGCGGCGATGAGGCGGGCCAGCCGTTGGTGCGTGAAACCGGCTCGGAGCGTGACGAACATGGCCCACAGTCCTACTGCGGGCAGTATCAACAGCGCGATGCCGAGGCCGACACCGGCGCCTCGGTCCGAGCTGATGAGGATGACGGCGGTACGGCCCAGCAGGATCAGGTACAGCGTCAGCGCCAGGCACATGAACGCGATGAGCCCCTGGATGCGCAGGGCGCGCGACGTTCCCGTCATTGCAGGTCGAGCAGGGCTTCGATACCCAGGGTCAAGCCGGGCCGTTCCTTGATGCGGCGGACCGCAAGCAGCACTCCCGGGACGAATGAAGTGCGGTCAATGCTGTCGTGGCGGATGGTCAACGTTTCGCCTGCGGTGCCGAACAGCACCTCTTGGTGGGCGACCAGCCCGGCCAGGCGCACTGAGTGCACCGGAACGCCGTCGACGTCGGCTCCGCGGGCGCCGGGAAGGGCCGTGCTGGTGGCATCCGGATTGGGCGACAAGTCTTTTCGGGCGTCGGCGATCAGTTCGGCGGTACGCCTGGCCGTGCCCGACGGTGCGTCGGCTTTGTGGGGGTGGTGCAGTTCGATGACCTCCACCGATTCGTAGAACGGGGCAGCCTGCTGCGCGAAATGCATGGACAGTACTGCGCCGATCGCGAAGTTCGGTGCGATCAGTGCGGCGGACTCGGGCTTGGCCGCCAGCCACTCCTGCACCTGCTCCAGTCGCTCGTCGGTGAAACCCGTTGTCCCGACGACTGCGTGAATCTGGTTGTCAATGAGGAACTTCAGGTTGTCCATCACGACGTCGGGGTGAGTGAAGTCGATGACGATCTCGGTGTTGCTCTCGGTGAACAGGCTCAGCGAATCGCCGGCGTCGACTTCGGCGGACAGCGTCAGGTCGTCAGCGGCTTGCACAGCTTGCACCATCGTGGCGCCGACTTTGCCTTTGGCTCCCAGGACTCCTACCCGCATGGTTTTACCCTAGACCGGCGACGATGCGGGGCCACAAGCCCCGAGGAGGAGTCGGGTCGCAGGGCCCGAGTGCGCCTGTCCACAGTCGGTTGTTTATCCACAGCGGCTGCTTTAGGGGACGGCAGGTGTCGTCGGCAGGCGATAGTATTCGAACATGCGTTCTACTGCTGTTGCTGAGCCGGCGCAGGTGGCTGCCGCCCTGGACGCGCTCGACGCGGCGGTGCACCACATCGGCGAACTGTCCTTCGACACCTGCACAGCTGGTGTGCGGCTAGACGCCCTGAAACGCTTGGAAACCGCGCGCCGCCGCCAGATCGCCATCAGCCACGACCTGATCACCACACTGGCCGACGACGACCGCGCCGAGCTGGGTGGACCCGCCCACCAGGTCATCGCCGACACCATACGCATCACCGGCACCGAAGCGCGCCGCCGACTGCGGACCGCGGCACAACTGGCCGATCGCACCACGCTGACCGGCCAACCCCTAGCCCCAGAGCTGCCCGCCACCGCCGCAGCCTGGCGCCGTGGCCAGCTTGACGAGCAGCACGTCCAAGTCATCGCAACGTTCATCGGTGACCTACCCGAGCACACCCCGGCCCCCGTCGTCGACGGCGCCGAACAATTTCTGGCCGACCACGCCAGCGCCTTGCGCCCCGACCAACTCCATAAACTCGCTCAGCGCTACGCCATCTTGATCAACCCCGACGGGACATTCACCGACATCGACCGCGCCCGCCAGCGCAGCTTTTCCTGGTCACCTCAACGCCGCGACGGGATGAGCATCGGCCGCCTGACCGCCACCCCCGAACTACGGGCCCACCTCGATGCCTGGCTCGCGCGGTTCGCCGCGCCAGGCATGGGTAACCCCGACGACGAAAACCCTTGCCTCAACGGCCAACCAGCCCAGGAAACCACGGCCAAAGACCTACGCAGCCACGCCCAACGCCAACACGACGCCCTCTACGCCCTGGTGCGCAGCCAACTCGGCGACCCCACCCTCGGCCGACACAACGGCCTACCGGTCACCGTCATCGTCTCCACCACCCTGGCCGAACTGCGCAACACCGCCGGCCACGCCGTCACCGCCGCCGGCACCTTGCTGCCCATCCCCGACCTGATCCGCCTCGCCGCCCACGCCTGCCACTACCTGGCCGTCTTCGGCGACCACCACCAGCGTCCGCTCTATCTCGGCCGCGCCAAACGCATCGCCACCCCCGACCAACGCCTCGTGCTGCACGCTAAAGACCGCGGCTGCAGCTTCCCCGGCTGCGATGTCCCCGGCTACCTATGCGAGGTCCACCATCTCCACGACTGGGCCCACGGCGGCCCCACCGACATCGACAACCTCGCCTTCACCTGCGGCCACCACCACAAACTCGCCGACCAAGGCTGGACCACCCGCAGACTCGCCAACGGCCAAACCCAATGGATCCCGCCACCACACCTACAACTACCGGGCGGCACCAACACCTACCACCACCCCGAACGCCTCCTACCCGACGACGGCGTTACTTAACCCCGCGCGGACGGGCTACATGCAAGAGGGGGGCAGGGACCGTAGTGGAGCTCAATGGTTGGAGGCGGCGCTGGTGGGTCGTCCCCATCCCAAATCAGATTGGCGACGTTGCCCTGCCCTGGATACCCTTAGTAACTCGTCAGATCGGCGCGGCGCCCCGCAGATGTTCGAAGATCAGCGACGTCTGGGTGCCCGCGACGTCGGCGTCGGCATTGAGGTTCTCCACCACAAACGAGCGGAGGTCTTCGGTGTCGCGGGCTGCGACGTGCAGAATGAAATCGTCTGCGCCGGCAAGAAAATAGACGTCCATCACCTGCGGCTTGCGACGGATCTGCTGGATGAAGCTGCGGATCTTGCCGCGGGCGTGGGACTGCAGGCTGACCGAGATCATCGCCTGCAACGGCAAGCCGACCGCCACCGGGTCGACGTCGGCGTAGAACCCGCGGATCACGCCGAGGTCGACCAACCGCCGCACCCGCCCGTGGCAGGTCGAGGGCGCGATGCCCAACTGCTCGGCCAGCGCACTGTTGGTGATCCTGGCGTCGGCGTGCAGCAGACTCAGGACCCTTCGGTCCACCTCATCGAGATCAGCTGGTCGAATGATCTTCGGCGGTCCCGCTCGGTTTACCCCACGCGTTGTAGATGCTTCAGGCACAACCCAACTTTAAAGAATCACCGTCGTGAACGTTGCCGACTTCTCGAACGTTATTCACAATTGAGGCAGTTTTGACTTCCTCGCCGCCGTCGCCAACCGTCGCAAGGAGCGAGCATGCGTGTCGGGATCCCCACCGAGATCAAGAGCAACGAACTCCGGGTGGCCATCACCCCTGCCGGGGTCACCGAATTGACGCGGCACGGTCACGATGTGTTGATCCAGGCGGGCGCCGGGGAAGGGTCGGCGATCAGCGACAACGATTTCAAAGGCGCCGGTGCTCAGCTGATCAGCACTGCCGAACAGGTGTGGGGCGACGCCGACTTGGTGCTCAAGGTGAAAGAGCCGGCGCCGGCTGAGTACGGCCTGCTGCGGCGCGGGCAAACCCTCTTCACCTATCTGCACCTGGCCGCGTCGCGAGAGTGCACCGACGCCCTGTTGTCGGCCGGCACCACTTCGATCGCCTACGAGACGGTTCAAACTGCCGACGGTGCGCTCCCGCTACTAGCTCCGATGAGCGAGGTCGCCGGCCGGCTTTCCGCTCAGGTCGGCGCCTACTATTTGATGCGCGCCCAAGGCGGCTGCGGAGTCTTGATGAGCGGTGTCCCCGGTGTCGACCCGGCCGACGTGGTGATCATTGGCGCCGGCACCGCCGGATACAACGCTGCCCGGGTCGCCAACGGCATGGGCGCGTCGGTGACCGTGTTCGACGTCAACATCGACAAGCTGCGCCACCTCGACGCCGAGTTCGGTGGGCGAATCCGGACCCGGTACTCGTCGGCCTACGAACTCGAGGACGTTGTCCGAAGCGCCGACCTGGTGATCGGCGCCGTCCTGGTGCCCGGCGCCAAGGCGCCCAAACTCGTGTCGAATGCGCTTGTCTCACAGATGAAGCCGGGAGCGGTCCTGGTCGACATCGCCATCGATCAGGGTGGTTGCTTTGAAGACTCCCGCCCGACGACCCACGATGCGCCGACGTTCTGCGTGCACGACGCGGTGTTCTACTGTGTGGCGAATATGCCCGGTTCGGTGCCCAAGACGTCGACGTCGGCCTTGACCAACGCAACGATGCCGTATGTGCTCGAGCTTGCCGACCGCGGCTGGCGTGCCGCTTGTCAATCCGATCACACGCTTGCCAGAGGTCTGTCAACCCATGACGGCGCGCTGCTGTCCGAGCAGGTCGCGACCGACCTGAATGTGCCATTCACCGATCCGGCGACCGTGCTGAGTGCAGGCCGCCGTTAAACGTCTAGGAGCGAGGCGATGATGCCCGCAGCCTTGCCTGTGCGGGTTTTCGTGAATTCCGTTCCAGCCCAGAGGTTGGTGCCGTGCGGGTCGTCGGCGGCAACAGCGGCGGCCCGGATCGGCGCTGTCATCTGATTCACTTCGGGATAGCCGATCGGCGCGACATCGTTGAGCAGACGGGTGAAGTCGTTTTCCAGCCCTCGGGCGTAGCGCCCCGAAAACGCCCGCGTGAGCAGGGTATTGGTGAAGTGCGGATGCGTCAGCGCGCTGCGGTGCGCGGCGTTGGTACCCGCCTCATCGCTGAGCAGCAACGCGGTACCGATCTGTGCGGCAACGGCTCCCCTGCTCAGCACGCGGGTCACGTCTTCGGCGGTGGCCAAGCCACCCGTGGCGATCAGCGGGACGTCATGCGTGACACCGATACGGTCCAGCAGCTCTTCCAACGACTCGGAGCCGGGTTCCCGGTCGGGCGCAAATGTGCCTCGATGCCCACCGGCTTTCGGCCCCTGGACCACCAACCCGTCAGCTCCGGCGGCGACGGCGACCCCAGCCTCGTAAGCCGACGTCACCGTGACCAACAGAATGATTCCCAGCGCCCCGAACCACCGCAACACATCCGGCGCAGGCGCACCGAAGGTGAACGACACCACCTCGGGCCGCACATCGGCGATCATCTCGAGCTTTGCCTGCCAGTTGTCGTCATCGCCGAAATGTGGTCTGCCTACCTCGACGTCGTAGTGCTCGGCGAGCTCATCGAGTTCTTCCGCGTAGTGGTCCAAAGCCACATAGTCGGCGGCGCTGGGCTGGGGCACAAACAGGTTGGCCCCGATCGGACCGGTCGTCTTGGCCCGCGCGGCGGTGATGTCGTCGGCGAACTGCTCCGGGGACAAATAGCCGCCGGCGACGAAACCGAGCCCGCCGGCATTCGACACCGCCGCGGCCAGCGCCGGGGTTCCCGGACCACCGGCCATTGGCGCACCGACCACCGGTACCGCCAAATCCCAGAAGCCCAGAACCATAGCGTTATTTTACTAGCGCCCGAAGTGGTTGCGGCAACGCCCGTTTCGACCGATACGGCCCTAAGACGGCCACCCCGTACGGCTTACCCAACAACCGGCGGGCCACCGCGTTGACCTCGTCGACGGTCACCCGGTCGAGCTCCCGCAGCGTGCGATCGATGCTGCGGTGTTCGCCGTAGTTGAGTTCGCTGCGTCCGATGCGGTTCATCCGCGAGCCGGAATCCTCCAGCCCGAGCACCAGTCCCCCACGCAGCGAGCCTTTGGCGATCCGGCATTCCGCCTCGCTGATCCCCTCGCGGGCTACCGTTTCCAGCACCTGCGTCACCACTCGCGCCACCTCGCCGAAACGCTCGGGCTGACAGGCGGCATACACCGACAGCGCGCCGCTGTCGGCGAAGGTGTCAACCGCCGAGTACACCGAGTATGCCAACCCGCGTGACTCCCGAACTTGCTGGAACAAGCGAGAACTGAGGCCACCGCCGAGTGCCGTGTTCAGCACCTGCAGCGCCCAGCGGTGTTCCCAGTACCGGCCCGGCGTCCGGACGCCCAGCATGACGTGCGTCTGCTCGGATTCCCGGTTGACCAACGTCAACTCCGGACGCCCGGTCACCCGTCCGGCGCCTTTGCGGGGAGCCACCGACCGTCGCCCGCGAACCAAGCGCGACCCGAAGTGCTTCCGCACCAAGCCGACCACCTCGTCGTGGTCGACGTTGCCGGCCACTGCGACGACCATTCGTTGCGGTGTGTAGCGCCGCACATGGAACGAACGCAACTGATCGCGCGTCATCGCCGACACTGATTCCACGCTGCCGATCACCGGACGCCCCACCGGATGGTCACCGAAGAGCGCCGCGAGGAATAAGTCAGCCAACGTGTCTTCGGGGTCGTCGTCGCGCATCGCGATTTCCTCGAGCACAACGTCGCGCTCGAGTTCGACGTCCTCGGCAGCGCAGCGACCGTTGAGCACCACGTCAGCCACCAGATCGAGAGCGAGCTCGATATCGCTGTCGAGCATGTGCGCGTAGTAGCAGGTGTGCTCCTTCGCGGTGAACGCATTGAGCTCACCACCGACCGCGTCGACTGCCTGCGCGATGTCCACCGCAGTACGCGTCGGTGTGGACTTGAACAGCAGGTGCTCCAAGAAGTGCGCAGCCCCGGCCACCGTGGCGCCCTCGTCGCGGGACCCGACGCCGACCCACACGCCCACCGACGCAGAATGCACCGCGGGCAGGTACTCGGTCACCACCCGCAACCCACCCGGCAGTGTGCTACGCCGCAAGGCGGCGGACGGCTCGGCGGTGTGCCGGCCGCGTCGTAGGGGCTGGCTGCCCGTCTTAACTGCGGGCCGTCGCGGCATCGGCCGGCGCGGCCTCTGATTCGGCTTCGCTCGGCGACGGCGCCGGCTGGTCAGCGGCCCGCTGAGGAGCCGGGGAATCGGCTGTGGCCGCACCCCCGTCAGTGGGCGCTTCCGCGGCGGCGTCATCGGACACCGGCAGCAACGAGATCTTGCCCCGCTTGTCGATGTCGGCGATCTCCACCCGCAGCTTGTCACCGACGTGGACCACGTCCTCGACCTTGGCGATGCGCTTGCCCTTGCCGAGCTTGGAGATGTGCACGAGGCCGTCGCGGCCGGGCAACAGCGACACGAACGCGCCGAAGTCCGTGGTCTTGACGACGGTGCCCAGGAATCGCTCCCCGATTTTGGGCAGCTGCGGGTTGGCGATGGCGTTGATCCGGTCGATCGCGGCCTGCGCCGACGGCCCGTCGGTGGCGCCGACGAACACCGTGCCGTCGTCCTCGATGGAGATCTGCGCGCCGGTCTCTTCAGTGATGGCGTTGATCATCTTGCCCTTGGGGCCGATGACCTCACCGATCTTGTCGACCGGCACCCGGATCGTGGTGACCCGGGGGGCGTAGGGGCTCATCTCGTCGGGGGCGTCGATGGCCTCGGCCATCACGTCCAGGATGGTGAGCCGCGCGTCGCGCGCCTGGCTGAGCGCACCGGCCAGCACCTGCGACGGAATGCCGTCGAGCTTGGTGTCCAACTGCAGCGCGGTCACGAAGTCCTTGGTGCCGGCCACCTTGAAGTCCATGTCACCGAAAGCGTCTTCGGCGCCGAGGATGTCGGTCAGCGTGACGAACCGACGCTCAGTGGATTTTCCGCCGTCTCCTGCCTCAACTTCGATGTCGTCGGACACCAGACCCATCGCGATACCGGCCACCGGGGCCTTCAGCGGCACCCCAGCGTTGAGCAACGCCATCGTCGAGGCGCACACCGAACCCATCGAGGTAGACCCGTTGGAGCTCAGGGCTTCTGACACCTGGCGGATCGCGTAGGGGAACTCCTCGACGCTGGGCAGCACCGGCGCCAGCGCGCGCTCAGCCAGCGCGCCATGGCCGATCTCCCGCCGCTTGGGCGAGCCGACCCGGCCGGTCTCCCCGGTGGAGAACGGCGGGAAGTTGTAATGGTGCATGTAGCGCTTGGAGGTCTCCGGGCCCAGCGAGTCGATTTGCTGAGCCATCTTGACCATATCGAGGGTGGTGACGCCCAGGATCTGCGTCTCGCCGCGCTCGAACAGTGCACTGCCGTGCGCCCGCGGCACCACGGCCACCTCTGCGGACAGCGCGCGGATGTCGGTGATGCCGCGCCCGTCGATGCGGAAGTGGTCGGTCAAGATGCGCTGACGCACCAGCTTCTTCGTCAGCGAACGGAAGGCGGCGCTGACTTCTTTTTCACGGCCGGCGTAGGTGTCGGCGAGCCGTTCGAGCACCTCGGCTTTGATTTCGTCGGTGCGGTTGTTGCGCTCGGCTTTGCCGGAGATGGTCAGCGCGGCTGCCAGCTCGTCAGTGGCCACCGAAGACACCGAGTCGTACACGTCGTCACCGTAGTCGGGGAACACCGGGTACTGACCGGTCGGTTTGGCAGCCGCGTCGGCGAGTTCCTGTTGGGCGGCGCACAACGCGGCGATGAACGGCTTGGCAGCTTCCAGACCTTCGGCCACCACGGTTTCCGTCGGCGCTTGGGCGCCGCCACCGACGAGTGGCACAACCTGCTCAGTCGCTTCAGCCTCGACCATCATGATCGCCACGTCGGATTTGCCGTCATGGCTTCCGACGGTGCGTCCGGCGACCACCATGTCGAACACCGCCCGCTCGAGCTGCTCGACAGTCGGGAATGCCACCCAAGTGCCGTCGATGAGCGCCACCCGGACTCCTCCGACGGGCCCGGAGAATGGCAGGCCGCCCAGCTGGGTGGACGCCGACGCCGCGTTGATCGCTAGCACGTCGTAAAGGTCGTTGGGGTCCAGGCTCAGAATCGTCACGACGACCTGGATCTCGTTGCGCAAACCGTCGACGAAGGACGGGCGCAGCGGGCGGTCGATGAGCCGACAGGTCAGGATCGCGTCGGTGGACGGCCTACCCTCCCGGCGGAAGAACGAGCCGGGGATGCGCCCGGCGGCATACATCCGCTCTTCGACGTCGACCGTCAACGGGAAGAAGTCGAAGTGGTCCTTGGGGTTCTTGCCGGCGGTGGTCGCCGACAGCAGCATGTTCTCGTCATCGAGGTAGGCGACGACGGCGCCGGCGGCCTGCAGGGCCAGCCGGCCGGTTTCGAAACGGATGGTGCGGGTGCCGAAGCTCCCGTTGTCGATGACGGCGGTGGACTCGAAAACGCCCTCTTCAATTTCAGCTACAGACATGGATGTCCGCGGGCCTCTCTACAGTTATTCAGCTGTTTCGCATCGTCACAGATAACCGGGACAGATTGACCTGCATGGTTAGGCCTGTGTGCGGCTACGGCCATCGATCGAAGCGGCCGACCTGCCCCACGTGGTGGGGAGCCCGGCAGCCACTACCGAAGACCGCCCGATACAGGTGCCTTCCTCCTCGGTCGCGTGCTTGATCTCTCAGTGACGCGCTGGGACGGCGCGCGGATTACGCCACCGCACCAGGTTCGGGGCCGAACGGGCCCGGAACGACCTCACTCTACACGCCTACCTGGGCGGTTCTTGCCTTGCCGTCGACCCGCGGAACTGTCAGCGGGAGCGCTGGAGGACGTCAGCGACGCAGGCCCAACCGCTCGATCAGTGAGCGGTAACGCTGCACGTCGAGCTGGGCCACGTACTTGAGCAGGCGGCGACGCCGCCCCACCAGCAACAACAGCCCCCGCCGGGAGTGGTGGTCGTGCTTGTGCACCTTGAGGTGCTCGGTCAGGTCCGCGATCCGCTTGGTCAGCATCGCGACCTGGGCCTCCGGCGATCCGGTGTCGGTCTCGTGCAGGCCGTAGGAGCCCAGGATCTCTTTCTTCTGCTCGGCTGTCAGCGCCACGAAATAATCTCCATCAATCGGTCCGCGATCCAGTATTGCTGCGTGGCGACCCGCTTCGCCCGGCTCTGCCGCGCTTGCGATCACCACGTCCGGCGCGGCCACCGCGAACCGCAGCATGCGCCGTGTCGTCGGGCAGTTTAGCAGCGTGACGCCGGCCCGACCCAATGGCCCGGCTCTTCCTCGGGCCAAGTCAACCCGCAGAAAGCAGCGTGCGGGCGCGCAGGATGTCGTCGTCCATCGCGGCGACCAGTGCGTCCACCGAGTCGAATTTCTGCTGGCCGCGGATGCGCGCCACGAAATCCAGCGCAATATGCTGGCCGTACAGATCGGCGCTGCTGTCGAGCACGTACGCCTCGACCGTGCGGGTGCGCCCGGAGAACGTCGGGTTGGTGCCGATCGACACCGCGGCTTGATACCGCTCACCGGGCACGACGGTGCCGGCCATCGGCCCGTGCCCGAGCACGGTGAACCAGGCGGCATACACCCCGTCGGCCGGGATGGCCGAGTACATCGGCGGTGCCACGTTCGCGGTCGGAAAACCCATTTGCATGCCCCGGCCGTCGCCGCGGACCACGACGCCCTCCACCCGGTGCGGGCGGCCCAGCGCCTCGGCGGCGGCCACCACGTCACCGGCGTCCACACAGGAGCGGATGTAGGTCGAGGAGAAGGTCACGGTCCGGGCGTCGTGGTATTCCGACACCAGCGACATTGACTCCACTGCGAAGCCGAAGCGTTCACCGGCCCGGCGCAGGCCCTCCACGGTGCCTGCGGCCTTCTTCCCGAAGGTGAAGTTGTCGCCGACCACGACTTCCAACACGTGCAGGTGCTCCACCAGCAGCTCGTGCACGTAGCGCTCGGGGGTGAGCTTCATGAAGTCGGAGGTGAACGGCATCACCAGGAACACGTCGATACCGAGTTCTTCGGCCAGCTCGGCGCGCCGGGCGAGCGTCGTCAGCTGCGCCGGGTGACTACCGGGAAACACCACTTCCATCGGATGCGGGTCGAACGTCATCAGCACTGTGGGCACCCCGCGGGCGCGGGCCGCTTTGACCGCCTGGGCGATCAGCTCGGCGTGTCCGCGGTGCACACCGTCGAACACCCCGATGGTCAGTACGCATCTTCCCCAATCCGTGGGGATCTCGTCTTGTCCCCGCCACCGCTGCACGAGACCAAGCCTACGGCGCGGCGGCCTTTACGGGCAGCGCGGCGGTTACAGCTTTAAACTCCTGTTGTGCGCCCTGACGAGCAGCCTGACGAACTGAGCGCGGTTGCCCAGGATTATTTGAAGGTGATCTGGAACGCGCAGGAGTGGTCGCGGGAGAAGGTCAGCACCAAGATGCTGGCCGACCGCATCGGGGTGTCGGCGAGCACAGCGTCGGAGTCAATCCGCAAGCTCGCCGAGCAGGGCCTAGTCGACCACGAGAAGTACGGCGCGGTGACGCTCACCGAATCGGGGCGCCGCGCAGCGTTGGCGATGGTCCGCCGGCACCGGTTGCTGGAGACCTTCCTGGTCTCCGAACTCGGATACGGCTGGGACGAGGTGCACGACGAAGCCGAAGTGCTCGAGCACGCGGTCTCCGACCGGCTGGTGGCCCGCATCGACGCCAAGCTGGGTTTTCCGCAGCGCGATCCGCACGGCGACCCGATCCCCGCCTCCAACGGGCAGGTTCCCACCCCGCCGGCCCGTCAACTGTGGGCGTGCCACGACGGCGAAGCCGGAACAGTGGCCCGCATCTCCGATGCCGATCCGGAGATGCTTCGCTACTTCGACAGCATCGGCATCAGCCTGGACTCCCGGGTGCGGGTGCTGACCCGCCGGGAGTTCGCCGGCATGGTGTCGGTGGCGGTCGAATCAGCCGACGGCGCGCGCACCACGATCGACTTGGGCAGCCCCGCCGCCCGCGCTATCTGGGTGGTGTCCTGAGCCGTTCTGCTCAGCGCTCCGCCCGTTGGTAGGCGGTGACGACGGCCGCTCCACCGAGCCCGATGTTGTGCTGCAAGGCCGCGGTGACATTCTCGACCTGCCGTTTGTCAGCCTTGCCGCGGAGCTGCCAGGTCAGCTCCGCACACTGCGCCAGGCCCGTAGCGCCCAGCGGATGTCCTTTGGAGATCAAGCCGCCGGAAGGGTTGACCACCCACCGTCCGCCGAAGGTGGTGTCGCCGTTGTCGATCAGCTTGGGCGCCTCGCCCTCGGCGCACAGGCCCAGCGCCTCGTAGAGCAGGAGTTCGTTGGCCGAGAAGCAGTCATGTAGCTCGATGGCCTGGAAATCTTCTGGACCGAGACCGGACTGCTGATAAACCCGTTGCGCTGCTGCGACATTCATGTCGTAACCGATCAGCCCTCTGGCGCTGCCGTCGAATGTCGACGTGAAGTCCGTCGTCATGGCCTGACCGACGATCTCCACCGCCTGGCCGGCCAGCCCATGCTCGTCGACGAACTTCTCGCTGGCCAGGATCGCAGCGCCGGAACCGTCCGAGGTCGGCGAACACTGCAGCTTGGTGAGCGGGTCGTAGATCATTCGCGACGCCAGGATGTCCTCGAGGGTGTAGGCCTCCTGGAATTGCGCGTACGGATTGTTGACCGAATGCTTGTGGTTCTTGTAGCCGATCTTGGCGAAATGCTCTGCGGTGCTGCCGTATTGCTGCATGTGTTCGCGCCCGGCGGCCCCGAACATCCACGGCGCGACGGGGAACGCCAGGTCGAAGACGTCTGCCATCGCCTTGACGTGCTTGTCCATCGGCTGGGCCCGGTCGTCGTAGGCCGTCGACAACGATCCGGGCTTCATCTTCTCGAAACCCAGCGCGATGGCGCAGTCGGCCAACCCGCCCCGAACCGCCTGCGCGGCAAGATAAAGGGCGGTCGAGCCGGTCGAGCAGTTGTTGTTCACATTGACGATCGGGATACCGGTCATGCCCAGCTCGTAGAGGGCACGCTGCCCGGACGTCGACTCGCCGTAGACGTAGCCGACGTAGCCCTGCTCGACGTCGGTGTACCCGATGCCGGCGTCCTGCAGCGCCTTGGTTCCCGACTCCCGCGCCATGTCCGGGTAGTCCCAGCCCTCGCGACGGCCCGGCTTCTCGAACTTCGTCATACCGACACCGATTACGTAGACCTTGCTCGTCATCGCATCAGCCTACGGCTACAGCGTGGCCGGCCGGATGACGACCAAGGACCGGGTTCGCGAACCGTCGTCGCGCAGCAACGCGATCACCCGCCCGTCGCCGGTGGCCGCGGCATAGATGCCCTTGATCCCGCATCGCGGCAACGGCCGGCCGTGGCTGGCGGCGTCGGCCTCTTCGGCACTGAGTTCGCGGTGCGGGAACAGCAGCAGGCAGGCCTGGTCCAGGCTGTGGCTCAGTCTGGGCTGCTCGGCCAGGTCGTCGAGCAGCGCGGCCTCATCGAGGCCGAATCGGCCGACGCGGGTGCGCCGCAGCGCAGTCAGGTGTCCGCCGACCCCGAGCGCAGCACCGAGATCGCGGGCCAGTGCGCGGATGTAGGTGCCCGACGAGCAATCCACCTCGACATCGATGTCGATGAGCTGATCATGGCGGCGGACGGCAGAGATCTCGAATCGGTCCACGCGCACCGGGCGCGCCGGCAAATCGACCGAGTGGCCTTCCCGGACCAGTCGGTAGGCCCGTCGGCCACCGACTTTGACCGCGCTGACCGCCGACGGCACCTGCTCGATATCACCACACAGATCCGCGATCACCGCCGCGATCGCACCGTCCGTCAGGTGTTCGGCCGGAAGCTGTTGCAGGACTGTACCTTCGGCGTCCTCGGTGGATGTGGACTGACCGAGCCGTATCGTGGCGTCATAGGACTTCGAGGCCGCCGTCAACAGCCCGAGGATCTTGGTGGCGCGGTCCACACCGATCACCAGCACGCCGGTAGCCATCGGGTCGAGCGTCCCGGCGTGCCCCACCCTGCGGGTGCCGAAGATTCGCCGGCACCGCCCCACCACGTCGTGGCTTGTCATCCCGGCCGGTTTGTCGACGACGACGATGCCCGGACCTGTCGAGCTATCGGTCACAACACGATCGCGGTCAGCACCAGTCCGCGCTGCACAGACCACCGCCCGCGCAACGCGCTGAGCGCAGGTCCGGACGACGTCGCACCGTCGACCAGGATCTTGGAGACGAACTGGCCGGACGTCTCGACGCCCGGGTCGGTGTCGAACACCACATGGGCGTCTTCGAAGCCGAGCCAACGCCGGGTCAGCGGAAACCACGCCTTATAGGTGGCCTCCTTGGCGCAGAACAGGATTCGGTCCCAGTGCAGCCCCAAGGGCAGCGTCGTCATCTCAGCGCGCTCATCACCGATGGTGATGGCGTCGAAGACGCCGTCGGGCAGGACGTCGTGGGGTTCGGCGTCGATACCCACCGAGCGCACAGCTGCGTGCCGGGCGACCACCGCGCCGCGAAAGCCCTGGGTGTGGGTCAGGCTGCCGACAATCCCGTCGGGCCAGCGCGGTTCGCCCTTCTCGCCTTTGAGGATCGGCGCCGGCTGCTGCCCGAGTGCCTGCAACGCGAGCCGCGCGCAGTGCCGCACAGTGATGAACTCGTTGCGCCGCTTGGCCACGGACCTGGCGATCAGCGGCTCCTCGTCAGGTAACGGCGCCAGCTCGGGAGGGTCGGAATACAGCTCGCAGGCAGCCAGATTCACCGGATCGTCAGGCAGCACCGACGACAGCAATTCCGCCGCCGTCATCGCGCCTGCCGCTGCCGCAATCGCTTCCGGAACTGCTCGGCCCGCTCCCGCATCTCGGGGGTGATGACGAAATGTCCGCCGAAGTCGTTGAGGTAGCCCGGCGCATAACGCGGGTCCGGCAGCACCTGACGCAGCCAGGTGTAGGGCTTGCGTCGCCGCCATTCCCGCGGGTAGCCCACCGAAACCTCTTCGAAGCGCACCTCGTCGTAGTAGGTGGTGCGCGGGATGTGCAGATGGCCGTACACCGAGCAGGCGGCGTTGTAGCGGGTGTGCCAGTCGGCGGTCTCGGTGGTACCGCACCACAGCGAGAACTCCGGGTAGAACAGCGCATCACACGGTTCGCGCACCAGCGGGAAATGGTTGACCAGCACGCTCGGCGTCATCCAGTCGAGTTGCTCGAGCCGCGCGCGGGTGGCGGCCAGCCGCTCCCGGCACCACGCCTCCCGGGTGGGATACGGCTCTGGTGACAGCAGGAACTCGTCGGTGCAGACCACGTTGCGTTCGCGTGCGATGGCCATACCTTCGGCTTTGCTCGTGGCTCCCTCCGGCAGGAAGGAGTAGTCGTAAAGCAGGAACATCGGCACGATCGTGGCCGGGCCGCCCCGCTCGGTCCACACCGGGTAGGGATGCTCGGGAGTGACGACGCCCATCTCGTCGCACATGTTGACCAGGTAGTCGTACCGGTCGCGGCCGAAGACCTGCGCAGGGTCTTTGCTGGTGGTCCACAGTTCGTGGTTGCCGGGCACCCAGATCACCTTGGCGAACCGTCGGCGCAGCAGATCCAGCGACCAGCGGATGTCGTCGACCCGTTCGGCAACGTCGCCGGCGACGATCAACCAGTCGCCGGGAGAGGACGGGAACAGCGACTCAGCGACAGGCTTGTTGCCGGTGTGGCCGACGTGCAGGTCCGATATTGCCCACAATGTCGGTTGCCCGGCGCCCGTCGGCTGGTCCGCTGTCACAACTACCCACCCTAGCTATGCGGTTACCCCGACTGCCGTGCACCAGTCCAGGCGATGCTCGACCAGGCGGAGCACTGGCCCTAGCCTGAATCGGTGACGACCACATCCCGACAATCTGCGGCGCCGCCGTTGCGCGGCCGGGCGAAGCGGATCAGCGAGCATGTCCTCGGGCGGTTGCTGCGCCTGCCCACGGCGACCACCGACTACACCGTCGACCAGGTGCGGGTCCCGATGCGCGACGGCGTGGAATTGGTGGCCGACCATTACGCACCCGCGGCCACGGGCCCGGGCCCAGGCGGCACCCTGCTGGTTCGCGGACCCTATGGCCGCAGTTTCCCGTTCTCCCTGTTGTTCGGCGCGTTGTATGCCGCACGCGGCTTCCACGTGCTGATGCAGAGCGTGCGCGGAACATTCGGCTCGACCGGGGTCTTCGAGCCGATGATGCGCGAGGCCGAGGACGCGGCTGACACCGTCGCGTGGCTGCGCGGGCAGCCGTGGTTCACCGGCCGGTTCGCGACCATCGGGATGTCGTACCTCGGGTTCACTCAGTGGGCGCTGCTGTCCGACCCGCCGCCCGAGCTGACGGCGGCGGTCATCACCGCCGGACCGCACGACTTCGCCGTCTCCTCCTGGGGCACCGGCTCCTTCACAGTGAATGACTTCCTCGGCTGGAGCGACATGGTCGCCCATCAGGAAGACCGTAGTCGGATCCGGGCCGGCATCCGCCAGCTCAGAGCGGGTCGCATGGTGGCGCGCGCCGCCGGCGAAGTGCCGTTGGGCGCGGCGGGGCGCGCGTTGCTGGGACAGGGCGCGCCCTGGTTCGAGTCGTGGCTGGAACACCCCGACCCGAACGACGACTTCTGGACGCCGATGCGCTACGGTGCCGCCCTGGAGCGGGTGCAGGTACCGGTGTTGCTCATCGGCGGTTGGCAGGACCTGTTCCTGCAGCAGACCCTGCAGCAATATCGGCGGCTACACGATCGCGGTGTGGATGTGGCGATGACCATCGGACCGTGGACGCACACCCAAATCCTTTCCCACGGGTTGGGCACTGTCACCCGGGAATCATTGTCCTGGTTGAATGCTCACCTCGGCGGTGCGGCCGACCAGACCCGGCCCGACCCGGTCCGGATCTTCGTGACCGGCCAGGGCTGGGTTGACTTGGCCGATTGGCCACCAGAGACCGACGAGCACGCGCTGTATCTGCAGCCCGGCGGCGGGCTGGCAGACACGCCGCCGCAAGACGCATCCGTGGTGTTCCGCTACGACCCTGCCGACCCGACACCCACCGTCGGCGGCCGCCTGCTGTCCCCGAACGCCGGTTACCGCGACGACACCCGGCTCGCCCGTCGTGACGACGTGCTCGGCTTCACCGGCGGCACCCTGACGGAAGACCTGTGCGTGCAGGGTAGCCCCGTCGTCGAGTTGCGGCACTCCGCGGACATCCCGCACGTCGACCTGTTCGTGCGGGTGAGTGAGGTCGACACCCGAGGCCGGTCCCGCAATGTCAGCGAAGGCTACCGGCGGCTGACCGGCGCGCGGCCCGACGGTGGCGCCGTCACCGTCGAACTCGACGCCATCGCACACCGGTTCAGCACCGGCTCGCGGATCCGCGTGTTGGTCGCCGGCGGCTCGCATCCGCGATACGCGCGCAACCTCGGGGCCGGCGAGCCGGTGGCGACCGGTCGGCAGGTGAAATCCGCCGTGCACACGGTGCACCTGGGACCGTCCCGGCTGTTGCTGCCGGTGCTCTGCCCGGCTCAGGAATTTGCCGAGTGACCATCCTCGACGACTGGCAGCGCGGCGGTTCCCGGCTGAGTTGGCGTTCGTCGACAACCGCCAACCAGGGCAAGCAGGTCGAGGTGTTTCACCGCCGCTGTGGCACACCGGGGGCACCGGCGTTGGTGTGCGTGCACGGCTTTCCCACGGCCGGTGTCGACTTCTTCGCGCTGACCCGCGAGCTGAGCAGCGAGTTCGATATGTTCCTGTTGGACTTCCCCGGTTATGGGCTTTCCGACAAGCCTTCCGCGCCGTACGTGTATTCGCTTTACGACGATGCGCGCCTGCTGATCCACGCAATCACCGAAGTGTGGGGGCTGCAGCGATACATGATCCTCACCCACGACCGGGGAACCAGTGTCGGCATGATCGCGCTGGATCTGCTGGCGCAATCGCAGCAGCACCTGCCCGGCCAGGTCATCTTGACGAACGCCAACATCTATCTGCCGCTTGCCAACCTGACCGCCTTCCAGAACGCGCTGCTCGACCCCGCCACCGCACGCGACACGGCGCGCGCGACGACGCCGCAGCTGCTTGCGGCCGGCCTTGGAGCCAGCACCTTTTTGCCTCGCCGGACGCTCGACGATCCCGAAATCGCTGCCCTGGCAGCTTGTTTCGCCTATAACGACGGGATCGCTGTGCTGCCCGACACGATTAAATACCTCAACGAACGCGTTGCCGGCGAAACGGCTTGGCTGGAAGCACTTTCCCGCAATCACGTGAACACCACCCTGGTATGGGGCCTGCACGACAACATCGCTCCGCTACGGGTCGCCAACTTCGTCTGGCAGACGTATCTGAAGGACAAGCCCGGGCGCAACCGCTACTGGGTGCTGCCCACCGCGGACCACTACCTGCAGTGCGACGCTCCCCGGCAGTTGGCCCAAGTCGTTCGGCTCAGCGCACGGGACGACGAGCTTGCGCTCCAGACGCTCGGGGATGAACCCGACGGCGCCGTGCTGGTCGACCAGACCTCAGCCCACGACACGGCGCACCCGAGCGGCGATACGCTCTAGCGCCGCGTCGTCGTGCACCGGAGCGCCCAGCGCCGGCGTCACCGGCAACTGCAGCCAACTGGTGCAGCCAGCGTATTCCGCTGTCCGAGCCAACTGAATCGGCTTGACCAACGGCACAGCCTGCACCACCAGCACGGCCAGTCGGTGCTTGGGCCGGAAGTCGAGCCGGTCGGCGCGCACCGACGCCGGGGTCCAGATGTGCAGATCCTCGATGGCGGGCAGGTTGTCCGGGTGGTGAACCGCAACCGCTGCAACAACTTTCGCCGCAGCCCGGACCACTACTCGGTCGTCGGCGCAATCGGCGGCCGCCTCGTCGAGCAGGGGGCGGTGTTCGGGTCGTACCCGTTCGATGTGGCTGTGCGCGACCGTCGGAAACAGCAGGAATTCCTGCGCGGCGACCTCGAACCGCTTCTCGTGAATACCGCCTTTGCGCAACAACACCCGCTGGCGACCGTCGAGCAGCGCGTACACCACTGCACTCCACTCCTTGAGTGCTGGCGCAGTCGCCGCCCGAGTGGTCATGGGCTCAACGATAGGGCGAGCGCGACTGCGACTGCAGATTGACTACGGTGAGGCCATGACTGACGACATCCTGCTGATCGACACCGACGAGCGGGTGCGCACCTTCACCCTCAACCGGCCCGACTCCCGCAACGCGCTGTCCGCGGCGCTGCGGGACCGGTTCTTCGGGGCCCTTGCCGATGCTGAGACCGATGACGCCGTCGACGTCGTCATCCTCACCGGCACCGATCCGGTGTTCTGCGCGGGGCTGGACCTCAAGGAGTTGGGCGGGCAGTCGGCGCTGCCCGACATCTCGCCGCGCTGGCCCGACTTGACCAAGCCGGTGATCGGCGCCATCAACGGCGCCGCAGTCACCGGCGGCTTGGAACTCGCGCTCTACTGCGACATCCTGGTCGCCTCCGAACACGCGCGGTTCGCCGATACCCACGCTCGGGTGGGTCTGCTGCCGACGTGGGGGCTCAGTGTGCGGCTGCCGCAGAAGGTGGGCGTCGGCCTGGCCCGGCGGATGAGTCTGACCGGCGACTACCTGTCCGCCACCGACGCGCTGCGGGCCGGCCTGGTCACCGAGGTCGTGCCGCACGGCCAGTTGCTTCCCGCCGCCCGCCAGGTGGCCGCGTCGATCGTCGGCAACAACCAGCAGGCGGTGCGGGCGCTGCTGGCGTCCTATCACCGCATCGACGATTCGCAGACCGCCGAGGGGCTGTGGCTGGAGGCGACCGCCGCCCGGAGTTTCCGGACCAGCGGCGACGACATCGCCGCCAACCGCGAGGCCGTGCTGCAGCGCGGACGCGCGCAGGTGCGCTAACGCCGCAGCTCCGGTAAGCGATTTCGCCACGTCGCGTTGCGTCGGCTTCTAAACTTCGCCCGGTGGGCATAGACGCTGATTACGTCGTTGTCGGCACCGGTTCGGCAGGAGCGGCGCTGGCCAACCGGCTCAGCTCGGATTCGCGGCTGCGCGTCGTCGTTCTCGAGGCAGGCCCCAAGGACCACGACAAATTCATCCACATTCCGGCGGCGTTCTCCAAACTGTTTCGCAGCGAGTTCGACTGGGATTACCTGACCGAGCCGCAGAAGGAGCTGAACGGGCGGCAGATCTATTGGCCCCGCGGCAAGGTGCTTGGTGGCTCGTCGTCGATGAACGCAATGATGTGGGTACGCGGCTTCGCGGCCGACTACGACGAATGGGCCGCGGTGGCCGGCGAGGACTGGGACTTCGCCCATGCGTTGAAGTACTTCGAGCGGATCGAGAACGTTCAGAATGCCGGCGGCCGCAGCACTGGCGCCGGCGGGGCGCTGCACATCTCTCCTCAGCGCAGCCCGCGGCGCTCGACCGCAGCGTTCCTCGAGGCCGCACAACAGTGCGGCTACCCCGTCGAACGTCCCAATGACGCATTGCCACAGGGTTTCTGCCAAACCTTCGTGACGCAACGGCGGGGACGACGGTTCAGTGCCGCCGATGCCTACCTGAAGCCGATCGCCAAAAGATCCAATCTCACGCTGATCACAGACGCTCAGGCACGCCGGGTGGTGTTCGACGGCACACGAGCGGTGGGAGTGGAATTCGACGAAGCCGGAGCCCGTCAGATGGTCAGAGCGCGTGCCGAAGTGGTGCTGTGCTGCGGCACAGTCAACACGCCTGCGCTGCTGATGCTTTCCGGCATCGGAGACCGCGCGCAGCTCGCTGAGCACGGTATCGAGGTGGTGCACCACGCACCCCAGGTTGGCAAGAACCTCATCGACCATCTCGTCACGCCGCTCGGCTTCGACGTGGTGAACGACAGCCTCTTCACCGCCGAGAAACCGCTGGAACTTGTCAACTATCTCCTCCGGCGCCGCGGCATGCTCACTTCCAACGTCGCCGAAGCCTACGGGTTTGTCCGCAGCCGCCCAGAGCTCGAACTGCCGGATCTTGAGTTGTTGTTCGCTCCGGCACCGTTTTTCGAAGAAGGACTCGGCGATCCGTACGGGCATGCCGTGGTCCTCGGGCCGATCCTCTTGAAGCCGCAGAGCCGTGGCACCATCACACTCCGCTCGGCCGATCCCGCCGCCAAGCCGGCGATCGATCCGCAATACCTGACTGATCCCGGCGGCATGGACCGAACGGCGATGATGGCTGGTCTGCGGATTGCGACCAATATCGCCAGAGCGCCCGCGTTGAAAGACGTGCTCGGCAAGGTCGCGCGACCGCTCGGCGCGCGCGATACCAGCGAGGAAACGCTCGAACAGGCTCTCAGCACGTGCTCGCACACGCTCTATCACCCGGTCGGGACCTGCCGGATGGGCCGCGATGACGCCGCCGTGGTGGATCCCGCACTGCGGGTCCGTGGTGTCGAGGGGCTCCGAGTGGCCGACGCGTCGGTCATGCCCACGATAATCCGGGGGCACACTCATGCCCCGACCGTGCTGATCGGTGAAAAAGCCGCCGACCTCATCAAAGCTGACGCAGGAAAGGTTCGCTGACGACAACTTCAGCGACAATTCACATTCATCCGGATGCGCGCTGACCGAACGGGTTCAAGCCCACGCTCAGGTCGTTCCGGGCACTGCCCAGCGACCGGACA
Source organism: Mycobacterium sp. (assembly GCF_049802695.1). Classification (GTDB taxonomy): domain Bacteria; phylum Actinomycetota; class Actinomycetes; order Mycobacteriales; family Mycobacteriaceae; genus Mycobacterium. Next base: position 25,338 of record NZ_JBARMY010000145.1, read on the forward strand.
TCGCACGCCACCCGACGAACACCAGTCGCAGCGCGATGAACGCGCTCAGCCCCGACCAGATGCCCGCCAGTCCCCAGTCGAACGCCAGCGACAGCCAAACCAGCGGTAGGAAGCCGACCAGCGCACTGACCACGGTGGCGGTGCGCATGAACGCTGCGTCCCCGGCGCCCAGCAGCACCCCGTCGAGCGCGAAAACGATCCCTGCCACCGGGAGCTGCACGACCAGGAACCACCACGGCACGGCGATGGCCGCCAGCACCGACCGGTCATCGGTGAACAACTCCGGCAGTAGCCGGGCACCGACAGCCAACACCGCGGCCAACGCCCCGGCGGCCGTCATCGAGAACACGGTCACCCGCCGGGCCACCCCCTTCGCGTCGGCACTGCGGCCGGCCCCGAGCGCAGCACCGACGAGTGCCTGCGCCGCTATCGCCAGCGAGTCAAGCACCAGCGCCAGAAAATTCCAGACCTGCAGTACGACCTGATGCGCCCCCAGCGCCGCCGCACCGAA
>NZ_JBARMY010000146.1:0-25001 GCF_049802695.1 Mycobacterium sp.
CCGCGGTGGCACGTCGCCGGAGTCGGTCAACCGGCCGGTACCCGCACCGGCGGCCGAGCGGTGTGCGCCGCTTTGGTCAGGCGTTCCGTTGCGGCCGCCTTGACCGTCGCCGGATCTCGAAGATCCCGGCTCGTTCGGTGAAGTCACCCCCGGCTCCTTAACTCTGCGCCCGGGTCCTCCCGGGCTGAATTCGAGCGCCCGACATCTCCTCGGGCCGTCGCAACCGGCATCGGCGACAGAGTCATCACGTTAGCTACTCCGCATCCTCGTCGGTCACCTCGGCTATTTCGGCTTCTTCCGCGTTGCGCGCGATGGCTAACAGTGTGTCGCCCTGACCCAAGTTCATCAACCGAACGCCCTTGGTCTGGCGTCCCGCCTTGCGGACTTGGCGGGCCGCCGTGCGGATCACCCCTCCGCCGGAGGTGATGGCGTAAACCTCGGCGTCGTCGTCGACGATCAGCGCCCCTACCAGCCTGCCACGCCGCGAGTCGTACTGGATGGTCAGGATGCCTTTACCACCGCGGCCCTGCGGCGTGTACTCCTCGAGGGCAGTCCGCTTGGCGTAGCCGCCGGACGTGGCGACCAGTAGATACATCCCCTCGCGCACCACATTCAGCGACAGCAACTGGTCGTCGGTGTTGAAGCGCATGCCCTGCACGCCGGAGGTGGCCCGGCCCATCGGTCGCAGCGCTTCGTCGGTCGCCGAGAACCGGATGGACTGACCTTTGGCCGATACCAGCAGCAGATCCTCGTCGGCCGAGCACAGCACCGCACCGACCAGTTCGTCGCCGTCGCGCAGGTTGATCGCCACAATCCCACCGGACCGGTTGGAGTCGAAGTCGGTGAGCTTGGTCTTCTTGACCAAACCCTTGCGGGTCGCCAGCACCAGATACGGCGCATCCTCATAGCCGCGGATCTGGATGACCTGCGCGATCCGCTCCTCGGGTTGGAAAGCCAGCAGGTTGGCGACGTGCTGTCCGCGCGCGATTCGGGACGCCTCGGGCAACTCGTAGGCCTTCGCCCGGTAGACCCGGCCCTGGGTGGTGAAGAACAGAATCCAGTCGTGCGTCGAGCACACGAAGAAGTGCGCGACGATGTCATCCTGTTTGAGCCCCGCACCCTGCACACCCTTGCCGCCGCGTTTCTGGCTCCGGTACAAATCGGTCTTGGTGCGCTTGGCGTATCCGGTCTCGGTGATGGTGACGACGACGTTCTCGCGGGCAATCAGATCCTCGTCGTTGACGTCGCCGTCGGCTGCCACGATTCGAGTTCGGCGGTCGTCCCCGTGCTTGTCGACGATCTCGGCAAGCTCGTCCCGGACGATCCCGCGCTGCCGCTCCGGTTTCGCCAGGATGTCTTCCAGGTCAGCGATTTCGGCTTCGATCTTCGCCAGGTCGTCGACGATGCGCTGTCGTTCCAATGCCGCCAGCCGGCGCAGCTGCATGTCGAGGATGGCCTGGGCCTGAATTTCGTCGACATCGAGCAGTTCGATCAGGCCGGTCCGCGCGATTTCGACGGTTTGCGACGCCCGGATCAGCGCGATCACCTCGTCCAGCGCGTCGAGGGCTTTGACCAGCCCGCGCAAGATATGGGCGCGTTCGTTGGCCTTGCGCAGCCGGTAGGTGGTGCGCCGGACGATCACATCGAGTTGGTGCTCGACGTAGTAGCGGATCATCTGGTCGAGGCGCAACGTGCGCGGCACCCCGTCGACGATCGACAACATGTTGGCGCCGAAGCTGGTCTGCAGCTGGGTGTGCTTGTAGAGGTTGTTCAGCACCACCTTGGCGACGGCGTCACGCTTGACCTCGACGACGATGCGCACGCCGACCCGGTCGCTGCCTTGGTCTTCGACGTTGGAAATGCCGGCCAGCTTGCCGTCGCGGACCTGGTCGGCGATCGAGGTGATGAAGTTGTCGTGGTTGACCTGATAAGGCAGCTCGGTGATGACAAGGGAGGTACGGCCTTTCGTGTCTTCCTCGACTTCGACGACCCCGCGCATCCGGATCGACCCGCGTCCGGTCTTATAGGCATCGGCGATTCCTTGAGATCCGACGATGAGTCCGGCGGTGGGGAAGTCGGGGCCTTTGACCCGTTCCATGACGGCCGCCAGCGTCGCTTCTTCGTCGGCGTCGTAATTGTCCAGCGCCCAGAACACCGCTTCAGCCAGTTCACGCAGATTATGCGGCGGGATGTTGGTCGCCATGCCGACCGCGATGCCACCGGATCCGTTGGCCAGCAGGTTGGGGAACCGGCTCGGCAGTACCGTCGGCTCCTGGACGCGGCCGTCATAGTTGGGAATGAAATCGACTGTCTCTTCGTCGATTTCGCGCAGCATCTCCATCGCCAACGGAGTGAGCCGCGCCTCGGTGTACCGCATGGCGGCCGGTGGATCATTGCCCGGTGAGCCGAAGTTGCCCTGCCCGTCGACCAGTGGGTAGCGCAGCGACCACGGCTGTGCCATCCGCACCAGGGTGTCGTAGATCGACGCGTCACCGTGCGGGTGATAGTTGCCCATCGTTTCAGCAACGGAGCGCGCCGATTTCGCGTGGCTGCGGTCCGGGCGGAATCCCGAGTCGAACATCGCGTACAGCACTCGGCGATGCACCGGTTTGAGCCCGTCACGAACCTCGGGCAGCGCGCGCCCGACGATGACGCTCATCGCGTAGTCGATGTAGCTGCGCTGCATCTCCTGTTGAATGTCGACCGGTTCGATCCGATCGACGGAGTCGCCGCCGGGCGGCAGCGTGGTGTCAGTCATCTATCCCTCTTCCACTGGGCGGCCGGCCGAACCCGACCCATCAGACATCAAGGAAGCGAACGTCTTTGGCGTTGCGGGTGATGAAGCTGCGGCGCGCATCAACGTCCTCGCCCATCAGGATGGAGAACAACTCGTCTGCGGCTGCAGCGTCGTCGAGGGTGATCTGACGCAACACCCGCACCGAGGGATCCATGGTGGTTTCCCACAGCTCCTTGGCATCCATCTCACCAAGCCCCTTGTAGCGCTGAATGCCGTCTTCTTTGTTGATCTTCCTGCCCGCCTTTTGGCCGGCTTCGAGCAGACCGTCTCGTTCCCGGTCGGAGTAGGCGAACTCCGGCTCGCTGCGTTGCCATTTCAGCTTGTACAGCGGGGGCTGCGCCAAGAACACGTGCCCGTTCTCGATCAGCGGCCGCATGAACCGGAACAAGAGGGTCAGCAGCAGCGTGGAGATGTGCTGGCCGTCGACGTCGGCGTCGGCCATCAAGACGATCTTGTGGTAGCGCAGCCTGGTGAGGTCGAACTCGTCGTGAATCCCGGTGCCGAGCGCAGTGATGATGGCTTGTACTTCGGTGTTCTTCAGGACCCGGTCGATGCGGGCCTTTTCGACGTTGATGATCTTGCCGCGCAACGGAAGGATCGCCTGGAACATCGAGTCGCGGCCGCTTTTCGCGGAGCCGCCAGCTGAATCACCTTCCACAACATACAATTCCGACTTGCGCGGGTCGGTAGAACGGCAATCGGCCAGCTTTCCCGGCAGACCGCCCAGATCCGTGGCGCTCTTGCGGCGCACCAGCTCCCGGGCCTTACGGGCGGCGATGCGTGCCTGTGCTGACGAAACCGCTTTGTTGACAACAACCTTGGCGTCGGCAGGGTTCGCTTCGAACCAGTGTGTCAGTTGCTCGTTGCACACCCGCTGGACGAAGGACTTGACCTCGGTGTTGCCCAGCTTGGTCTTTGTTTGCCCTTCGAACTGCGGTTCGCTCACTTTCACCGAGATAACCGCCGCCAGACCCTCCCGGATGTCGTCGCCGGTCAGGTTCGCGTCCTTTTCCTTCAGCAGCTTCTTGTCCTTGGCGTACTTGTTCACCACGGACGTCAGCGCGCTGCGGAAGCCCTCCTCGTGGGTTCCGCCCTCGTGCGTGTTGATGGTGTTGGCGAAGGTGTGCACCGATTCGGAATATCCGCCGTTCCACTGCATCGCAATCTCGACTTCGTGGCCGACGCCTTTGCCGTCGAAATCGATGATGCTCTGCTGAATAGGGCTCTTGGTGCGGTTGATGTGCTTGACGAAGTCCACCAAGCCGCCCGGGTAATGGAACGTGCGGTGCTTGACCTTCTGACGCGGCGCGACGGATTCGGCCGCCTTCTCTTCAGCGGACTTGGGCGCCTCGGCGGTGTCGCTGACGACTTCGTCGACGATCTCTTCGTCGCTGACCCGCTCGTCAGTGAGGTTGATCGTCAAACCCTTGTTCAGGAACGCCATCTCCTGCAGCCGGCGTGCCACGGTCTCGAAGTCGTACTCGGTGGTCTCGAAGATGTCGGAATCGGCCCAGAACCGGACCGTGGTTCCGGTGCTCTTGGTGGTCTCGCCCTGCTTCAGGTTTCCCGGCTCGGCGCGGTCGTAGGACTGCGACCAGCGGTACCCGTCGCGGGCAATGTCCACCTCGAGCCGGCGCGACAGCGCGTTGACCACCGACACCCCGACCCCGTGCAAACCGCCACTGACGTTGTAGCCGCTGTTTTCACCACCAAACTTGCCGCCGGCATGCAGCTGGGTCATCACCACGTCGACGGTCGGCACGCCGGTGGCGTGCATCGCCACCGGGATTCCGCGGCCGTTGTCGGCGACCTCGACGCTGCCGTCGTTGAGTAAGCGCACATCGACCTGGGTGGCATAGCCGGCCATCGCCTCGTCGACTGAGTTGTCGACCACCTCCCAGATGAGGTGGTGCAGGCCGCGCTCGCCGGTGGAGCCGATATACATGCCCGGGCGTTTGCGGACCGCCTCCAAGCCCTCGAGAATCGTGATGGATGAGGCGCCGTACTCCTCTTGTGCCTTCTTCTTGGCAGCCACGATCGGAAAGCTCTCCTTGGGGTTCGTGTGCGAGCGGTTCAGTCACCGCAGCAAGTACTACGGCCAGTCTACCGTCACATACCGTCCGCACCTATTCTCCAGCCGCGTTTCTGCACCGCTATCCGCCCCGTGAGTTGCGCATTTTGAAAGTGGGCGGGTCCTGACGCTGGTGAAATCAATTTGTCGCGTCCTGGCGGCTCTCAGCCGACGAACTCTGGTGCCCGACTGCATCAGCCATAGGTGTCGCGCGGGCCTCTGCCGGCGATGTGCCGCGGCCCTTTTCGCCACGACGGCGCCGACGGACCGATGATTCTCAGCGACTTCACCACGCCGTCGCCGACCGCTTCGGCGATCTTGGCGAGGAGTTGCGCTTGCATCATGCGCAGCTGGGTGGCCCACGCCGTCGATTCGGCCGTGACACTGAGTACCCCGTCGGCCAGTCCGAGCGGCGTCGCATGCTCGGCGATTTGGCTACCGACGACCGTCGGCCACTGGCCGAGGACCGTGCCTTCGGCGACCCTCGGCGACCACCCCCGCTTCTTGGCCAGATCGCGCGCCACCTTGCCGAGCGGTTGCGGGTCGCGATAGTCCGGGCCCGGGCCCGACCAGCTTCGCCGCCGCCCGGTGCCGGCCACCCGTCGCGGTCCTGCCGGCGTTGCCCGACCGCGTCCGATGTTTTGACCGCGGACGCGGGCCGCGTTGCGGGCTTCCTCCAAGGTGCGCCGAACCAGGTCCATCGCAGCCGGCTGGGCACGCTCAACCCGCTCGGAATTCAGCGGCTGGGGTTCGTCGTCGAAACTCGTCATGACTGCATCACCGACACCCGTCCGCTGTCGTCGTCGCGCGAATCGATTGTCAATTGTCTCGCATCCCAGCCGGCCGGAATGTCCTCGGGTACCGCTGCGGTCACCAGCACCTGCTCCGCCGACGCGGCGGCGGCGGCCAGCGCTCGGCGACGAGCCGCGTCGAGTTCGGCGAACACATCGTCGAGCAACAGCACCGGGTCGCTGCCCTCAGCGCGTAAGAGTTCGTAGGCCGCCAACCGCAAAGCCAACGCCATCGACCAGTATTCGCCGTGGCTGGCGAACCCTTTGGCGGGTTGATCGCCCAAGACCAAGTCCAGATCGTCGCGATGCGGGCCAACCAGACACACCCCGCGCTCGAGTTCGGCGTCCCGCCGCTGAGCCAACGCGGACAACAGTGCGGCTTCCAGCGAAGCCACGTCGGCACCATCCGTCGGTTCGAGCGCCATACTGGCGCGGTAGCCGACGGCAGCAGCGCGTGACCCCGGCGCCACCAGCTGATAGGCCTTGGCGACTTCGGGTGTCAATTGATTGACCAATTCGATGCGGGCGCTCATCAGCTCAGCCCCGTGTGCGGCCAGACGAGCGTCCCAGACGTCAAGCGTGTCCAACACACTGCGGTCACCTCGCTGCCTGGCCCCGAACGCCGTCTTCAATAAGGCCGTGCGCTGGCGCAAGACTTTGTCGTAGTCAGAACGCACCGCAGCGACCCGAGGCCGGCGCACTGTCGCCAAGTCGTCCAGATATCGGCGCCGATCCGCCGGATCACCGCGCACCAAGGCCAGATCTTCCGGAGCGAACAGCACCGCGCGCAGCACCCCGGCCACCCCACGGGTGCTGCGCACCGGCGAGCGGTTCAACCGCGCCTTATTGGCTCGCCCGGCTGCGATCTCCAAGTCGACCGCACACTCGCGTCCCTCATTGACGACGATCGTCGACACCAGCGCCCGCTCCGCACCGACCCGCACCAGCGGCGCGTCAGTCGCCACCCGATGCGAACCCAGTGTGGACGAATACCACAGTGCTTCAATGAGGTTGGTTTTGCCATACCCGTTCGGGCCGACGAAAACCGTGCGCCCCGGCTCCAGTTCGAGGTCAGCGTGCGCCCACGAACGAAAGTCGCGCAACCCTAGATGCCGGACGTACACAGCAGTACGTCAGCCGGGCAACCGCACCGGCATCAGCAGGTACACGTAGTCCGTTTGCGCCGCCGGAAACGGGCCGGTGTCTTGCGGCGAAGCCTCGTCACCGGGTGCGGGACGCAACACCGCCGGCCGGCTGGGCGTCGTGAAACCGAACGACACCCGCTCGGAGTGCAACGATCCGAGCCCGTCGGTCAGGTAAATCGGGTTGAAGGCGATGGTCAACGGTTCACCGGCGAAGTCGACGGGCAAATCCTCTTCGGCCCTACCCACGTCGTCTGCGCCGGCGGAAAGCCGCAGCAGTCCCTCGGCGAACTCCATCCGGACCTGCGCGCCGCGGTCGGCGACCAGAGCAACCCGCTTGATCGCCTCGGTCAACTCGGCCACACCGATCGTGGCGGCCGCCGTGTGCTCGGTAGGCAACAACTGGCGAAACTTGGGGAATTCGGCGTCGAGCAGTCGCGTCGTGCTGCGCTTTCCGTCACCGCTGATGCCGAGCAGACCGTCCTTCCCGACCACGGACCCGGCGCCCAGGGACAGATGTACCTCCGAGCCGTCGGTGCCGGCTTTCGCGGCCTCCGCCAACGTCTTGGCCGGCACCAGCACCGCGGCCTCGATGTCCGGCGAAGCCGCCGACCATGTCAACTCGCGAACGGCCAGCCGAAACCTGTCGGTGGCCGCCAAAACGACCGACGCACCGGAAATTTCAACCCGGATGCCGGTCAACATCGGCAATGTGTCGTCACGGCCGGCGGCGACCGCGACCTGGCCGATCGCCTCGGCGAACAGCTCGGCCGGCAGTGTGCCGGTTTCTTCGGGCAGCGTCGGCAACGTGGGATAGTCCTCGACGGCCATTGTCGGCAGCGAGAATCTGGCGCTTCCGCAGTTCAGCGCGACGCGAGTGCCCTTGACGTGAAAGTCGACCGGTTTATTCGGCAACGCGCGGGTGATGTCAGAAAGCAGCCGCCCAGATACCAAAACGCTTCCCGGCGTTGCGATTTCAGCTGCGACGCGAACTTCCGCGGACACTTCGTAGTCGAACCCGGAGATGACCAGCCCGTCCTCGGTGCCGGTCAGCAGCACACCGGCAAGCACGGGCACCGTCGGCCTGGTGGGCAGATTCTTGGCCACCCACGCCACCGCGTCGGCGAAGTCGTCGCGTGCCAGACGAAACTTCAAGTCGTTGAGGCCGACTTTCGTCGTCGCCACGTCCATTAGCGGTCCCTTCATCACTGTCAGCCAACGACCGTCGAAGTCAGCGGCTGCCGCCCCATCGAGCGGGCGACGAACGCCTGCGGCTGAGATCCGCCACAACGAGCGTAATGGCAGTCGACCAACACGGTAGAGCTTCGGGCGCCATCTTGGAGGCTAATCGACGCCGCCGACACTGTGTCATCTGCGCAGGTCGTCCGCGCCTCAGTTTGGAATCCCCAAGCCGTTCTTCAAAGAAGAACTGATGAAGATATTTTCATAACAGTATTAGGGGCTGTGCGTTCTGGGGACAGCTGCACATCGGTGCTGCTCGGCGCTCTGAGAGGTTGTGAATCACGCCGAGCCCAGCTGTGCGCACCGTGTGGTGCAGTGCGGAATGAAGCGCCGCTGTACACGCCGATTGCAGATCTCGGGAATGTTGTGAGTGCTCGGTCCACAGGCCTGTGCACACGGTTTCGGTGCGAGAAGGGATGTGTGTGCCAACGGTGCAGAGCCGCTTGGGTATTGCGTCAGCGCTTGGAACGCTGGCGGATACGAGTGGTGAGTTCCTTGACGTGATCGAACACTTCTTGGCGCTCGGCCATCTCGGAGAGAATTTTGCGCTGGGCATACATCACCGTGGTGTGGTCACGATCGAATGCCTGACCGATCTTCGGCAGCGAGAGGTCAGTGAGTTCTCGGCACAGATACATGGCAATCTGCCGCGACTGCGCCAGCGCACGGGTCTTGCCCGGGCCGCGTAGTTCTTCCACGGTGATGTCGAAGTACTCCGCGGTCGCGGCCATCACGGTGGCCGCGCTGATGTGCATCGTGCCGGCGTCGGCGATCAGGTCGCGAAGAACGATTTCGGCCAGCGCCTTGTCTATGGGGGTCTTGTTCAGGGAGGCGAATGCCGTGACCCGGATCAATGCGCCTTCCAGTTCCCGGATGTTGCGTTCGATGCTGCTGGCGATGAGCTCGAGCACGTCGTCGGGCACGGCCAGACGTTCCATCTGTGCTTTCTTGCGCAAGATGGCGATCCGGGTTTCCAGCTCGGGCGGCTGCACGTCGGTGATCAAGCCCCATTCGAATCGCGTCCGAAGCCGGTCTTCCAAGGTGGCCAGCTGCTTGGGTGGGCGGTCGGAGGAGATCACGATCTGCTTGTTCGCGTTGTGCAACGTGTTGAAGGTGTGGAAGAACTCCTCCTGGATGCCTTCCTTGCCTTCGATGAACTGGATGTCGTCGACCAGCAGCACGTCGACGTCGCGGTAGCTGCGTTTGAAGGCGACCCTGCGATCATCGCGGAGCGAGTTGATGAAGTCGTTGGTGAATTCCTCGGTCGAGACATACTTGACCCGCATGCCGGGGAACAGTCGCTGTGCGTAGTTGCCGGCGGCGTGCAACAGGTGAGTTTTACCGAGTCCAGACTCGCCCCAGATGAACAGCGGGTTGTAGGCGCGGGCCGGCGCTTCGGCGATCGCGAGGGCCGCGGCATGAGCGAACCGGTTGGAGGCGCCGATCACGAAGGTCTCGAACGTATAGCGCCGGTTGAGACTGGTGCCTCCGGCAGCGGCAGGGTCGTTGTTGCGGGGCCGTTCGGTGAAGTACTTGGGCCAGGTCTCGTGGGCGCTGGCCAGGGCCTCGCTGTCCTCGTCGACCTCGTCGGGTTCAGCGGTGGTTTCCGCAGGACCCGGCACCGCGCCGGCTTCACTGTCGTTGTGCGGTTGTGGCGCGATCCGGACACCCAGTTGAACTTCTTGTCCGAGCCGGCGGCTCAGCGCGTCGGTGATCTGGGCGCGCAGATGACGTTCGATCTCGTTTTGCACAAAGCTGCTCGGCACCGACAGCAGGGCGAATCCCTCGACGATGGTGAGTGGCTGAACAAGGTTCAGCCAAGCTCGTTGCTGAGGAGTCAGAGGGGTGAGCAGTATTTCGCCGTTGGTGATCGCGTGGTTCAGGACCGCGTCGCCGGTGAGCTCGGAGACGACGTCGCTCCAGACCGTCGCAAAAGTCGAACCGGGATCATCGGTCAACGACGGATCCCCCTGGTTCACGTTCGAGGTAAAGCCATCCCGGCGACGGCGGGCTGTCCACAAAACTATCCACAGGTGTGGACAGGGCGGTCATCAGCGCACCGAAGTTATCGGGGACGGCCCCCGGGAGTGGAGCTCGAGATAGTCGGCACGGGCTGTACGACCATCTACCCGATCCGCCACCCTCGCTTCGTTTTCGGGCACCGTTCCAGGCTGAAACGGCATTGCCCGAAGCTAACAGTTTTCTGTTCGAGTGCCAACCGTTTGGCAACATTCCTGGGAGTCCCTTGACAAGGAGCATGTCGATGCAGTGGCAGGTGTGGCATGAGTTACGCAGCGATATTCCGACGGCCGCAGCGCGACCGAGTTTGACCCGGTGATAGGACGCTCAGTACCCTCGTACAGTCGCCCGAACGTTGGCGATACGGCAGCGCCCGGGCAGGATCCGGAGAGACCGCGCCGGCTACCAGCGATACACCGAGTTCGCCTCGACTCACCAGGATCCGACACGGGCCGCCAGGTCCGACGGGTGAGTCAAGGCGAACTGCAGCGGCAGACGTATAGAGGAGATACCCGTGGCCAAGGGCAAGCGGACCTTTCAGCCGAACAACCGGCGTCGAGCCCGGGTGCACGGCTTCCGGCTGCGGATGCGTACCAGGGCCGGGCGTGCGATCGTGTCGGGCCGGCGTCGTAAGGGGCGGCGGTCGCTCACCGCGTGAGCTGACCACAGGTATCAAGCGGTGCTTTCCGCGCGGAATCGCATGACGCGGTCGACCGATTTTGATGCGACGGTCAAGCGCGGGGTACGCGCCGCGCAACCTGACATCGTCGTTCATGCTCGGTCGCGAAGTGCTGTGCCGAGCGGCCGGGCACAAATTCCACGAGTCGGATTCATCGTCGCCAAGTCGGTGGGCTCGGCGGTGCAGCGTCATCGGGTGACGCGCCGATTGCGGCACGTGGCGCGGGGTCTGCTCGAGGATATGGACGGAACCGATGACCTGGTGGTCCGCGCGCTGCCGACCAGTCGCGACGCCGCATCGTCGACGCTGGAAGCTCAGCTCCGGGTGGGCCTGCGCCGGGTGCACAAACTGATGGGCTCGGCTACCGGGGCAAGGCCGTGACAGCACGACCGGCGGAGGTCGTGGGCAGCACGGGTCTAGCCGTGGCGCGGGCGTTGATTTATTGCATCCAGTTGTACCGGCACGCGGTGTCGCCGTTGCGGTTGCCGACGTGCCGATTCCTGCCGACCTGCAGTCAGTACGCCGTGGATGCTTTGACCGAGTACGGCTTGATCAGGGGAAGCTGGCTCACTGCAATGCGGCTCGCCAAGTGCGGACCGTGGCATCAGGGAGGATGGGATCCAGTACCCGAACGCCGCGGCTGTGCAGACGACTGCGGCGCCGATGTGAGCGGCACCCCAGCGAAGCGACGGGAGCGTGCGTCTTTTGTTTGATTGGTTCAGCCTCGACGTCATCTATTATCCGGTGTCGGCGATTATGTGGCTCTGGTACAAAGCGTTCTCTTTGATGCTCGGTCCGACGAACTTCTTCGCGTGGATGCTGTCGGTGATGTTCCTGGTGTTCACGCTGCGGGCCCTGCTGTACAAGCCGTTCGTTCGGCAGATCAGAACGACCCGGCAGATGCAGGAGTTGCAGCCGCAGATCAAGGCCCTGCAGAAGAAGTACGGCAAGGATCGCCAGCGGATGGCGCTGGAGATGCAGAAACTGCAGCGCGAGCACGGCTTCAATCCGGTACTCGGCTGCCTGCCGATGTTGGCGCAGATCCCGGTCTTCCTCGGGCTGTATCACGTGCTGCGGTGCTTCAACCGGACCTCCACCGGTATCGGGCAGCTGGGGCTTTCACCCGAGCGGAACCGGGCGTTGGGCAACTACGTATTCAGCGCGAAGGACGTCGGGCACTTCTTGGACGCCAACCTGTTCGGCGCGCCGCTGGGTGCAACGATGTTGCAGAAGGGAACCACTCTCGCCGCCTTCGCCCACTTCAGCCGGCCGGCCGTGATCGCGGTGGGAGTGCCGGTGATGTGCATGGCCGGCATAGCGACCTACTTCAACAGCCGGGCGTCGGTGGCGCGGCAGAGCGCCGAGGCCGCGGCCAACCCGCAGACCGCGATGATGAACAAGCTGGCGCTCTACGCATTTCCCTTCGGCGTTGTGGCCGGTGGGCCGTTCCTGCCGTTGGCGATCATTTTCTACTGGTTTTCCAACAACATCTGGACATTCGGCCAGCAGCACTACGTCTTCAGGATGATCGAGAAAGAAGAAGAGGCTCAGAAGCAGGAGGCGATTCAGCGGCGGGCGGCGAACGCGCCCGCCCCGGGCGCCAAGCCCAAGCGGGCCGCCAAGGCCCCGCCGCCGAGCGGCAACGGCGCCGGGGCTCTCGCCGATACAGGCGACGGACCCGAGTGGACGGGCGCGAAGTCTGACAGTTCCGATAGCGGGGCAGCAGACGGAAACTCACCGCGAGCCGACGCAGGTGGGCCGAATAAGGGTGCGCGAAGCAGCACGCCCGGCAGCCGGGCACCGCGTCCCGGCGCGAAACCCAAAAAGCGCAAGCGCTGACCCACCCGCCGGCCCAAGCGGTGACGGTGGGCCGGCAGGACAAAGCAGCGGGCGGGCAAACGAACTCCAACGGCGCACCAGTGCCGACAACAGACGGGACGAGGAGGACAGGCATGACCGATGCCGAGACCACTGACCGCGACGTAGAGCTACAACAACCGGAGCAGGACGTCGCTGAGAACGCCGAGGGTGCGCCCGAGGGAGACGACTTGGAGGAGCGCCTGGTTGTCGAAGGCGAGATCGCCGGCGACTACCTAGAAGAGCTCCTCGACCTGCTCGACTTCGACGGCGACATTGACCTCGACGTCGAAGGCAACCGAGCGGTCGTGAGCATCGACGGTGGCGAGGACTTGAACAAGTTGGTGGGCCGCAAAGGCGAAGTCCTCGACGCGCTGCAGGAGTTGACCCGTTTGGCGGTCCATCAGAAAACCGGTGTGCGTAGCCGGCTGATGCTCGACGTCGCCAGTTGGCGGCGCCGGCGGCGCGAAGAGCTCGCGGCCCTCGGCGACAAAGTCGCGAGGCGGGTGTTGGCGACGGGGGAGCGCGAAGAGCTTGCCCCGATGACGCCGTTCGAGCGCAAGATCGTGCACGACGCCGTAGCGGAGGTGGGCGGCGTGCACAGCGAGAGTGAGGGTGTAGAGCCGTCGCGCCGGGTGGTCGTGCTGGTCGACTGAGCCCGAGTTACACCAATGTAGTTCTGCCGGTGCTCGCGCTTGAGGCCTGAGTTGGGAGGAATGTTTCACGTGAAACATCTGAACGCCGATCAGGTTGGCGGGCCGTGTCGGGCGGCGCCGGCTCCGGAGGCCGCCAGGACCGTTTTCGGAGCACGGTTAGATCAAGCCGAGCAGTATGCCCAGTTGCTGGCTGGCGCCGGAGTGGAGCGCGGCCTCATCGGCCCGCACGAGGTGGAGCGTCTTTGGGATCGCCACCTGCTTAACAGCGCCGCAATTTCGGAGTTGCTCGACGACGGAGATCGACTGATCGATCTCGGCAGCGGAGCCGGCCTTCCCGGAATCCCGTTGGCAATAGTCCGACCGGACCTACAAGTGGTTCTCGTGGAGCCATTGCTGCGGCGCAGCAATTTCCTTGCTGAAGCGGTGGGACTACTGCAGTTGCCGGTGGAAGTCGTGCGGGGGAGAGCAGAGGCGCCGTCTGTGCGCGCCCGGGTGGGCGGCGCGGATGCGGTGGTCTCCCGTGCGGTTGCGGGGCTGGACAAATTGACCAAATGGAGTCTGCCGCTGTGCCGTCCCGGTGGGCGAATGCTCGCGGTCAAAGGCGAACAGGCTCAGCAGGAAGTGGCCGAGCATCGGCGTGTGATGATCTCTATGGGTGCTGCGGATGTCAGGGTGGTGGCATGCGGCGGGAGCTACTTAAATCCGCCCGTGACAGTGGTGGTGGTACGGCGAGGAGCCCGGGGTTCGGGGCCGCGTTCCGCCGGGCCGGCCTCGAGCAGGGAGTCGCGATGAGTGGTTACGACGGACAGACACCGTCCGCACCACGGGCTGAAGAGGTGTGGTCGACGCCGGATGCAACCGCTCAACCGGCTGATGTTTCACGTGAAACAAGCAACGAATACGACACCCCCATCGGTGCCGCCGCCAGGCGCGCGATGCAAGTGCTCCATACCACTCACGCCCGGCTGGGCCGACCGCCGCAGCGCCGGCTCTTTACGATCGCAAATCAGAAGGGCGGTGTCGGCAAGACGACGACGGCCGTCAACCTCGCTGCCGCGCTGGCGGTCTTAGGGCTCAAAACGCTGGTCATCGATCTGGATCCGCAGGGGAATGCCAGCACCGCGCTCGGCATCACTGATCGTCATTCCGGTACGCCCTCTTCGTACGAAGTATTGCTCGGCGATGTCCCGCTGACCGAGGCGCTGCGACGCAGTCCGCACAGCGAGCGCCTCTTTTGCGTGCCGGCCACTATCGACCTTGCCGGAGCGGAGATCGAGTTGGTGAGCATGGTGGCGCGGGAAAATCGGCTCCGAACGGCGCTGGCGGTACTCGACGAGCTGGACTTCGACTACGTCTTCATCGACTGTCCACCATCGCTCGGACTGCTGACGATCAACGCTCTCGTCGCTGCACCAGAAGTGCTCATCCCCATCCAGTGCGAGTACTACGCGTTGGAGGGCGTGTCCCAGCTGATGAACAACATCGAGATGGTCAAGGCGCATCTGAACCCGCGCCTCGAGGTGACTACCGTCATCCTGACCATGTACGACGGGCGGACAAAGCTCGCCGACCAGGTTGCCGCGGAGGTGCGCCGCTACTTCGGAGGCAAGGTGCTGCGGACGGTCATCCCGCGCAGTGTGAAGGTTTCGGAGGCGCCCGGCTACAGCATGACGATCATCGATTACGACCCCGGTTCCCGTGGCGCCATGAGTTATCTCGACGCCGGCCGCGAACTCGCCGACCGCCAGCAGCCATCATCCGCGAAGGGACAGGCATGAACCAGTCATCACGCAGGAAGGGCGGGCTCGGCCGCGGCCTGGCGTCGCTGATTCCGACCGGCCCGCCCGACACCGAATCCGGGGCCTCGACATTCGGCCCGCGACTGGGTGAGGCTGCAGCGGATGTCGTGATCGGCGGCCCCCGACCGGCGGACGTTGGTTCGATGGGCGCGGTATACCGCGAAATCGATCCCGCGCTCATCGAGCGCAATCCACGGCAGCCGCGCCAGGTCTTCGATGACGAAGCGTTAACCGAATTGGTGCACTCGATAAGGGAATTCGGGCTCATGCAGCCGATCGTGGTGAGGCCGCTGGCCGGATCCCGAGGCGGTGCGCGCTATCAGCTCGTGATGGGGGAGCGGCGGTGGCGTGCTGCTCAGCAGGCAGGCATCATGGCCATCCCGGCCATCGTTCGGGAAACCGACGAAGACAATCTGCTTCGCGATGCCCTGCTGGAGAACATCCATCGCGTGCAGCTCAACCCACTGGAAGAGGCGGCGGCCTACCAGCAGCTGCTCGACGAGTTCGGAGTCACCCACGATGAACTGGCAACCCGTATCGGCCGGTCCCGACCGCTGATCACGAACATGATCAGGTTGTTGCGGCTGCCGATCCCGGTGCAGCGGCGGGTGGCCGCCGGTGTGCTATCGGCAGGACACGCCCGCGCCCTGTTGTCGTTGGAAGCCGGCCCGGAGGCTCAAGAAGCACTCGCCGCGCGGATCGTGGCCGAGGGCCTATCGGTGCGTGCGACCGAGGAAGCGGTCACGTTGGCCAACCGCGGAGACGCCGCTGCGCCCACGCCGCCGCGCCGCAAGCCGATCCAGATGCCGGGTCTGCAAGATGTCGCCGAACGGTTGTCCAGTGCATTCGACACCCGGGTCACCGTGAGCGTCGGCAAACGTAAAGGCAAGATCGTCGTCGAATTCGGGTCGGTTGATGACCTGCAGCGCATCGTCAGCCTGATGAACGCGGCTGAAGTCTGACGAAAGCCTGACCGGAGACATTCGGCCGTTACGTCACTGTGACGCTGCTGCGACCGGCACCGCCCCCCGAACGATATGATCAATCGGATCGTGTTGTGCTGCAGACTGATTGGAGCCAACCAATAATGCTGATGAAAGCTCGATAAAAGATCGCCAACCATACTGGCTCGTCGCGACGAAGTCTCCTATCCTTGAAGCGTTGCTGGCACCTGCATGTGTCAGCGTGGTGACGATGCGAAAGCCGGGCAATCGACAAAGCCTTGCAACGATGCGGACCAAAAGGGACCGCGTACGAGCAGGGTCACCGATTGCAGCACCGCACGGAGGCCCAGGAGTCAAGTGACTGCTCGAATCATGCCGCTGCGGCTCGAGGGCTTCGAGCAGCTTCCCAAGCACGCCCGTCGTTGCGTCTTCTGGGAAGTCGATCCCGCAACTCTGGGTAACGATGACCGCTTGGCTGACCCCGAGTTCGAGAAGGAAGCCTGGCTGTCGATGGTGATGCTGGAATGGGGTTCGTGCTGCCAGGTCGCCACCTCCAACCCCACAGCGCCCGCCGACTGCGTGCCCAGCGAACCGCCGTGCCTCGGCTACGTGTTGTACGCCCCGCCGGGAGTGGTGCCGCGTGCACATCGGTTTCCGACCGCGCCGGTGTCCGCCGATGCGGTGTTGCTGACATCGATGGGTATCGAGCCGAGTGCGATCAGCGACGATCTGCCCTACAGTCTCGTCACCCGCGTGGTCGACGAGCTGATGCGCCGCGGCGTCCGGGCGCTGGAAGCTTTCGGCCGCACGGACGCAATCGTCGAGTTGACCGAGCAGCCGACCGCTGACGCGGATATTCGACCGGTGCTCGATTCACTGGGTGACTGTTCGGTGGACCGGTGCGTCATCGCCGCGGACTTCCTGCAGGATGTTGGTTTCGCGGTCGTGGCGCCGCACCGGTACTTTCCGCGGTTACGGCTCGAGTTGGACAGAGGTCTGGGCTGGAAGGCGGAGGTGGAGGCGGCACTTGAGCGGCTGTTGGAAAGTGCGCAGCTGCAGACCGCCGGCCTGCAAGAAGTATCCGCCGGTTCGCTGGCTACGAACCGCTGAGCCGGCCGGCCTGTTCCACCGAAAGCTCGTGGGCGAGTAGTTCGGCGAACGTGAATGTGCCGGTGGGCCGGTCGTTCTTGCCCAGCAGATAAAGCCGTTTGACCGCCGCGAGAATCCCTTCGGCGATGGCATCTCGGGTCTGGGTGGTGACCAACATGGCCCGGTCGTTCGGATTTGTGATGTAGCCGATGTCGACCTGAACGGTCGGCATCCGAGTCAGCCGAAGCAGGTCCCAGGTCCGTCCGTGCGTGCGGCAATCTCGTAAACCCGTGCGCGCCACTACTTCTCGTTGAACGAAGTCAGCGAGCATACGTCCGATCGTGGAAACCGAACCATGCGAGTTGCCGAAGTGGAACGAGGCCACACCATTTGCCGACGGGCTGGCCTGTGTCGCACAGCGGAGGCTGATCATCAGGTCTGCCCCAACGGCATTGGCCGTCGCAGCACGTTCGTCGTCTGACGGGCTGCGGTTGGTGGGACGAGAGAGGAACGTCTCCATGCCTATGGCAGTCATTCGGCCCTCCAGCCGACTTGCCAAGTCCCACAGAATGTCTGATTCGCTGATAGGTCCGGCTGCACCCTGCGTGATCAGACCGTGGTCGGCTCCGCCGCGGCCCGGGTCGATGATGATCCGCTTGCCCGACAGCTTCGGACCGGAACGTCGGACCAGCTCCTCCTCGCGGATGGCGTGCAGAGAGCCTCCCGTCACGCGGGAACTGAGAAAGTACAAGGAGCGCAACGTTTCTGGGCCGCAGATGCCGTCAGCGTACAGGCCGTACTCGCGCTGGTAGGACATCAGCGCGTTGTGCGTCTGTAGACCGAAGTAGCCGTCCACCAAGCCGGTGTAGAAACCGAGGTCTTGCAGCCTGGCCTGCAGCGTAGCGACGTCATCGCCGTACATCGGTGCGCCGAACTGGTGATTCAGCGTGCGGGCGCCCAGCCGGTAGGACGCTTCCTTGACCGCCCGGTAAGTGGCTTCGCCGACGATGCCATCCACGAGTAGGCCGCGATTCTGCTGAAAAGCCCGTACTGCCTGGTCGAGTTCCTCGTCGAAGACGTCGAGCGCCATGCGTCGTCCGGTGGTGAGGTCGTCATCGAGGCCGTCGAGCAGTCCGAGCGCCGCCAGGGCGGCGCGAATCTCGATGACCGCCACGCCACGGTCCCCACAGCGCAGCGCGTCGCCGTTGGGGCGGCGCGGACTCGACATCCCGGGGCCTCCATGAGCTGTGAACAGAGCTGCCGATTCGGCTTTCCGGTATTGTCGCAGAAGCCCGGCGTTTTCTGGAAAACGCCAGGCGAGCGCGCCCAGATTACGGCTATACGTCGTCGGAAAGTTCCCGCAGCAGCGCGGCTTTACCCTTGGCTCCCACGATCCGTTTCACCGGCTGACCGTCCTTGAACAGGATCAGCGTGGGGATCGAGACGACCTGGAAGTTACGCGCTGTCTCCGGATTGGCGTCCACGTCGAGTTTGGCGACGGTGAGCTGGCCGGACTTCTCGGCCGCGATTTCCTCGAGCACCGGAGCCACCATCCGGCACGGCCCACACCAGGTCGCCCAGAAATCAACCAGCACAGGCTTGTGGCTGGAAAGAACATCGTCGGCGAAAGAGGCGTCCGAAACTTGGACCGGGCGGCTAACGTTGTGTGCGCTCGTCATCGCGGTGCTCCAATCAAATCAGTGCCGGTGGCATCGGTCAGTTCGGTCTCGTCGTCGGAATCGTCGCGCTCCGCCAGCCACCGTTCGGCGTCGATGGCTGCCGCGCAACCGGTGCCGGCCGCGGTGATCGCTTGCCGGTAACTGCGGTCGACCAGGTCGCCGGCGGCGAAGACGCCCTCCACCGACGTATGTGTCGAGGGCTGCTGCACCTGCACGTAGCCGTCGGCGTCAAGCTCCACAACATCACGCACCAGCTGCGAGCGCGGGTCGTGGCCGATCGCGACGAACACTCCGGTAACCGCGAGGGTGGATTCCTCACCAGTGAATGTGTCACGCACCCGTAGTCCGGATACGGTGCCGTCGCCTTGCACTGCGACCACGGCACGGTTGGTGAGGAACCGGATCTTGTCGTTGCTGCGGGCGCGGTTCAGCATGATCTTCGATGCCCGAAATTCGTCCCTGCGGTGCACGACCGTCACGCTGCGGGCGAAGCGCGTCAAGAAGGTGGCTTCTTCCATTGCCGAGTCGCCGCCGCCGATGACGGCGATGTCCTGGTCGCGGAAGAAGAAGCCGTCGCAGGTAGCGCATGCGCTGACGCCCCTGCCCAACAATTCCTGCTCACCGGGGACCTGCAGATAGCGGGCCGCCGCGCCCATCGCAAGGATGACGGCGCGCGCTTGGTAAGTCTCTCCTTCGGTGGTGACGACGGTTTTGACCGGGCCGTCGAGTGACACCGATTCGACGTCTTCCATCTTGAGGTCGGCACCGAAGCGCAGCGCCTGCTCGCGCATCTGGTCCATCAGTTCGGGACCGGTGATGCCGTCGCGGAAGCCGGGGAAGTTCTCCACTTCGGTGGTCGTCATCAACGCGCCGCCGAATGAGGTGCCCTCGAAGACGACCGGCGCCAGTTGCGCACGGGCGGCGTAGAGGGCCGCCGTGTAGCCGGCAGGGCCGGAACCGATGACGATCACGTCGTGCACGGGGTTAGAAGAGGCCATTCGAACCTTTCGAGATACAGCTTGCGGGCGGATTACAAAAGCCCTTCATCTGGCAACGAACGCCAGCCTAGGCGCTGCTGTTCCCGCGGCCGCTACGGACGGCGGACGACGGTGTCGGTCAGCAGCCCAGTGTCAGCCGAACTGCAGTTCGGTGACACGGCCAGTACGGCCAGCGCATCAGGTGTGTCGCCAGGCAGCACCAGCAGCACCGCCGGCAGGCCGTTGATCTCGATCGGTTGGGCGCCGAGCACCTGGGCCGAAGCCGGATAACCCAGGCCGGTCAAACACGCCGACCGCCGCGCGACATCACCCAACGCACCGTAGTCGGGGGTGCGGTCGAGCAGTGTGAGGATCTGCGCCGCCGACAGCGGGATCTCCGTCGGATGAGACGACACGGTGATGTGCTGGGCCGTCAAGGGAGCGCTGGGGGCCGGTGCGCGCGACCGCATGAGTGCCACGGTGCCCAACGCGATCGCGGCGACGGTGGCCGCCACACCGGCAATGGCTGCCACCACCCGTACCGGCGGCAGACCGGGCCGGACCGAGTGCGCCGCACCAGCACGGGGCCCGCCGGTTGAGGACGTTGCTGACCGCAACGCCGCCCGTACCCTGTCGACAGCAGCCGGGGGTACCTCGGGTGCGGAGGCGGTGTCGGTGCGCAACGCAGCGACGTCACTACGTACGTGGTTCAGCGCGGCCAGGTTCCGCCGGGCGGCGGGGTCGGCCCGGATCCGCTGACGCAGCTCAGCGGCTTCGTCGTCGTCGAACAGACCTGCCTGCAGATCGGCCAGCAGGTCTGGCGTCAGCGGTGGACCCGCGTTCGCACCATCGCCACCCGAGTGATCCGGCGGATCGTCTTCAGCGCCACCCATTGGCCCCAGTGTCCGTTATGCGCAGACCGACCGCCACAGACACCCCGGCGCGTGACGGTGCCGCGGCCCGGCAGCTAACGGGTCGGGCGCTCGACCGGCCGTGGCGGGGCGTCGGCGTCGAGATAGCCCAGTGCTGCGGCCAGCCGCGTCCGCGCCCGTGCGCAGCGGCTTTTGACTGTGCCTTCGGCCACGCCGAGCAGGCGGGCAGTCTCAGCGATCGAATAGCCCTGCATGTCGACGGCGACGACTGCGGCGCGTTGCTCGACCGGCAGCCGCATCAACGCTCGTTGCACCACGATGGCCGTCTCGACTTGACCGGTCCGATCGGCGACCGCGTGCACGTCTTCCAGCGGGACCGTCGGGTGCGACTTGTTGCGGCGCAGTCGGTCCAGGCAGGAGTTGACCACGATGCGGTGCAGCCAACTGCTGACCGCCGCGTCGTGCCGGAACGAGCCGGCACCCTTGTGCGCCGAGAGCATCGCGTCCTGCAGCGCGTCCTCCGCATCCTCTGGATTGCGGCTGCTCAACCGGGCCAGCCGGTGCAGTTGCCGCTGGTGCCGGTGGAACAACTCTTCAAAGGCGTAGCGGTCGCCTGCGACATGGGCGGCCAACAGTTCGGCGTCGCTGCGTTCCCGCGGAATTACTGACCAGAACCCCACGGCCGGACAGTAACGAATCGGTGTGGGGCCGGCACTTCACCCAAATGCAGCCCGGGTACTTACCGCAGCGGTGTTAGGACGCCGGTTCGACGGTGACCTCGGAAAAGTCGGCGCGGCTCTCTCCGTTGGTCGTTCCCAACGTGGATATCCACACCAATAGGTAGGAGGTCGGGGGCGTCGCTTTCACCGGGATGCTGTTGTGGCCGGGATGCACGGACGTCGGCGCCGTCAGCGCAGTGGTGTCGTCCAGTTTGGCCGGAGCGGACGTGGACGCCGAGCGAATCTGCACCTTCGTGCCGGTGGCGGAGGTGTCGAGGTTGACAGTGCCGACGGCGGTCGGTGTCGGCAGCTTCAGGATCAGTCCGACACCGTTCTTGAAACTAGGGAAGGGCACGGCGTCGTGGTAGGTGTCTGTCGACCAGGCGGTGGCCGGATTGCCGTCGATCGCCGAACCCGCCTGGTCGGGCTCGTCGGCGTCACCTCCCGGTGAGAAGACCGTGGCCTTCACCGGTCTGATCAAGTTTCCGGGTGCCGAACCGCCCGACGAGGCCGACGCCGTCGACGACGGCCCGTTCAGACCCAGCCGATCTTTGTCCAGCCCGCCGCCGAGGTTGCCGAAAATCTTGCCGAGCACCGTCGCTATGACGAGCAGGGCAACCACGATGATGGCGCCGGCGGCGCCCAGGCCGATCATCAGATTGCGGCGACGCCGGGCGCGAGTCTCCTCGTCCACCGGCGCCGAGGCGAACCTGCCCCGCCGCGCCGGCGGGTCGGCGACCGGGCTGATCAACTCGGTGCGGTCAGCCACCTCGGTCGCCTGCTGCAGCAGGTTCGAAAACGTCGACGCGCTCCGGATTCCGCCGGCCTCTTGGATTGCGTGGACGGCAGCCGCGGAAATCTGGAATGGGATGTCCGGGTTGACGACGGTCGGTTCCACGGGCTGACCGCCCGCGTCCCGACGGGCCGGCGCCAGCCCGCTGCGCGCCCCCGATTCGGTCAGCGGCCAGCGGTTTACGAGCAGGGCGTACAAGGCGGCGCCGATGCCGCGGATGTCGTCTTCCGGGGTGGTCTCAGGAAGGGTGGCCGGGAACGCCAACACAACTGCGCCTTCGATGCTGACCCGCACCCTGCTGGGGTGGTCGATCGACAGCGCGACACCGGCGTGGTGCGCGGCTTCGGCCGCCGCAGCCAGCGACTGCATCGCCCGGGCGGCGCCGACCGGTGACGGCTGGGTTTCCGCCACCTCTTGCAACGAACCACCGCGTATCCACTCCGCGACGACGAGGCCGCCGCTCCCGATATCGATGACGTCGAGCACCCGGGCGATTCCCGGCTTGTCGACCCGGCTGAGCCGCGACGTGCGCGCCAGGATTTGGCGTACCTGGTCGTCGGGCAGCGAACGACCCGGGTCGACGAAGGTGAGCGCCACCTGTCGGTTCAGCGCGGTATCGAGGGCTTGCCAGAACTGCAGGGGCGGTGCGCCGCCGTGGGAGACCAGTAGGCGGTAGCGGCCGTTCGCGATCCGGGCGCCGGGAACCAGCTGGATGTCTTCGCCGATGTCAGACGACGACTCACCGGCCGGTTCCGCCGGGGCGTCGAAGGTCACCGCATCCAGCGGGTCACCCGGCAAATCACCGGCGGCCGTGGCTGAACGACCGCCCGGCAAGCCGCCGTTCGAACTCTGCGACGAGGCCGGTGGGGCCGGCCCCGCCCCGGCGCTCAGCGAGTAATCGCCAGGGATGTCCGGTTGGAAGTCATCGGCGACCGGGGATGACGCCGACCGGGCCGGACTCGGCCCGCCGGCTCCCGCTGGGCGAGTCAGCTCGGCCTCTGAGGCGGATGCGGTCGCGGCGTTGTCCGAGGGGCGGTCGGTCACCTCCGGTCCTTTCCTGGTGCCGGCTCCGGCCAAGGGACCTGGAGGCTCACGACGGATCGGCTGCTGAATCCGATTTCCCCCCGGCGCAAACGAACTCTTCTGCTCAGAGTACGTGACCACATCCCCGTGAGATGAGCGATCCCGCACCACAGCGCGAGGCGGAGTCACCGCTTTGCGGTCACCCAACTTTCGCCGGATGAGGGCGAGCGCGGACTGCGCTTCGGTCACTCCACCACGCACCATGACGGCGGCCGTGACCGGAAGCACGATCGCCGCCAGCGCAGCCAGCCGCAGCAGCGACCCCGCACCACCCCAGTGGCTGGTCAGAACGCTGAGCTTCAGCAGCCGGTCCGCCGCATGAGCGATGAGCCCGGCCACCAGCGATGCTGCAATGGTCACCAGGATGGTGTGCACCTCGCGGACGCCGACAAGGTGCCCCCCGGGCGGCCGCAGGGCGTGCCGGAGCAGGTAGTAGCCGACGATCGCCCCCGCCAGGAATCCGAGGCCGTTGGCCAAGCCCAGGTAACCGGCAACCAGCTCACGGTCGCCCGTCAGGTGGGGGGCGATCACTGAGGCGGCGACTTTGACCGTGGTGATCACGACGATGACCGCGATCGGTGTCCAGGGCTGCTCACGCGCGTAGAAGACGCGCAGCTGCAACAGCACCAGTGCGTAGGGGATCAAGGTGAAGGCGGACAGGGCGATCGCCGCACCCAGATACCCGGCGTCGACCTCACCGAAATGGCCGTACGCGAACAGCGCGCTACCCATCGCCGGGCCGCCGACCGTCATGAAGGCCACCGTCGGGATCAGGATCACCAACGTCAACCGTGTAGCCAACGACAGGTCGGCGAGCACGGCGCCAGTGTCATCAGCAGCGGCGTTGCGGCTCAGCCGCGGCATGACCACCGTCAGTACCGTCACGCCGACCATGCCGAACGGCAGCATCAGAACCAGCCAGGTGTAGTTGTAGATCGCCGGACCGGACGCCGCGGCGGAGCTGGCGATCTGGTTGCCGATCACCAGGCCCAACTGACTGATCAGCACATACAGCACCATGGCGGCGGCCATTGCGCCGAACCGTTTGAGCCGCGCGTCGATCCCCCACATCGGACGCAGGCTGATGCGTTGACGCCGGATCGCCGCGAGCAAGACTGCAGTCTGGGCGAACACCCCCAACGTGGTGCCGATTCCCAAAACCAGCAGCTTGGTATTGCCCATCCGGACCGGATCGACCGAAAGCTCGCCGGGCACCGCCAGATATACGCCGAGGGTGACGATTGCGACGACGTTATTGACGACCGGCGCCCACGCAGGCGGCCCGAACACATTGCGGGTGTTCAGGATGGCCATGAACACCGACGACAATCCGTAGAAGATCACCTGTGGCAGCAGCAGATAGGCGAACGCGGTGGTCAGCGGTTCGTTGACGCGGGGATCATGGCCCAGCATCAGGCGCACCAACATTGGGGCAGCCAGCACCGATAGCGCCGTCGTAATCAGCAGCAAGGTGGTGGCCAGCGTGACCAGCCGGCGCACGAAGGACGCGCCGCGGTCCGAGTCGTCCTGTTCGGCGCGCGCGAGCACCGGCACGACGATGGCGGTGAAGGGGGCCTCCAGCACGAGCGCGGCGACCAGGTTCGGCAACTGGTTGGCCACCGAGAATGAACTGGAGAGGGCGGCGCCCAGGATGGCCGCCAGCAGCACGATGCGGGCGAACCCGGTGATCCTGCTGATCAACGTTGCGAACGCCATCCCCCAGGACCGGGACACCAACGCGGCATCGGAGAGCTCAGGGCGCGCCGGCGGCGGCGTCCGCGGAGGAGTGGGC
>NZ_JBARMY010000147.1:0-8032 GCF_049802695.1 Mycobacterium sp.
GGGGGAACCGGCAGCACCGGCACGACAGCCGGCGGAATACCCGCCAGTCCGGCCAGGCCCGCAAAACCGCCGAGGGCGCCGACGGGCGCGATCACCGGGGCGGCCAAGGCCGCCAGTAGCGCCGGACTCTGGCTGACGAAAGGCGCGATCTGAGCGATGTGCGTCGGCCAGTCGAACAACTCCAGGCTGACCAGGTACTGAAAAGCTGCCGCCGGGTTGGTCTGCAGGTCAACGCCGAACTGCTGGAAGTCTTCGGTGAGCTCGAGGATTCTGGCCACCCAGTAGGCCGATTGCCCAGGGTTCGTATAGGAGTCGTAGTCGAGTCCGTTGAGCGTGCCCTGAGCCGGGTTCCAGTTGTAGCCGAAGTTCTGCAGGAAGTTCGACAACATGTTGTCGAAGGCGTTGTCGACAGTCGGGTCGTGTGCCACGGCGTTGTTGCCGATACCTGAGTTCTGTAGGAACTGCAGAACTTGCTGTGGCAGCCCCAACGGGTTGTCGCCGCTGTTGTCGTCGGCGGGCTGAGCCGTCGCGGTCGTGTCGGACTTCAGAATCTGGGGCGCCGGCGTTGTCGTAGGCGTCGCCGCGGTCGCCGCGGTGGAGACGGCCTGATAGATGCTCATAGTGGTTGCGGCCTGCACCCACATTCGGACGTAGTCAGCCTCGTTCAGCGCGATCGGGATGGTGTTGACGCCGAAGAAGTTTGTCCCCACCAGTACCGCATGGACGCCGTGGTTTGTGGCCAGCTCACCCAGCGTCGGCATGGTCGCCAACGCAGTGCTGTAGGCACTCGCTGCGGTCTCGTGCTGGGCAGCAGCAGCCGTGCTGTTCGCGCTGGCTTGCGTCAACCACGCCAGATACGGTCCGTAGGCGGCCACGAATTCTTCGGCGGCCGGTCCTTCCCACGCCCCGCCCTGCACCGATGCCAGCACCGCGCTGAGTTCTTCGGCCACCGCGGCGTATTCCGCAGACAGTGACGACCAGGCGCTGGCGGCCGACAGCAATGAACCAGGCCCGGCACCACTGCTGAGCAAAGTTGAATGCACTTCCGGCGGTGAGGCGATCCAGATCGGCGCGGTCATGCATCAGCCGCCCGTGCAGACCACTTGCGACGTCATGACAGACCTTCCTGCGCGGGCGAATTGATTCGGGCAAGCGCAGCTTACTGACTTTGAAAATCATTATCAATAACTGCTTGTCGAGGGATCCGGTGATAGCCGACAGGCCGCCCTGGGCTAGTTGACGGCGATCGGTCACCGGGCAGGGCGGTCAATCGCGTCCTGCAGCGTTGTCCGCAACGCGTGCAGCGCATGGTGCAGGTCCTGCTTGACCAGCCGGTCGTCGGTTTTGAGTTCGGCGGCGATTTGCATCGTCGTCCGCTTCAGGCAGAGCGACCGATAGATGACGGCGCGGTGCCGGTCGGACAACAGGGCTATCGCATCCTTGATGAGGTCCGTGTCGAACGGCACGTCGGTTGAGGCCCGGGTCTGCGCACGCCGCGCCGATTCCGCCCGCGGACACTTCACCGGGCGGTCATTCCGGCCGGCGACCCCTGACTGGAGTCACAGCTGCGGAAAGACGGCGCCATCTGGCATGGCCTCTCATCGACTGATCGATCGTTAATACAACTTGCGTCGAGTTGTATCTGATGTTTACAGACGTCCTAGAGTTGTGTCAACAGGTACATCGTTGTGCGTTATGTCATATGCTGCAGTTGTGCCGGACGCTCCCAACTTTCAAGCCGAGGTCCGCCTGCTGCTGCGCGACCGGGTGTTAGACGCCGCCTATGACCTGGTGTGTTCAGAGGGCTGGCGCGCGGTGAACATGTCGCGCATCGCAATCCAGGTCGGCATCAGCCGACAAGTGCTCTACAAGGAGTTCGGCGCCAAGCAGGCGGTGGGCGAAGCCTTGGTGCAGCGGGAGACGGACCGCTTCGTCGGCGGAGTCGTTTCGGCGATAAAGACGCATCCTGGTGACATGGCGGCGGGTCTGGCCGCCGGCGCCGCCTTCACCCTGCGCGCCGGCGCCGACGACGCCCTGGTGAAAGCGAATATGCAGCGTGCCCGCAATGCGGAGGTCGGCCTGACTCCGCTGCTGACCACCGGGCCCAGGCCGATCTGGGCAGGTGCAATGGATGCCATCGCGGCGGCTGCCCGGGAGTTCTACGAGCTGCCACCATCCATCGAGCGGCGACTCGAGTCGATCGTTGAAGTTGAGGTCCGCTTGACGTTCAGCCATATGTCGCAGCCGATGTGCAGTGTCGACGAGGCGGTAGAGCAGATCCATACCACCGTGCGTGCGCTGTGCCAGGCGGCCAACAATGAAGCCGCGGCGATCTGACGGCTGACGTCACTCAGACCAGCGGGCGGCCCGTCCGGATCCGCCGGTCAAGATCCCACAGCAGCACGTTGAACGGAAAGCGACGGATGAATCGCGGCATGAGGCGGTTGACCGTCCGCAGCATCGTCATCAACCGGTCGAAGCGTCGTTGCCTGGTGGCGTCCCACGGCAGCCGCATCTCGTCGCGGAACCGTTGCGGCAGAAAGCCACTGGTGATCAGCAGCGCGAGACTCTCCGGCAGCCGTCGCAGCGAGCGGGGCAGCGCGATTCCGCGCAGCCGGGCCATCGCGATCGGGTAAAGGTAGGCGCGCACGGCGTCGTCGATGTGGACTTTCTCCAGCGAGTCGCGCCAGTAGCAGTCGAACGCGGGCCGGTCCGGCGGCCACATGTCCGGCGGCACCTGCAAAGTGGTGCCCAGCGCCATGCCTTCGCGGTAATGACGTTCGGCCTGTTCGCCGTCCAGCTCGCCGACGAAGATCCGGTAGACGTCGACGGCGCCCTTGTACAGGCAGGCCGCCACCCACAGCTGCAGCTCGGGGTCGAACGCGTGGTAACGCACCGGACTTTCGGGTGTCGAGTACACCTGGGCGTGCACGCGGTTGACCGCCCGGCGGAAGGCCGCCTTCTGTGTGTCGCTGCCGGCGGTGGCGACGGCCAGATAGGTGAACGTGGTGCGCGCCCGTTTGATCGGGTGCAGGTCGACCCGGCCGCTTTCGACGCGGCTCTCCAGAACGCCGTAGCCAACGCCGGGCCGCGCCAGCTGCATGATCACGTTGGCCGGCCCGGCCAGCAGTGCGAGCCCCGTCAAACCGTCGTCGACATCGGCTCGACGTCCGGGCGCCCGCCTCCGCTGCGCGCGCCCTCGGTCGGGCGGATCGGCGATCTCGCGCTCGACCTGCCCCACGTTTTCACCAAGAGTCATCGACAATGCTCACTAATCTGAGAACGTTTGTTTCCAGATAATCCGCCCGGTTCGCTGCAGTGTCAAGATGGGCGTCATTGATCCTGAGTTCAGGGCAGCCGAGCCGAGGAGTGCGCGCCCTTACCGCGGCGTGGAACCCGCCGACCGCCTGGCCGCTCGCCGCAGCCGCCTCCTTGCCGCAGGCCTCGACCTGCTGGGGTCCGATCGGCACGACGTTTCCGCGCTGACCGTTCGTGGCGTCTGCCGGCGGGCCGGGCTGGCCGCCCGCTACTTCTACGAGAGCTTTTCCGACAAGAACGAGTTCGTCAGCGCTGTCTTCGACTCGGTCATTGCTGATCTGGCCGCCACCACCCAGGCCGCCGTGGCTGCAGCCCCCGCCCGCGAACAAACTCGGGCGGGGATGGCCAACATCGTGCGGACCGTCGCGGGCGACGCTCGTGTCGGTCGGCTGCTGTTCAGCGCGCAGCCGGCCAACGCCGTGCTGGTACGGAAGCGCGCCGAATCCAACGCTTTGTTCGCCATGCTGTCCGGGCAACATGTCGGCGCCACCTTGCAGGTGCCGGAGAACGATCGCATCAAGGCTGCAGCGCATTTCGTGGTCGGAGGGGTGGCGCAGACCATCGGCGCCTGGCTGGCCGGTGAGGTGCGGTTCGAGCCAGAGGAACTCGTCGACCATCTGGCTGCGCTGCTTGACGAACTCGCCGATCCAGCCTTGTACCGGGCGAAGAACGCCTCGCCTGCCGCGCATTTGTGACCAACGCGGAACGTCCGAGCGGACCACGCGGTAAGGTCAGCTTCGGTGCAAGTCGGCGACGAGCTACGAGCCGTCTGCCGCCCGTCGGTCACGGCGGTCTTCGGTGTGGCGGGGCGATGCGTCGCATCGAAATCCTTACTCCAGCAGGCAAACTCGTGAGTGATCCCGTCGGGGTCGTGGAAATAAAATGAACGCGGGTAGACGCTGGGATACAGAATCTAACATCAGGTTCAGTTTTGTCCAGAATCTGATTTTGTGAGGTTTGTCTAGTGATGACGGTGTTCGAGCAGCGAGATGAGCGCACTCAGGCCGCGGCTACCGTCCACCGGTATATCTACCGCAACCGGCCGGCCGAGATGATAGGGGTGCATGTCTGCTCGATCCCATTCGGTTCCGTCATCGCAACCGTGCGATGGGCTCAGTCCTCGGGTCATCGCACACCGAGCTACTCATGCCGAAAAGGTCGGTGGACATGACTCGGGGTATCGGCGCGCCCGGAGTGATCCAGGAGTTCGTCGGGCTGCCGTCGCCCACCGCGCGCCGCGCGGCTGCCGGCGGACACCCATGCCAGGGCTTGTATCACCGCGGGATGGGCCGCAAGCCCAAGGTGGCCATGATTGCGGCCCACTTCCAAATCGACTTCTCCGAGCACTATCTCGCCGACTACATGGCTACTCGTGGCATCGGCTTTCTCGGCTGGAACACCCGCTTCCGCGGCTTCGAGAGCAGCTTCCTGCTCGATCACGCCCTAGTCGACATCGGTGTGGGCGTGCGTTGGCTGCGCGAAGTACGGGGCGTGGAAACCACTGTGCTGTTTGGGAATTCCGGTGGCGGATCCTTAATGGCCGCCTACCAGGCCCAGGCCGTCGAGCCACACGTCACGCCAATGCCCGGCATGCGTCCGGCGGCCGGGCTCGCCGACCTACTGCCCGCAGACGGCTTCGTGGCCAGTGCGGCACATCCCGGCCGTCCCGATGTGTTGACCGCCTGGATGGACGCGGCCGTCGTCGACGAGAACGATCCGGTCGCCACCGACCCAAAACTGGATCTATTCCACGAAACCAACGGCCCGCCCTACTCGGCGGACTTCCTGACCAAATACCGCTCGGCCCAAGTCGCACGCAATCACGCCATCACCGACTGGGCCGAAGCGGAGCTCAAACGCGTTCAGTCAGCGGGCTTTTCCGATCGCCCGTTCGCCGTGATGCGAACCTGGGCCGATCCTCGCATGGTCGACCCGAGCATCGAGCCCACCAGGCGTCAGCCGAATTCGTGTTATGTCGGCCTCCCGGTCAAGGCCAATCGCTCGGCACGTGGCATCGCCGCGGCCTGCACACTGCGGAACTGGCTGAGTATGTGGAGCCTGCGGACGGCGCCGACCCGCGCCGAACCGCATCTGGCCCGAGTCAACTGCCCGGCCCTGGTGATCAATGCCGAGGCTGACACCGGAGTCTTCCCATCCGACGCCCAGCGCATCTACGACGCGTTGGCCGGCACCGATAAGACGCAGTTCTCCACAGACACCGATCACTACTTCACCACCCCCGGTGCGCGCAGCGAACTTGCCGACACGGTCGCCAAGTGGATCGCCAAGCGTTGGCGCTAGAGGCGGACTCGACACTGTCAACGCCGGGGCTGGGCAACCAACCGACCGGTTGTTAGATTGATCCTTAGCGGGCTGGCCGTGGGGAGGGATTTGCCCGGGCAGGTTCAGCCGGGCGAAGCTCGAGGAAGGGTACATCATGCCGATCGCGATCACTCCCGAGCACAATGACCTCGCCGACTCGGTCCGGTCGCTGGTGGCGCGCGTCGCGCCGTCCGAGGTCTTGCACGCGGCGCTGGAGGCCCCGATCGGCAACCCTCCGCCGTACTGGCAGGCCGCCGCCGAACAAGGGCTGCTGGGCGTTCACATCGCCGAATCAGTCGGCGGGCAGGGTTTCGGCATCCTTGAACTGGCGGTGGTGCTGGCCGAGTTCGGCTACGGGGCGGTACCCGGCCCGTTCGTGCCGTCCGCGATCGCCAGCGCGCTGATCTCCGCGCATGACTCACAAGCGAAGGTGCTCGGCGAACTGGCCTCGGGGGCTGCCATCGCTGCCTATGCGCTGAACTCCGGTCTGACCGCCACCCGGCACGGCGACTTGCTGGTGATTCGCGGCGAGGTCCGCGCCGTCCCGGCTGCGGGTCAGGCCGGACTTCTGGTTCTGCCTGTCGCAATCGACAGCGGCGAGGAGTGGATCGTGCTGCGCGCCGACCACCTCGAGATCGAACCGGTCAGAAGCGTCGATCCGCTGCGACCGGTCGCCCATGTGCGCGCCAACGCCGTAGAAGTGGGCGACGACGCCGTGCTTAGCAAGCTGAGCCGCTCGGCTGCACACGCGCTGATCTCCACGCTGCTGTCCGCGGAGGCGATCGGTGTCGCGCGGTGGGCGACTGACACCGCGTCCGCGTACGCGAAGATCCGGGAGCAGTTCGGCAGACCCATCGGCCAGTTCCAGGCCGTCAAGCACAAGTGCGCTGAGATGGTCGCCGACACTGAACGGGCCACCGCGGCGGTGTGGGACGCCGCCCGCGCGATCGACGAGGCGGGCGACGACCCCGCTCTTTTCACCTCCGCCGCAGTCGAGTTCGCCGCCGCGGTAGCAGCGACGCTGGCTCCGGCGGCCGCACAGCGCTGCGCCCAAGATTGCATCCAGGTCCATGGCGGCATCGGCTTCACTTGGGAACACGCCACGAACGTCTATTACCGGCGCGCGCTGTTGCTGGCCGCGTCCTTCGGCCGCAGATCCGAATACCCGCAGCGGGTGGTCGACACTGCGACGACCACCGGGATGCGCCAGCTGAACATCGACTTAGACCCTGATACGGAGAAGATGCGGGCCGACATCCGCGGCGAGGTCGACGCGCTCAAGACCATTCCGCGCGAGGAGCGCAAGGCCGCCATCGCAGAGGGCGGCTGGGTGCTGCCTCACCTGCCCGCGCCCTGGGGCCGGGGAGCCGAACCGGTCGAACAAATCATCATCGCCCAGGAGTTCAATGCCGGACGGGTCAGGCGCCCGCAGATCGGCATCGCGTCGTGGATCGTTCCGTCGATCGTGGCGTTCGGTACCGAAGAGCAGAAACAGCGGTTCTTGCCACCAACCTTCCGAGGCGAACAGGTGTGGTGCCAGCTGTTCTCCGAGCCGGGCGCCGGCTCGGACCTGGCCGGCTTGAGTACCAAGGCAACCAAGGTCGACGGCGGCTGGCGGATCACCGGACAAAAGATCTGGACCACCGCCGCGCAGTTCGCGCAGTGGGGTGCGCTGCTGGCGAGAACGAGCCTCAGCGCCCCAAAACATAATGGCATCACGTACTTCCTGCT
Organism: Mycobacterium sp.; assembly: GCF_049802695.1. Classification (GTDB taxonomy): domain Bacteria; phylum Actinomycetota; class Actinomycetes; order Mycobacteriales; family Mycobacteriaceae; genus Mycobacterium. Next base: position 7,372 of record NZ_JBARMY010000147.1, read on the forward strand.
GGACATGCAGAGCGAAGGCGTTGAGGTGCAGCCGCTGCGTGAGCTGACCGGGAATGCGATGTTCAACACCGTCTTTATCGACGACGTGTTCGTGCCCGACGACTTAGTGCTCGGCGAAGTGAATCGCGGGTGGGAAGTCAGCCGCAACACCCTCACTGCGGAGCGGGTCTCGATCGGCAGCTCCGAGGCGCCGTTCCTGGCCAATCTCCACGGCTTCGTCGAGTTCGTTCGGGACGGCCAGTTCGACCAGATCGCGCAGAACCGTGCCGGGCAGTTGATCGCCGAGGGGCATGCCGCCAAGGTGCTCAATATGCGCTCGACACTTCTGACGCTGGCCGGCGCCGACGCGATGCCGTCGGCAGCGATCTCCAAGCTGCTGTCGATGCGCACCGGGCAGTATTACGCCGAGTTCGCCGTGTCCACGTTCGGCGCCGACGCCGCGATCGGGGATCCCGACGAGCTGCCCGGAAAGTGGGACGAGTACCTCCTGGCCAGTCGCGCCACCACGATCTACGGGGGCACTTCAGAGGTCCAGCTCAACATCATCGCCGAGCGATTGCTTGGCCTGCCGCGCGATCCGTAAATGATTCATGCCGACCGGACGGCTGTCCGATCGGCATGAACCCTCCTCGTGGTGAGGCGGGCCACCCTGCGTCAAGAC
>NZ_JBARMY010000148.1:0-4303 GCF_049802695.1 Mycobacterium sp.
GCGCACGCCCAGCAGTGCCAGCGCCGCACCGCCGACGACCATCCGCAGCACTTCGGTGTTGCGGATCTCAGTGGAGTGCGGCGCGCGGGCGGGAATCAGGTCGGCAGCGACGTGGGCGGCCGCATTGATGGCCGCCAGCACCGCGGCACGGTCGCAGCGCTTGGGCGAGTACCACACCACGACCGACCCGGTCCGCGGGTAGGCGTGCACCACCCGTACGCCGGGCTGCTGGTCGACCGCCTCTTCTACGGCCACCGCGCGGCGGGAATCGGAACGGACCCAGGCCACCCGGACCCGCATCCGCCCGGCCGCGTCGGAAACGACGATCAGGTCAGTGTTCGTGCAGGTCGACATCGGTGATCGCCGGGGTGGGCGCCTCTTCGCCGATACGTTCGCGGGCTTCGGCCATCACGTCGGACAGCTTCAGCCGGGCGGACTCGGCGGCCTCCTCGGCCCGACGGGTGCCGCGCAGGCCCCACTCGGCGGTGGTCACCGCTGTCTCGTGAATCGGAGCCTTGGCCCACGCTTTTCGCACTGCCTCATAGGCGGTCACCCCGACCAGTCCGGTCACCACTGTGCCGGCCGCCTTCGCGAATAGTCCCTGGACTGCCATCGGCCGAGCCTTCCTTCCGCGGGTTCTGGAAAGCCGACGTTAACATAGATGTATTGCGATACCAACATGTATCTGCAGGCAGTTCAGAGCACTCGGGTGATCTTTTCCGTCTCGATCCGCCGCGGCAGCAGCTCCGGATCGGCATTCGCGACCTGCACCAGCGACGCGCCTACCGCCAGGATCGACAGCAGGCCTTCGACCAACTCATTCGGTCCCGGCCAGTCCGCCGTGGACAGCACGCGATCTTTCGGCTTCAGATCCCTCGCTCGAGCGGACTCCTGGCACGCGGCCAGCACTTCGTCGACGGCTCGGCCCGCCAACGCCGGCCCGGGCATCCGTTCGGGAACTATTTGGTCGCCGTGCACCCGCACCGCAGTCGCATAGTCGGTGACGCCGATTGGCAGGTCAGCTGCCGGCCGACCGAACGGATCCAGCGACAGCACTGCCACTTCGCCGCCGCCGGCCACTGTGTCGGCTTCATCCAACCGTGCGGCGGTGGACAACGCGACGTCGGCACTTGTCGCGTCGAGCACGACTTCGGCGCCGATCCACCACACCCCGAACAGCACCGCCGCGGTCTGCCAATGAGCCGGCAGCAACACCGCAATCCGGCTGGCCGGCCCGGCGCCCAACTCGTCGCGCAGTAGGTTGCCGGTCTTGGCGGCCCAGTTGGCCAAGGTCACCGCGGACAATTCGATGCGTTCGCCGGTGGCGTCGTCGTAGTAGGTGATGCGAGGGCCGACCGGATCGGTGCGCAGCATCGGATCTAGGACCGCTGCGCTGAGCGTAGTCATAAGTGCCGCTCCTCTCCCCCGCAAGCGGGAGGTACCCCCCATCGCTTTTGTGCTCTGCATCGGCGCGGGCACGCTAATTGACGCACTCAGGCTTGTCGGAGCCTGCGGTCAGAATCGGCGACGGCGAGGGAGCGGAGCTTTCCGTCGAGCCCGCGCTGGACGAGCCGGAACCCGCCGAGGCGGCCGGCATCGTCGATCCGCTGCCGCCCAGGCCGGAGCCCGGTCCGGTGTAGTCGCCGGCCAGCACCACCCGGACCGAGGCCGGTGGTACAGCCGCATTGGCGATGACGGGCAGCCCGCCGAGGTCTTTGGCGACCGCCTGCGCGCCAACATCGTCGGCTTTGGCCGCTTGGACCTGGCTGCCGTTCACATGACCGGTGTCGTTGTTGCCGACCGCGCCCACATGAAATCCTTTCGCGGTCAAAACGTCCGACACCGCGGCGGCCAGACCGTTGATGTCGGTGTCGTTGACCACGTTGGCCGTGGTTTTCTCGGGCGTGTAGGCCAGCTGCTCCGTCTTGCCCTGATCCTGGTTGTGCAGCAGGCCGCCGACCCACTCCTGGACCTGGCTGGGGTCCACCCGCACGACGCTTTGCATGCCGTCGTCGCTCCAGCCGGCTTCTTCGAGCACCGGGATGGTGGCGAAGGCCACGTTGCCGCCGGCCAGATTCTCGAGCTGCTTGACGAAGTCCATGATGTCCCAGCCCGACGACAGCACGACCGAGCGTTGAATGGCCTGCTGCAGCCGGTTCAGCCGGGTCGGGCTGGACAGCGTCTTGGCGGAGATCACCTGGTGAGCCAGCGCCGCCATCACCGCCTGTTGTCGCACCACCCGGTCGAGGTCGCCGCGGGGCAGGTCGTGGCGCTGCCTGACGAAGCTCAGCGCCTGCGGACCGTTGAGTCGTTGCCAGCCGGCCGAGAAGTCGGCACCCGACATCGGTTCATAGACAGGCTCTTTCAGGCACACGTTGACGCCGCCGAGCGCGTCGGTGATCAGCGCGAAGCCGAGCAGTCCGACCTCGGCGTAGTGGTCGACGGTGACACCGGTGAGGTCGGCGACCGTATTGATCAGCGCTTCCCGGCCGGCTTCAGTGCCACGCGCCTCTGCCTCGTCGAGCGGGCTGCCGGATTCGACCAGGCTGACCCGCTTGGCTTCCTTGACTTGGCCGTAGACCCCGTTGATCTTGGTCTTGCCCAATCCGGGCGCCAATACGTACGAGTCGCGCGGGATGGAGATGGCGGTGGCCGACCGGCCGCTGTTGGGGATCCGGACCAGGATGATGGTGTCGGTGTTGGTCGACACGTCGTCGCCGGCCCGCAACGTCGCCAGTTCCTCCTGGCTCAACGGGTTGCCGTGGGCGTCGGCGCGGCTGTCCATACCGACCAGCAGGATGTCGATCGCGCCGTCGTCGCCACCGTGCCCCAACGAGGGGGCGAACATGTGGTAGATCCCGTCTTCGAAGGACCGAACCTTGCTCCACGCCACTCCGGTGCCGAGCACGACCACGACGGCCGCGACGGTGGCGATCACACGAGTCACACGTTGCGCAGGCATCACTTCAGATTACTTCTGCCTCGTTGGTATGCCGGGTAGCTTGAGACCGTGTCCCCCGGCGACGATGCAGAGCACAAAAGCGATGGCGGGGTACCTCCCGCTTGCGGGGGAGAGGAGCGGCGGCATGACGCGCAGAATTGTCGTCACCGGGGCCGGTGGCCAGGTCGCCACCGCGTTGACGGCAGCCGCCGCTCGGCAGGGCCGCGACGTGCTGGCGCTGACGTCGGCGCAGTGGGACATCACCGACGCCAGCGTGGCCGAGCGGATCATCGAGCGTGGTGACGCGGTGATCAACTGCGCGGCCTATACCAACGTGGACGGTGCCGAAACCGACGAGGCCGCCGCCTACGCGGTCAACGCGACCGGCCCCGAACACCTGGCCCGGGCGTGCACCCGAGTCGGGGCCCGGTTGGTGCACATCTCCACCGACTTCGTCTTCAGCGGGGTGTTCGCCGGATCGGCACCGCGTCCTTACGAACCCGACGACCCGGCTGAGCCATTGAGCGTCTACGGCCGCAGCAAGCGTGCAGGCGAGCTGGCCGTGCTGGCTGTCTCGCCGGAGGCGACCGTGGTGCGCACCGCCTGGGTCTACACCGGCGCCGGCGGCAACGACTTCGTCGCCGTGATGCGCAGGCTGGCCGCCGGCGACGGCACCGTCGACGTGGTCGACGATCAGACCGGTTCGCCGACCTACGCGGTAGACCTGGCCGAGGCGCTGCTGGAGGTGGCCGACGGGGGGGTGCGCAGTCGACTGGTGCACGCTGCCAACTCCGGTGCGGCCACCCGGTTCGAGCAAGCCCGTGCGGTGTTCGAATCCGTGGGTGCCGAGCCGCAGCGGGTGCGGCCGGTCAGCAGCAACCGTTATCCGCGCCCGGCCCGCCGACCGGCCTACTCGGCGCTGTCCGGTCGGCAGTCCGCTGACGCCGGACTGTCACCGTTGCGGCCGTGGTCGGCCGCGCTTGGTGAAGCACTCAGGAGCGGCCCGTTACCCTCAACGCGTGAGTGACGTCCTGTCGGTGGTGACGGTGACCTATTCGCCCGGCCCTCACCTCGACCGCTTTCTGGCTTCGCTGCCACTGGCCACCGAGCGACCGGTGCAGGTACTGATGGCCGACAACGGTTCCACCGACGGCACACCGCAGGCCGCCGTCGAGCGCTACCCCAACGTGCGGCTGTTCGCCACCGGACGCAACCTCGGCTACGGGACGGCGATCAATCGCGCGGTCGCCGAGCTCACCCGGGAGGGTGGGGCCGCCGACGAGTGGATCGTGGTGGCCAACCCGGACGTGCAGTGGGGGCCCGGCAGCATCGACGCGCTGCTGGACGCCGCGGCGCGCTGGC
>NZ_JBARMY010000149.1:0-13344 GCF_049802695.1 Mycobacterium sp.
GTCCCGGGCTGTCGCGAGCCGCCGTCGCGGGAGTCGGAGACGACGTAGCCGGCGGTCATCGCGTTCACGGTGACCAACAGGTCGGGGTCCACCGCCAGGCACAGTGAGCGGCCGACGGCGCCGTCGGGGTCCACTTCTCGGCTGGTCGCGAATTCCACGGCGGACAGCAGGATGTCGAGTCGGCCGCCGGTGGCCAAGGACGTCGCCAGTTCGTCGTCGGTGAGCCGGACCGGGACCGTGCCGCCGGGCGCGCCGGGAACCAGCCGGGGTCGGTCGGCAAGCGGCCAGAGCATCGTCAGCTGGATCGGCTTGGCGGTGTCCGGCGCGACGACCGAGCTCATGCCGTCAACCGACTTGTCGGTGGGATCGGGCGGCACTCCGACGACCGGCAGCAGGAACCGGGCGTTGTCCAAGCGGGCGGGCTCGCCGTAGTCGGGTGTCCCGTTGACGTTGACCAGTACCGGGTAGACGCCGGGCTGGCCGATGCCCAGCGACGGCCCGGTCGCGGAGCGCACCGGAGCGGAAAGCGTGAACCCTGCGCCTTGGCCGCGCTTGAGCTCGGCTGCGATGGTGACGAAGTCGGCGGCCGGCTGGTACTGGTCGGTGCTGCCGTCGAGGTTGGAGCGCAAAGCCGCCGACGCGCTGACCGCACCGGCGTGCTCGAGGCGGACCATCACGTCGCGGACCGGGCGGTCACCGACGTTGGTCACCATCCCGGTGACCGTGACGACGGCCTCGCTGGTCGTGGACACCACGTCCGGGGTGACGTGATCGACTCGGACCTGCAGGAACGGGGTGGCGCCGGGCTCACCTGCCCCGGCGTGCGGGGCCGCAGCGGGTATGGCGAGCACGGTTGCCAGACCGGTCACAATGCCGGCTAACACGGCAAGGCGCCAGACAGCGGTGCGCCGGAGCCACGGCGCTGTCACGGTGCTGGACCGCGACCGTTCTTCCGGCCCGGTGCGGATTCGTCCAGGCGGCGGTTGCTGGCGCGTGAATGCGTTTGCGGCCGCCGCCGCGGAGAACTGGGTGGCAGCGGGGGCAACGCGGCCGGGCCGTCGGTCTGCAACTTGTAGATCAGTTCGTGGGCTACTTCGGCGAGCCGACGTTCGTCGGCGTAGGCCAGTCGCGAGGGCAGCTCCTGGATCGGCACCCACGCGACCTCGGCCACCTCGACGTCTTCGTCGGAGAGCTGTCCGCCGGAGAACCGCATCAGGTAATGGTGCACTGTCTTATGCACCCGCCGCCCCTCAGTGACGAACCAGTAGTCGATGCTGCCCAGCGCGGCCAGCACACTGCCGTGGATACCGGTCTCCTCGGCAACCTCGCGGATGGCGGTCTGCTCGGCGGTCTCGCCGAGCTCGATGTGGCCTTTCGGCAGCGACCACAGCATGCGGCCACGGCGGTCGACGCGACCGATGAGCGCGGCCACCTGATCCTCGCGCGGACCGTCGATGCCGTCGATGACCAGTCCGCCGGCCGATGTTTCATGAACGGTGCGGAGCCGCTCGGACCCGCGACGGGTGGAGCCGGATCGCCGCGGCGTAGCTGCGGCCGCCTCGGCACTGGGCTGCTTGTCAGCGGGACCGGCGGTCCGACCACCGCGACGCCTGCCTCGGCGCCGACGTGGCTTGGCTTGTTCGCCGTCCGACACCCAAGCGATAGTAGCTGGCGCACCTTGACGACCCTGGTCCACTCGCCGGGTGTCAGGCGGGCGTCAATTCCCATTGATTTAATGGTCCGGTCCCTCAGCGTGCCGTTCCAGACCGCATCGTCCCCGGACTGAGCCAGATGGTCCGGTCCCTCAGCGTGCCGTTCCGGACCGCATCGTCCCCGGACTAGGCTCATCGAACGTGCCTAGAACCGCTGAGGACGCCGCACGGTTGACCGCCGCCGCGGTCGCCTTGAACAGGCACGCCGACGTGTTGGGTGAACTCGGTTCATTGTTCGCTGCCGGCGGCCACGAGCTGTATCTGGTCGGCGGGTCGGTGCGGGACGCGGTGCTCGGCCGGTTGAGTCCCGACCTGGATTTCGCTACGGACGCGCGCCCCGACGAAGTCCAGAAATTGGTGCGGTCGTGGGCGGATGCTCTGTGGGACACCGGTATCGAGTTCGGCACCGTGGGCGTCAACAAGCGCGGGCAGCGCCTGGAGATCACGACCTTCCGCGCCGACCGCTACGACCAGGTATCGCGTAATCCGGAGGTGCGCTTCGGAGACCGGATCGAGGACGATTTGATCCGCCGCGACTTCACCGTGAACGCGATGGCGGTGCGCCTGACAGCGACCGGGCCAGGCGATTTCGTCGACCCCACGGGCGGGTTGGCGGCGCTGAGCGACGGTGTATTGGACACGCCGGCAGCCCCAGAGGTGTCCTTCGGTGACGACCCGCTGCGGATGCTGCGCGCTGCCCGGTTCGTCGCCCAACTGGGTTTCACCGTCGCCCCGCGAGTGCGGGCCGCCATCGAGGACATGGCGCCGCAATTGGCGCGCATTACCGCCGAACGGGTGGCCGCCGAACTGGACAAGCTGTTGCTCGGCGAGCATCCGACCGCGGGCATCGACCTGCTGGTGAAGACCGGGATAGGCGAAGTGGTGCTGCCCGAAGTCGGCGACATGCGGATGGCCATCGATGAACACCACCAACACAAAGACGTCTACCAGCATTCGCTTACTGTGCTGCGCCAGGCGATCGAGTTGGAGGAGAGGCCGCCCCATGGTGGACCCGACCTGGTGTTGCGCTGGGCGGCGCTGCTGCACGACATCGGCAAACCAGCTACCCGAAGGCATGAGCCCAACGGCGGCGTGAGTTTCCACCATCACGAAGTGGTCGGCGCCAAGATGGCCCGCAAGCGGTTGCGGGCGCTGAAGTACTCCAAGCAGATGGTCGAGGACATCTCGCAGCTGGTGTATCTGCACCTGCGTTTCCACGGCTACGGCGACCGGAAGTGGACCGATTCGGCGGTACGCCGTTACGTCACCGACGCCGGCCCCCTGCTACCGCGGCTGCACAAGCTGGTGCGCGCCGACTGCACCACCCGCGATGCGCGGCGGGCTGCACGGCTGCAGGCCAACTATGACGATCTGGAGCGGCGGATCGACGAGCTGGCCGCCGAGGAGGACTTGAACCGGGTGCGTCCAGATCTCGACGGCAACGCGATCATGCAGATTCTCGACATCCCGGCGGGTCCGCAGGTGGGTGAAGCGTGGCGTTACCTCAAAGAGCTGCGGTTGGACCGTGGGCCGCTCACCCGCGAGGAGGCGACCGCAGAGTTGCTGGATTGGTGGCGCGCCCGCGGGAACCGATAACGTCCGCCTGGCGTCGGACACGCTGTGGAGTATTGCCTGGGCAGCGGTGCCGGCACCGCGGCGATTTGGGACGGTCAGCCCACGCTCGACATCGACGGGGATGGCCGGCTCGATGCGATCGCGCTGGACTTCGACGGCGACGGACTACGCGACGACGCGCTCGCCGACCTCGACGGCGACGGTCTGGCCGACCATGCGCTGCTCGACCTCGACAACGACGGCACCGCGGAGGCCTACTTCACCGACGACGGTTCCGGCACGTGGCCCCTGGCGGTGGACCGGGGCGGACAGGTGCGCTGGTTTGGGCTCGACGGCGCTGAGCACACCGGTGAGTCGCTGGTCGACTTCGACGGCGACGGCCAGGTCGACGACCGACTCCTCGACACCAACGGCGACGGCCTGGCCGACCGCGCACTCTGCGCCGAAGACGTTGGCGCCACCGGCTACGTCGACACCGACGGCGACGGACGGTGGAACGTCAAGCTGACCGACACCGACGGCGACGGCACGGCGGACGCGGCGTCAACGCTGTAGTTTGGACCACCGCTTCACTGAGATCGACGCTAACGAGGGAATCCGGGCGTTTTTCGACGCTGGCGTCGATCTCGGTGGAAGTCAGTCGTGCGCGCCCATCGCCCCGGGCCGACTTGGATGGGCCCGGTCTCTCTTCGCGCGTTGCACGCGCTCATCGCCCCGGGCCCGGCGGGCCGGCGAAGGCTTGGGCGATGCCGAGCCAACGCTGCGCATCATCACCGTCCGCCGTGACGCCGAGCGCTGTCAGCGGCCGCCGCTGCGTGACCAGGCAGCAGAAGTCCTCGGCAACGCCGGTAACCCGTTGCGCCGCATCAGAGGGACCCCATGACCACACCTCGTCATCGGGTGCCCGCAGTTCGACGAGGAACGGCTCGGTCGGCGGTACCAGACCGTTGACCACGAAGGAGAAATCCCGGGTGCGGACACCGATGTGGGCGATTGAGCGCAGCCTCGCGGTCGGCCGGCGGGTGACGCCGAGGGCGTCAGCGACGTCGAGCCCGTGCGCCCAGGTCTCCATCAGCCGGGCGGTCGCCATGGATGCCGCGCTCATCGGTGGCCCGAACCAGGGCAACTTCTGGTCTTCGGGAACGCTGAGCAGCGCCTCGTGCAGCCGGTCCCGAGTCACGCGCCACTCGGTGAGTAGTTTCGCCGGCGGTGTGGTCGCAAGTTCTTCGGCGCCCGCGTCGACAAAACCGGTCGGGTTCTTTGCCGCCTCCGCCTGCACTTCCGCGAAACCCGCCGCGTCGTGCACCGCGGTCAGCGCGACGCGATCGGTCCACCACAGATGCGCAATCTGATGTGCGATCGTCCAGCCCGGCGACGGCGTCGGCTCGGCCCACCGGTCCTCGGGCAGCAACGTCATCAGCGCGTCCAGCTCGTCGCTTTCAGCTTTCAGATCGGCCACCATCGGGCCAGAACGGGCCACGCAGCTACCTTAACCGGTACCCACGAACTGGCCGCGACGACCGATCACCGCGTGCGCCACCAGCCCCACCAGGTAGCACGCCGTCCCGGCCAGCGCCAACGCGGGGGAGCGCCCGTCGTCGGGAATGACGGTCGCCGCCACCGTGACGGATGCGACGAATGAAACCCAGAACAGCGCGTCTTGTACCGCGAATGCGTGTCCGCGCAACGCGTCGTCGACGTCGACCTGCATCGCGGTGTCGGCGCACAGCTTGACCACCTGTCCGGCCAAGCCCAGAAAGACCGCGGACGCCACCATGACGGGCAGCTGTAGCCACGCTGCCGCCACTTGGACGACGGCTGCAGCCGCCAGCGCGCCGTTGGCCGTGGGATAGCGACCCCAGCGACGGACCGCAGGCGGTGTCAAGGCGTTGGCGGCAAGGGAGCCGGCTCCGGTGGCGGCGATGAACAGCACCGCAGTGCCCAGGCCGCCGACCGCCGTGACGCCGATATGCCGAACCAGCACGAGCGCCAGCAGTGTGTTGAGGCCGAACGCCATTCGGTGTGCAGCGAGTGCGGCGAGGGTGGCGGCAACCGTCGGGCGGTCCAGCACGGTCCGGGCACCGTCGAGCCAACCGGTCAGCACCGCGTTGGCGGCAGATCCGTGGGCCCTGCGCCGCGTCTCGTCAGGCCCGAGCGCGCGAGCCGCGAACCGCAAAGACAGCACCAGCGCGATCAACACCGGAACGGCCGCAATGAAGACGATCGACGCGGCACCTCTGTCACCGGGCCCGAAAAGCCAACGCGGGAGCAGCATGAAATCGGCGCCCAGGAAAGCGGCGACCGCACCGGTAGCAGTAGCCAGTGCGTTCATCGTCACCACTCGATCGCGCGGCACCACGTGCGGCAGCGCCGCCGACATCGCCGACGACACGAAGCGGGCGAAGCCGTTGACGACCAGGGCGCCACACAACACCGCCACGTCGTCGGCGCCGACAGCCAGCATGGCGCCCACACCGACCACCGCCACCAGCCGGCCCGAGTTCGCCAGGAACAACACCTGCCGGCGATCGAAGCGGTCCATCAGCGCACCGGCGAAAGGACCCAGCACCGAATAGGGCAGGAACAGCACGGCGAACGCACCGGCGATCGCCATCGGGTCGGTTTCTCGTTCCGGATTGAAAAGCAGCGCCCCAGCCAAGGCCGACTGAAACAGGCCGTCGCCGAACTGACTGCTCACCCGCAACTCCAGCAGACGCCGGAAAGCTGTGAGCTCAAGCACCGACCGCCAGACAGTGACCGGCGCACGGGTGCGAAACACACAACCAACTTCCACGATTCCAGGCAGTCACCGAGAAGTGACCGCACGCAACCTTTTAACAGTACAAATCTCGGAACGGACCGTGCTTGTACGCCGCGGAGTCGGTACCCGGTGCCATGATAGTGGGGTGGCGCAGCCCGAAGACCCCGAGGACTATGTCGCACCCGCTGCCCATCGGGTGCGAGCGGGCACGTTGCTGTTGGCGAACACCGATCTGCTCGAGCCGACGTTTCGCCGGAGCGTGATCTACGTCGTCGAGCACAACGACGGCGGCACGCTGGGCGTAGTGATCAACCGGCCCAGTGAGACCGCCGTCTACAACGTGCTGCCGCAGTGGGCGAAACTGGCGGCCAAGCCGAAGACCATGTTCATCGGGGGACCGGTGAAGCGCGATGCGGCGCTGTGCCTGGGCACGCTGCGGGTGGGCGCCGATCCTGACGGGGTGCCGGGTCTACGGCACGTTTCCGGGCGCGTCGCGATGGTCGATTTGGACGTTGATCCCGATGTGATCGCCCCGCTGCTCGAGGGCGTGCGGATCTATGCCGGGTATTCAGGGTGGACCATCGGCCAGCTGGAAGGCGAAATCGAGCGCGACGACTGGATCGTGTTGTCCGCGTTGCCCTCCGATGTCCTGGTTCAACCGAGGGTCGATCTGTGGGGACGGGTACTGCGGCGCCAGCCGCTGCCCTTGTCGCTGCTGGCGACGCATCCCATTGATATCAGCCGGAACTAGCGGGCTTCGCGGGTCCACCGGCCGGTTAGCGGCCGCCGTCAGCTCTGGCTGACTTTTGCCATCGACTCCGATTAGCGCGCCGGAACGGTCGCACCGCTCAACGGCACTGACGCCGGCTGTGACGCCGGCGCCGGAGGACTGGGTTGTGCGGCGCTCGGCGCAGAGCCCGGTGCGGCTACCCGGAAGCCGTTCACGATCGCCTCGGTAGCCCGCGACTCGGCTACCGCCTGGCCGGCGCCGGTGGTGACCGCCAATGACACCAGGTACTTGTCGGGACCTGACGTGGCGACGACGTGGCGGCGCACGGTGCTGAGCGTCATGTTGTTCTGGCGGTAGGTGCCTTGGATGATCGACGACGGAAATTCGCCGAAATCCGCGAGCGAGGTGCCGGCGGTTTTCCACGCGAACAACTGCTGGCTGTCGACGAAGCCGTGGGTGATGGCCTCTCGCGGGTCGAAGTCGCCGAGCAGCTTGTACACCACCACTTGAGCGTTCGAGGTGTATAGGCTGGTGCCGGACCGATTGGCGATCACCACGAATGGGTCGACGACGTTGGGGTCGGGCACCCGCGTCCAGTGCGGCGGCATCGGCAGGGTGATGTCGAGTGCTTTGAAATCCTCCGATTTCTGCGGTTCTAGCTGAACCCCGTTGGCCTGCAGGTAGTCTCGAATCGTGCCGGAGGTAGCCGGAATCACGGCCGCCTGTTGTGGCGGCGCTGCCGCAGGCGCCGGTGCGGCCGCGGGGCCTGCCCCCGGTGTGTTGTTGACAACCGTTCCCGGTGCGGCGGCGAATGGTTGATTGACTGCGGTCGGCGCCGGTGTCGGCCGTGGCGGATACACCGGCCCCGCCGATGCGCTGCCACCGGCGAAGCCGACGACGGCAACAGCGCTGACCAGCAAACCCCCGGCCAACGCTCGCCAGCTGTGGGCTATAGGCATCATCGTGTCGGTTCCTTCCGCGGCGCGTCGGTGAAGACAGCAGCCTTTGGGGGCTGACTGTAACTACCGCTGAGCGACGGCCACCAGAGCTGGAATCGACCCCTGATCGGTCCGCAACGCAACCGAGATCATCGAAGCCTTTCGGATATCAGCGCGGCCGCAGAACGATCTCGTGAACGTCACCGTCGGCGGGCGTGGCCACGGCGGTGGCGACCACTCCGGCCACGGTTTCCGGCCGCAGAAATTTGGCGGCGTCGTACTCGCCGCCCTCGAAGGCGACCAGTTCGTGTTGCATGTCGGTATCGGTTCGGCCGGGAAAGACGGTGGTCACCCGCACTGCGGGCTCATCTTGTTGTAGGGAGTCGGCGAAGGAGCGCAAGGCGAACTTGCTGGCCGAGTAAGAAGCCATGCCCGGCGACACCTTGCGGCCGGACCCGGAGTTGATGAACACGACGTGGCTCTGGCTCCGCCGCAGCACCGGCAGCAGAGCCAGCGTAAGTGCCACGGCGCCAATCACATTGACGTCAAACGTGGTGCGCCAATCCTCGATCCGAGAGTCGCCGATGTAGCTGGGGATGGACACACCGGCGTTGTGCACCAGCACGTCTAGTTCTTCGACGGCGGCGGCGACGTCGCGGATGGCGTCCGCGTCGGTGAGGTCCAGCGACACCGTCTCAGCCCGCAGCCGCTGCGCGACGGCGTCCAGGCGCGGCGACGGCCGCCCCGCCAACAGCAGGCTGTAAGTGGGCGCCAGGGCGGTGGCGATTGCCGAACCGATACCGCCTCCGGCGCCGGTGATGAGTGCAGTCGGCATGCTTGCCAGCTTAGCCGCAGCCGCCAATCACATTGGCGCCTCGGGCGTTACGCTTGCTCGCGTTCATCCGCCGTATCGGCGGAGCTCCCGGCCGGTTCGCAAGCGGCCAGCCGTTCGAGCGGCGCCAGCGCCTTGGTAAGCGTGTCGAGGTCGGAATCGGTGAGCTGGCTCAGCATCGCCGCGAGAGAGGCGTGTCGATTGGCAAGCGACTCGCGATGGACCGCCAGCCCTCGTGGCGTGATGTCGACGAGTACCGCCCGCAAGTCCGAAGGATCACGCGATCGTTTCACTAATCCGATTTTTTCCAAACGGCGAATCGCCACAGTGGTGGTCGGAGTCCGCACCCGCTCGTGGGCGGCCAGGTCAGTCATCCGGATCGGGCCCTGGTCAAGCAATGTGACCAGAATGGACAGCTGCGCCAATGTGAGGTCGCCGGCCACCACTCCGTTCGGATCACCGCGGCGCAAGATCGCGAACAGCTTGGACAGCGTCCGGTGCAAGCCCTCCGCCAGGTCCGTTACCTCAGGCGCAACGGTTCCGCTCTCCGCCATAATTTGCCAGTCTAACTGGTAAGCGTGTCGCGGACCGGAGAATGATTCTGTGGGCGTTAAAGCACTTGAGACAGAAATCGCTGCAGTCGTTCGGTTCCGGCCGCGTCAAATATTTTGTCCGGCGGACCGGACTCGACGACTCTGCCGCGGTCAAGGAACGCGACAGCGTTCGATGCCGAGCGGGCGAAACCCATTTCATGGGTCACGACTACCATCGTCATGCCCCCGGCGCCGAGGTCGGCGATGAGAGCCAGGATGTCTTTGACCATCTCGGGGTCCAGTGCGGAGGTCGCTTCGTCGAAGAACATCACCTGCGGCGCCATCGCCAGGGCGCGGGCGATCGCGACGCGTTGCTGCTGGCCGCCCGACAGGGTGGCCGGCCTCGTGCCGGCTTTGTGCTTGAGCCCGACGCGGTCCAATTGAGCCAGCGCCAACTCGCGGGCGGCCTCAGCCGGCAGCTTCTTCAGCTTTTGCGGCGCCAGCATGACGTTGTCCACCACCGTGCGATGCGGGAACAGGTTGAAATGCTGAAACACCATGCCGATGCGCTGACGCAGCTCATCGGGGTTGTCGTTCAACACCGACCGGCCGTCCAGCAGGATGTCGCCGCGGTCGGGCTCGTACAGCCGGTTGAGTGCGCGCAGCAACGTCGACTTACCCGAACCTGACGGCCCGATCACCGCCAGGGTGTCGCCTGCCGGCACCTCGATGTCGATGCCGCGCAGCACCGCCGACTGGCCCAGCGTGAGGTGAACGTCCTTGCCCGTCAATGACACCGGTTGCCGCTGCTGTGCCCCGGCCGTCACGTCATCTCCTGACCGGACGTGGTCGTGATCAAGTCGAAGGCGTCGTCCGGCTCCGCCGATGGCCGGCCCCGGCGCAGTCGCGCGTCGATGAGGTTGACCAGGTGCGTCAACGGGATGGTCAGCATCAGATAGAAGAGTCCGGCTGCCACCAGCGGCGAAAGGCTGCCGGTTTGCGCATTGAGATCACGGCCGACCTGGAAGAGCTCGCGTTGCCCGGCGATCAGTCCGAGGAAGTAGACCAGTGCCGAGCCCTTGAGCAACGCGATGAATTGATTGACCAGCGCCGGCAGTACGCGGCGAATCCCTTGCGGCATCACCACCAGGCGCATGGCGGCGGGGTAGCTGAAACCGAGCGCGCGGGCGGCTTCGAGCTGCCCCGGCTCGACGCTTTGAATTCCGGCGCGGAATATTTCGCCGATATACGCCGCCGCCATCAACCCCAACGCGGCGATTCCCAGCGGGTACGGGTTGTTGTGGGTGACCTCGCCGACCAACGGCCCGACGCCGAGGCCGATGATCAAGATGACGACGACCTCGGGCAGGCCGCGGAAGATGTCCGTGTAGACCCGTGCCGGCCAGCGCAACCAGCGGGACCGCGCAATACCGGCGACTGCCAGCACCATGCCGAACGCCAGTCCGATGATGCTGGCGCTGACCGTCAGCGTCAACGTGTTAGGCAGCCCGGTCTCCAGCAGGACGGGGATGGCGGTTCGGTAAAGATGCCAGTCGAGGAAGGAGTCCGCCAGTTGGTCGAGCGTCGACTTGGGCGTCGGCGGCTCGTCGACCGTACGGTTGTGGCGCGCCGCGATGGCGCCGAAAGGCGGCAGGTGCGGTTGCGGCGCGGCCTTGGAGCCGGGTTTCCAGCCGCGCGGCAGCGGGCGGGGGACCCAGTCGGTGTACAGCTGTGACCAGGTGCCGTCGGCGATGACGGCGTCCAGCCCTGCGTCGAGAGCCGCGAGCAGCGGCCGATTGTTCTTGGCGACCGCATAGGCCTCATAGTTGCCCAGACCGAAGGTGTGCGCGACGATCGCGGCGGGGTCGCCGACGTGAACGGCGTTCAGCGCTTCCATCGCCGGCGCCACCCAGGCGTCGACTTGGCGTGTCTTGAGGCTGGCGTAAAGGGTGATGAAGTCGGGAAACTTCACCGGCTGCAGATGCAGACTCTCGACGACGTAAGCCTCCTCGACCGTGCCCTGCACGACACCGATGCGCTGGCCCTCCGCAAGATGGTCGAAACTGGTGATCGCCGAGCCGGCGGGCACCACCAGCGAGAAGTAGCCGAAGTCGTAGCCATTGGTAAAGCTGACGGTGCGCCGACGGGCGTCGGTGGCGGTGATCGAAGCCGAGCCGACATCGAAGCGGCCGGCCGCCACTTGAGCAAGCAGCCCTACGAAGTCGGTGCCGACGAAATTCAATTGCAGATTCAGCTTCTTCGCGATCGCCCGCAACAACTCGTTGTCGAATCCGGTGAACCGTCCGGCGCCGTTGATGCAGATGTTGGGCGGCGACTGCGACAGGGTTGCGACCGTCAGCGTCCCGGGCGTGCTGAGCCCCAAAGCGTTGACGTTGACGTCGGTCAACGGCTCGACGTCGGGTGTTGTGTACTTGTCCTCGTTGGGCCGGTTGGCTGTGGCCAGCTTCTTCGGCAATGCGACTGCGCCGTCCTGCCCGGAGGGTGCGCACTGGTCGGGGTCGGCGGCGGCGGGTGCGGCGCAGCTCAACCCGCACACCAGCATGACGACAGCCAGCGCACTGACGATTCGGGAAATCATCTGGTCTTTTTCTTTGACCCCGTACTTGTTGGGCATCGGTGCGTGAAGGGTCAGCGGCTGTCCCGCCACCGGCACAAGGCCTCGGCGTTGGTCAAGTCAAAATCGGGGCCGCCCGTTCCCACGGTCAGCAGGGTGACGCCGAGGTTCACCAGCGCCTCGGCGTCGGCAATCAGCGCGTCGGCGCCTGAGCCCTGCGAGTCCTCGCCGCCCACGCCGGTCGAGCGGGCGATGGTCGCGGGGTCGCGCCCGATGGCAGCGCAGTGCTCGGCGAGCACGTCGGATTTCGCCGGGTAAGTGTCCCGGGTGGCGAAGCTGTGCCAGATGTCGGCGTGCTCGGCGACCAGCCGCAAGGTTTTCTTCTCGCCTCCGCCGCCGACCAGGATAGGAATGTCGCGGGTCGGCGCCGGATTCAGTTTGCTCAGCCGGGATTTGATTCGCGGCAGCGCGACCGCCAGGTCGTCGAGCCGGCCACCCGCCGTCCCGAACTCGTACCCGTACTCGTCGTAGTCCTTCTGCTTCCAGCCGGATCCGATGCCCAGAATCAGCCGGCCGCCGGAGATGTGGTCGACGGTGCGTGCCATGTCGGCGAGCAGTTCGGGATTGCGGTACGAGTTGCAGGTGACCAGCGCGCCGATCTCGATGCGAGAAGTCTGCTCGGCCCACGCGGCCAGCATGGTCCAGCATTCGAAGTGGGCGCCGTCAGGGTCGCCGTACAGCGGGAAGAAGTGATCCCAATTGAAGGCGACGTCGACGCCGATGTCCTCACAGCGGCGGACGGCGTCACGAATGGCGCCGTAGTCGGGGGCGTGCTGCGGTTGTAGTTGCACGCCGATGCGGACTGGATGGTGCGGGGCGCTCACCCTGACACGGTAGCCGGTCGATCGCGGTACCCTCTGTGCGCCGCTCCGCGATCCGGCGTCGCCGGCGTCTTTGTCGCCGGCGTAATTTTTGTGCGCCGCTCCTCGATCCCGGCCGCGCCGGCATCTTCGTCGCCGGCGCGGCTCACTGGGCCAGCACGTCGCGCACGATGTCGATCAATGCACCGGGCTGGTCACTCTGCACGGAGTGCCCTGAGCCCTCGACCACCCGTACTCCGCGGAAATGCTTCGCGCGCCGGCTCAATTCGTCGGCGTCGTCGTCGGTGACGAACCCGGAATTGGCCCCGCGGATCAGGGTCACCGGGGCGTCGAGGGCGGCTACGTCGTCCCACAGACCGGTAAAGTCGGGCACTGTGCGGATCAGGTCGTAGCGCCAGGTCCAACGGCCGTCGTCGAGACGGCGCGAATTGTGGAACACCCCGCGACGCAGCGACTGCCGATCTCGGTGGGGGGCCGCGGCGGTCGTCAGTTCCAGCATCGCCGTGAAGCTGGGAAACACTCGCTCGCCCTCCATCAACGCCACGGTGCCGCGCTGATCGGCCGTGAGCTGAGCGTGCCGCTGCAACGCCGAGGGGGTCACGTCGACCAGCACAAGCTTGCGCACCAGGTCAGGAGCGATAGCCGACAGTCGGATTGCCGTCAAGCCACCCAGCGACATGCCGACCACCAGCTCGGCGTCGGCGGCCAGCTCCTGCAGGACCGGGGCCACCGTCGCGGCGTTGAGCCGCGGCGAGTAGTCCCCGTCGGAGCGCCAGGCAGACCGGCCGTGGCCGGGCAGGTCCACGG
>NZ_JBARMY010000150.1:0-5572 GCF_049802695.1 Mycobacterium sp.
TGTGCATGCATGGCGCGCAGCGCCAGCTTGTCACTGTTGAAGTAGGTGTAGACGTTGATGCCGATGGCGAACAGCATTGCCAAGAACAACGCCGTTTTGCCGAACAACCCTCCGACGAACACGATCACCGTCGACATGCCGACCAACAGCGCAAACGTCTTGAGCCGATTGGCATGCGGATGCCAGGTCATCGAAGTCCTCCTCGCGAACGCTCGGGCTTCTGCTTAGGCCCGGTCTGATGAATCAACGCCTGAGACGATCCGCTCGGTTCCACTATCCATGGCGGGTAATGGTGTAGTCGACCAGCGACGCCAGCGCGTGGCGGCCGGGCAGATCGGGCAACTGGGCCAGCTCCTCGCGGGCCAGGGCCGCATAACGCATCACCGTGTCCTTGGCTCTGGCCATGCCCGCCGATGCCCGCAGCAGCGTCAGCGCTTCGGCCACCACCGCGTCGTCGTGGATGGGACCGGCCAGGAGTTCCCGCAGCCGGTCGACGTCCGGCCCAGTACCGTTCAAGGCGAACAGCACCGGCAGGGTCTGCACGCCCTCGCGCAGGTCTGTTCCGGGCACCTTGCCAGACTCGTCGGGTTCGCTGTCGATGTCGATGATGTCGTCAGAGATCTGAAACGCGGTGCCCACGATGCCGCCCAGCCGGCCCAGCCGCTCCACCTGCTGCTCGTCCGCGCCCGAGAACGTCGCACCGAAGCGGCCCGCCGCGGCGATCAGACAGGCGGTCTTCTCGTGCACCACCTTCAAGTAGTGCTCGATGGAGTCCATCCCCTCGGCGGCGCCGCGAGTTTCGCGCATCTGTCCGGTCACC
The DNA here is from genome assembly GCF_049802695.1 of Mycobacterium sp. Lineage (GTDB taxonomy): Bacteria > Actinomycetota > Actinomycetes > Mycobacteriales > Mycobacteriaceae > Mycobacterium. The sequence continues at coordinate 821 of NZ_JBARMY010000150.1, forward strand.
AGCTGAGCGAACGTCTCGGCGATCAACCGCACCGCGTCCGGCCCCAGCTGCGCCACCAACCGCGAGGCCGTCGCGAACAGATAGTCGCCGGCCAGGATGGCGATGCTGTTGCCCCAGCGCACATTGGCACTCGGTGCGCCGCGACGCACCCCAGCCTCGTCCATCACGTCGTCGTGGTAGAGCGTCGCCAGATGCACCAGTTCGATGACAGCTCCGGCGACAGTCACCTCACGAGCCTGCGGGTTGGGCCCGAGTTGCGCCGACAACACCGTGAACAGCGGCCGGAACCGCTTGCCGCCCGCCTGGAACAGATGCAGCACCGCCTCGGTGAGCAGGTCGTCGCTGTCGCGCAGCTCGGTTTCCATCAACTGCTCGATCCGGCCGACCCCGTCGCGGACGCTTGCGGCGAAATGGGCGTCGCCGAAGTCGACGCCCGCCACCACACTCGCTGGGGTCCCCACCCGACCAACATACTGGGGAGTGTGCACAGTAGAGCCGATGTGGTGGTCGTGGGCGCCGGCCCGGCCGGATCAGCGGCGGCCGCCTGGGCCGCCCGCACGGGCCACGATGTGCTGGTCATTGACTCGGCAAGCTTCCCCCGTGACAAAGCCTGCGGCGACGGCCTGACGCCGCGCGCGGTTGCCGAGCTGGAGCGGCTGGGCCTGACCGACTGGCTGGACGTCCACATCCGCCACCGCGGCTTGCAGATGAGCGGGTTCGGCAGCGACGTGCAGGTTGACTGGCCCGGCCCGTCGTTCCCGTCGACTGGCAGTGCGGTGCCCCGCCTGGAGCTGGACGACCGGATCCGCAAAGTGGCCGAAGATGCCGGTGCACGGATGCTGCTCGGCACGAAAGCCTCTGCTGTTCATCATGATTCAGTTGGACGGGTAACTTCTGTGCTGCTGGCCGACGGGTCCGAGGTGAGCTGCCGTGGGCTGATTGTCGCCGACGGGGCGCGGTCAACACTGGGCCGCAAGCTGGGCCGCCGATGGCATCAGGAGACAGTGTTCGGCGTGGCGGCCCGCGGTTACCTGACGTCGCCGCGCGGCGACGAGCCCTGGCTGACGTCACACCTGGAGCTGCGCTCACCCGACGGGGCGGTGCTGCCCGGTTACGGCTGGATCTTCCCGCTGGGCAACGGGGAGGTGAATATCGGTGTCGGAGCCCTGTCGACCGCGAAACGACCCGCCGGTCTGGCGCTTCGACCGTTGATGTCGTTCTACACCGACTTACGGCGCGACGAGTGGGGCTTCGACGGGCAGCCGCGGGCGGTGTCCTCAGCGCTGCTGCCGATGGGTGGGGCGGTATCCGGGGTGGCCGGACCGAACTGGGTGCTGATCGGCGACGCCGCGGCCTGCGTCAACCCGCTCAACGGCGAAGGCATCGACTATGGGCTGGAAACCGGGCGGCTCGCCGTCGAACTGCTGGCGTCCAGTGACTTGTCCGACCTTTCGCTGGCGTGGCCGCGCCTGCTGCAGCGTCACTACGGACGCGGATTTTCCATCGCCCGACGGCTGGCGCTGCTGCTGACTTTCCCGCGGTTCCTGCCCGCCACTGGGCCGATCGCGATGCGTTCGTCTGCGCTGATGAGCGTCGCCGTGCGGGTGATGGGCAACCTGGTGACCGACGACGATGTCGACATGGTGGCGCGGGTGTGGCGCGGGGGCGGACGTGCGTCGAGGCTGCTGGACCGCCGAAAGCCGTTCAGCTGACCGTTGACTCGTGTGGCTTGTACGCCGCGTGCAGCGCGACGATGCCGCCGCTGAGGTTTCGCCACCGAACCGCCGACCAGCCGGTGCCCGCGATCTGCCGGGCCAGCGCCGGCTGGTCGGGCCAGGCGCGAATCGATTCCGCCAGATAGACGTACGCGTCGGGATTGCTCGACACCGCTCGCGCCACCCGCGGCAGCGCCCGCATCAGGTACTCCTTGTACACGTTGGCGAACACCGCATTGGTCGGTGTGGAGAATTCGCACACCACCAACCGCCCGCCTGCCCGGGTCACCCGGGCCATCTCACGCAGCGCGGCTTGCGGTTCGGAGACGTTGCGCAATCCGAAACTGATGGTGACCGCGTCGAAAACATCGTCGCCGAAGGGTAATCGGGTGGCGTCACCAGCGACCTTGGGCAGCATCCGCCCAGCACCTGCCGCCAACATCCCGACCGAGAAATCGGCCGCCACGCACCACGCCCGGGACTTGGCCAGCTCCGCCGTCGACACCGCTGTCCCCGCCGCCAAGTCGAGCACTTTCTCGCCGGGCTCCGGCCGCAAGGCCGACCGGGTGGCCCGCCGCCAGTACCGGTCCCGCCCCAGCGACAGCACCGTATTGGTCAGGTCGTAACGGCGCGCGACGCCGTCGAACATCGACGCTACGTCGCGGGGATCCTTTCCCAGGGTCGCGCGGCTCACCGCGCTGACGCTACCGCCCGACGACGATGCGGGCCGTAACGGCCCGGGAGGGGGGTACCCCCAGCCGCGTAGCGGTGAGGGGGCGTGTCGGGCAATCGGCTCGGTCACGCCGCGGCGGCCCGCCGCCTCCCTTGCACCGCCTCATAGTGTTCGAGCAGCTGGTCGCAGATGGCGGGCCAGCTGCGCTCGAGAACACTGCGCCGGGCGGCCGGCGAATACCGCGGCCGTTCGTCGATCAGATGTGCCACCGCGTCCGGTAGCCGCGCCTCGAACTCCCCGACGGGCAGCAGCAGCCCGGTACGCCACGAGGTGACCAGGTCGCGTGGCCCGCCGGCATCGGGGGCGATGACCGGCAGCCCTGACGCCAAGGCTTCCTGCACCGCTTGACAGAAGGTTTCGTGCTCACCGGTGTGCACGAACACGTCCATGCTGGCATACGCCGCAGACAGCTCGGCACCGTAAAGGGCACCGGTGAAAACTGCTGTCGGGATTGCGCTTCGCAACCTGGCGCGCTCGATTCCGTCGCCGACGATGACGAGTTGCACCGCGCTGTTGCGCGCCAGCACCGCCAACCGCTTCACCTGCTTCTCCGGAGCCAGGCGGCCGACGAAGCCGACGATCGGCTTGCCGTCCGGTGACCATCGCCGCCGAAGCGCCTCGTCACGCGCCGACGGCGCGAACCCCAGCATGTCGACGCCGCGCGGCCAGTGATGGACTCGCGGAACACGATGCGCAGCAAGGTCTTCCATCGCTGACGTGGACGGCGCCAAGGTTCGGTCGGCGAAGCTGTGCAGACGGCGCGTCCACGCCCACGCGGCGCGTGAGGCGACCCCGATGCCGTAGCACGCGGCGAATCCCGCCACGTCGGTCTGAAAAACCGCGACCGATGGCACGCCGAGACGACGAGCGGCCAGCACTCCCCCGTAGCCGAGCAGCGCCGGTGACGCGAGATGCACTACGTCGGGGTCGAATCCCCGAAGAACCCGCAGCATCTGGGGTGTGGGCACGCCGAGCGGCAGCGAGGTCACCTTCGGAAACATCCGCGAAGGTGCCCGGTGCACCCGGATGCCGTCGTGAATCCGGTCGGCCCGCGGCTCACCCGGCGGCGTGTCGGGTGCGATCACCAACGCTTCGTGGCCGGTGCGGCGCAGATGCTCGAGCACCCGCACCACGGAATTGCTGACGCCGTTGACATGCGGGAGAAACGACTCCGCGACGATCGCAACGCGCACACCACTACGATGTCAGTGCTGTTTGTCGCCAAGGTTGCCGTCGGGCATACGTCGGCTGAAATCTGGCATCAGCAGTCGTTTCTCCAGCACCGCGATACCCAGCAGCAATGCACCGGCCACTAACCAGCCCGCCACGGCGATCGATCCGGCCGGAATGATCGCCAACTCGGCGTTGCGGTTCTGCACCCGGACCAGGTTGGGATTTTTCTTGTCGTATTCGACGTAAATCCGCATCCCAGCGGATAATTCCGACGGATACAGCACGCCGAGTTCGGGTCGATAGGTAACGCGGTCCGGTGTGACGAACTCGATCGTGGAGCGCCTCGGCCCCGCGCTCAGCACTTCGGCCGGCGCCACCCCCATATCGCGCTGAATGGCCAGGTCGTTGCGCCAGGCGCCGGCCACCAGCAGCACCGATTGCATTGTCACCAGGACCGCTATGACCAGGATGCCGATCCGGATCCAGCGCAGGATGCGCCGTGAGCGGGTGTCGGGCAGATCGCCGTTGCGGCCGTGAATCAGCACGCGCCACAACCTTTTCAGCGCTTCCATGGATTCCGGCGACTTCACGGCACCCATCGGCGCCTCAGAGCGCGGCTTTGATGGCGGCATGCAATTGGCGCAGTGAGGACCGATCGGCTTTGACTTCCAGGACCCGCATACCGGTGTTCGGCTCGTCAAGAGCGGCGCCGAGGTCGTCGACCTCGATTTGTCGGCTGTCGACATGGTAGGCGCGACACAAAGCGCCCACATCCACGTCGTGCGGGGTGCCGAAGATGCGGGACGACACGTCGGAGAACCGGGGGTCACCCTGCTCGAGCAGTTCGAAGATGCCGCCGCCGTTGTCGTTGGACACCACGATCGTCAGGTGTTGCGGGGTCGGCTCGGTGGGCCCGATCAGCAGGCCGGAGCTGTCGTGGACGAAGGTCAGGTCACCGATCAGCGCGACGGTGCGTGCGCACGCGTCGCTTCCGGCCACCCGCTCATGCCCGAGGGCCGCTCCGATCGCGGTGGAGACGGTGCCGTCGATGCCGGCGACGCCGCGGTTGGACCGCACGCGGATGCCGCGCGGGTTGAAGCCGACCAGCGCCGCGTCGCGCACCGGGTTGGA
>NZ_JBARMY010000151.1:0-7726 GCF_049802695.1 Mycobacterium sp.
AAGGTGACGACGGCCAACGCCTGGTTCGCGGCCCGTCCGTCGGGCACCGAGGACGTCTACAAGATCTACGCCGAGTCGTTCCGCGGACCCGAGCATCTGGCCGAAGTGCAGCGGGCGGCGCAGGACATTGTCGATAAAGTCGTCGGATGAGTCGCTGGTCAGCGACTTTGAACGCGGATTGCCGGTGGTGTAGCTTCGATGGGCACACCTCAACGGGGCTATGGCGCAGCTGGTAGCGCACCACACTGGCAGTGTGGGGGTCAGGGGTTCGAGTCCCCTGAGCTCCACCGAGAAACCGCAGTTCAGAGCGTTTTCACGGAATGTTGGTCAACATCGTGGTCAACATGGTCAACATTTCCGGCGTATTCTGCTTGCATGGCGACGCTTCGGCTGCGCACCCGTCGAGACGGCAGCGCGTACACGTCCGTGCTGTTCAGGGTGAACGGCAGGCAGTCGTCGCTGTCCTTCGACGAGCACGCGAAGGCGGTTCGGTTCAAAGACTTGGTGAATCAGGTCGGCCCGGCAAAGGCTATCGAGGTCGTTGCTGCGACAGAACGTAGCGGGTCGGCTCTGACGGTCGAGGAGTGGATCGGGCATCACATCGACCACCTCACCGGTGTGGAGTCGGAGACTATCCGGCGCTATCGGTCGTATCTAGCCAACGACATCGCACCCACCTTGGGTGCCACACCGCTGGCGGCGCTATCCCGCGACGAGATCGCGCTATGGGTGAACGCGATGTTCGAGGAGGGTGCCTCCGGCAAGACGATCGCGAACAAACAACGGTTTTTGTCGGGAGCCTTCAATGCGGCCGTCGCCGCCGGCCACCTCACGAAGAACCCGTGCCATGGAGTGCGGCTGCCGCGATGGGAGCGGCGCGAGATGGTGTTTTTGACCGAGTCCGATTTCGCCATTCTGCTCAACGCCGTCACCGAGTACTGGCGGCCGTTTGTGATGTTCCTCGTGGCATCCGGGGCGAGGTGGAGCGAGGCGACGGCATTGCAGCCGGGCGACGTCGACCAGGTGCAGGGCACCGTGCGGATATCCCGCGCGTGGAAAGTCACCAACGACGGACTGAAACTCGGCCCGCCCAAGTCAGCCAAGTCCGTGCGCACCATCAACGTCGCCGACAGCGTTCTGGCCAAGCTCGACTGCACCGGTGAGTGGCTCTTCACGAATCGAGCCGGAGACTTTGTCCGCGCACAGGGCTTCAGTCGACGAGTCTGGGCGCCGGCGGTCAAACGGGCGAAACTTGGCAAGTCGCCGCGGATCCACGACCTGCGGCACACCTGCGCGTCGTGGATGATCGCCGACAACGTGCCGCTGGCGGTCGTGCAGCATCACTTGGGCCACGAGTCGATCGAGACCACGGTGGGCACCTACGGACACCTGGACCGGCGAAGCGCGCAGGCCGCCGCTGCGGCCATCAGCGCTCGACTGGCAGCTGGGGTGTAGCACCGATGTGTAGTAGAGAAAATTTTGTGGTCGTCGGGCGTCGCGTAACGCGTACCCCGCGTTTATCGTTAATGAATGGACCGTGCGGCACGGGTTACGCGGCAAGGCAACGAATGTGGTTCGTTGTTTCCGCAGCCGGGTCGTGTCAGAACATGTTTGGCGCGTCCTGCGGAGATTCATGGTGACCGAGCCGCTGACATATGACCTTGCCGAAGCCGCCGAGCGAATCGGCGGGGTGTCGGAGAAGTGGTTGGCCGCTCAACTTCGTGCGGGAAAGCTACCGGGACGCAAAGTCGGTCGGAGTTGGCGGATGACGGCTGGCGATATAGATATGGCCGTCGAGATGTTCCGCGTTGTGCCTCAACCGCTTTCGCTGGAGCAACCCGTTGAGCCTGTGGACGTGAGCCCGTCAGGTCTGACCCCAACCAGCCGGCGGCGCTTCGCCTCGTAGCGCCGGTGCACTCAGGTCCGGTAACAGCTTGCGGCGACTTGTCAGCAAGCTTCTTGCGCCGTCAGTATGCGTCCTTTAGGCTTGAAGCCTAAGAGATACATTCTTAAGGATTAACCGATGGCGCCACAGCGTAGTACGCAGCTCCCTGCCGGGCTGGCTCGCGTTCCCTTGAGGACTGTACGTGCGCAGCACGCGAACGACATCTACGCCTATCCCGGTCAGGAACTCGCCAGACTGACCGACAGGGGCCTGCTTCACCGCGTGGCCAAAGGCTTCTACGTGGTGGTTGCCCAAGACATGGTGGGCCGCGAATGGCGGCCCAATCTGGAGGCGACTGCCGTGGGGATCGCTTCGGCCGTCTACGGTCCCGCGAATGCGGTCCTGATGGGTGTCAGCGCAGCGAGAGCACACGGGGCCATTCCGCGCGCCGTGGCTACAGCTGTGGTGGCCGTGCCGGACCAACACCGGGCCATCACGTTGATTGACCGTCCCGCCCTCGTCCGATTCGTCAAGCGTGACACCAAGATACTGGATGCGGAGCGCATCGAAACCTCACTCGGGCCAGCACTGGTGACCAGCCCGGAGCAGACTGTCCTCGATCTGGCGCACCGCCCGGGACTGGGCGACGCCGAAGTTGAGGTCGCGTCGGCTGTCACGGTCCTTTACCCCCGCTGCGACAAGCAGCGGCTGAAAATGCTTGCCGCAGACCAGCGTAGGATGGCCTCGCTGCGCCGGGCTGAACTATGGGCTCGCGCAACGTGAACGATGACGAGGGTGAGCGGGTAGCCGCACAGTTCGGGGTCGCGGCTGAACAAGTGGAACGTGACCACTTCGTCTCACATGTGCTCGCGTTCCTCAGCCGGCGGTTTATCGACCAGGTCCACACTTCATCGGTCGAACGGCCCTTGCCCGCACCTACCTGCCGTACGGGAGGCTCAGCGAGGACATCGACTTGATCGCTATCGACGACCGCAAGGCCCTCGCCGAGCAGCTTGATCGTGAACTGCCCCGCGCGTTTGCGCGCACCCACGGCCGACTCAGGGTCGAACCGCCGCTGAGTGCGGTAGCACACACCTTCCCGGTGGTGCTTGAAACGATGAGCGGGCTGTCGGTTAAGGGTCAGCTCTTGTCCTCGCGGGGCCGCGCGATTTGGCCCGCAGAGCGCCGTCAGCTTATTCAGCGCTACGGCGATGCCCCAGCCGCAGAATTGGTCGTCCCGACACTGCCCGCGTTCGCCGCGTCCAAGACTGCACGTGGGCCGACCGACACGCCGCCGGAGATCTCTGGGACCTGTGGGCGCTCAACGGCCTCCATGCCATCGATGCCGCGGCCGCCGACTTGTACCGGCACTACGGACCCACCAACCAATTGCCGGGGGACTACGTCTTCGAAACGGAGCCTTCAGACGCCGAATGGCAAGCTCAACTTGCCGGCCAGACACGTCTCACGGTCACGGCACCCGAAGCGGGCACGAGACACGCCCTAGCTGATCCGAAGCAGGCGATTAGGCCTACTTGCCCTTGCTTTTCTCCTTACTCTGCGCCAGGTCGCTTGCGGCAATGCTCTTTTGAGCCTTCGTTGACTTTTTGTTGGCGAGCTGCTTGCCAGCGAGGCTGGCATCTTTATTACCTGTAGCCATCCGATCTTCCTTCCAGCGATGAATTGTGAACTCGCCCGATGCGACGACTGTCTCACTGCCCACCGACAGTGGGGATCTGAGACACACGATGTGAGGTGTGAGGAATGAGACGCCGCGTCAGGGGGACACCGCGTCATCAGGGAGTGGAGCATCAAAGGGGTGTCTCGTTTCTTTACAAACGAGACATTCCATAGCGGACCTTGAACATGAGGTCGTTGGAGGCGTTATGTCACTACCGGTCCCTACGATTCGGTCATGAATGATGACACGACTGCACAGATTGGCCTGATGGCCGTCGCCGCGATCGACCTGCTGATCGACGCGGTGAGTCAGATTCAGCCGGAAAGCTGGGACAACCCTTCGAACCTTGACGACTGGAGCTTGCGTGACCTGGTGGGTCACGTAACCGGCAGCGCAACGAAGATCGTTACTCTCGCCGAAGACGGAGAGCTCTGGGACGGCCCATCCGAGCCGGCCGACTGGACATACGACGACCCAGTGGGAGCTCTGCGTGAGCTGGCGACTCGACTACAGGATGCTCTGCCCACAGCCGACTTAGACGCGTTGCGGATCTCCCCGGAGGGCGAGGTCCCGCTGCGCCGAGCGCTTACGTACCCCGTTTCGGACTTGGCCCTACACAGTTGGGACATACACCGCTCACAAGGCCAGTTGGTCGAGCTGCCCGGCGATCTGCTCGCCCTATGTACAGGGCTTGTGGGGTCGGTGCCAGAAGCAGTACTGCGGCGTCCGGGTGGCTTCGGACCAGCCCAACCCGCGCCAATAGACTCCTCGCCGACCAGCCGGCTCATGGCCTTCCTCGGGCGGTCAGTCGATGACGGCGGCTAAGTTCGAGCCACCGTCTAAGACAAGGCATCGGATCGAAAGAAGACCTCCGACCTCGTTTCTCTTCAAGTGAGACACGGGTGTCCGGCCAAGTTTGATTGTCATGCCCCGGGAGGATGCCCCACCCAGGATCGATCAGCTATATGGACGCTCGGCGAACTCGCCGTAGCGTTCCTGAGCGGCCTGGCGGCTGGTGCCGAGCATGGCTGCGATCTGCGTCCACGTGTGTCCGTGCGCCCTGGCCTCGGCCACGGCGTCGGCCAACTCCACCTGGCTCCTGGCCACGGCGCGTACGGCATCGCCGATACGACGCAACCGACTGGCATCGGCGTCTGGCGAAGCAATAGCCGCCGGGTCGAGCGAGTCGAGCCAGCGCTCGGCGGCCTCGGCGGCTTGCTGGAGCTGTTCGCGGGTTCGGGGCATATCCATCACCTCTATAAGTGTTCGTAGAACTTGCGGCGGAGCGCCATGGCGTGGATCGCCATGGGGTGGCCGTCGTCATCGAGAACGACGACCTCGAGGAGCCGGCCCGTCCGGTCGGCACCGATGTAGAGGTCACGGTCGCCCTGGCTCAGTACGCGCATGGCATTGCGGACTGCATGCTCGATGTCCTCGTCGGCAACACCGTGCTTACGGGCGTTATCCGCGATCTCCACTCATGCAAGTTACCTTGCCTAACACGGTCGCGCAAGTTACCTTGCGCGACGCGATAAGCCTGCCGACGGGACCACGACGCGAGACAGGATCTGATCACTCTCGTTTCTACTTAGCTGTGAACAGCCACTAGTCCCTCAGCTCAAGCCTGAGTGTTATCGGACCGCGGAGGTCTTCCTACAGACCGGCCTGGTTGTGGGGCTAGTTAATGTTCGCCCCCTTGCGGCCCTGACGCAGCAAACGCCTATCTCGTTTCTGGACCCAAAGTCCTATCTAGAGACCGAGCGTGTCGCGGCGGGGTCGCAAGGTGAGCGTTCGGTGGGATTAACCGCGTGGTTCAAGCCCGCCTGCACGGATGCAACGCCTCAGATTTTCGCGAGCCGGAGAGCTCTCGTAAAGACCGGCGCCGCGCGGGTCGCTGGGATCGCGAACAGCTCATCGGAGGGAAGGCCATCGAGCCTCGTAAGTAGAGCGCTGCGCATCCTGCCCGGGCCACGGCCCGAAACCTGTTACCCACAACATCATTGGAGGACACCAACGTGAAACTGTTTTGCGGCATCGACTGGGCCGAAGCCCATCACGACGTCGCCATCATCGACGAAGACGGGAAGCTAGTCGCTAAGAAACGCATTCCTGACGACCCCACCGGCTTCACGCAATTGGTCGACATGCTCGCCGAGGCCGGCGACACCGACGATGCCCCCGTTCCGGTCGCGATCGAAACGCCGCGCGGCCTGCTGGTCGCCGCCCTGCGGGCCACTGGGCGGGCGGTCTACGCAATCAACCCGCTGGCGGTGGCGCGGTATCGCGAACGCCATTCGGTCGCCCGGTCGAAATCCGATCACGCCGACGCGATGACTCTGGCCAACATTCTGCGTGTCGACGCGCATCTGCACCGGCCACTGCCGGCTGACAGCGAATTGTGTCAAGCGATCGCGGTGTTGGCGCGCGCTCATCAGGACGCGATCTGGGCCCGCACCAAAGCCATTCAACAGCTGCGTGCCGTGCTGCGGGAGTTTTACCCAACCTTCCTGGCGGCGTTCGTAGGCCGGCTCCCGTTGGGTATCGCCAGCCCGGAAGCCCGCGCGGTGCTGGCGATCGCTCCCACCCCGGCCGCGGCGGCGAGGCTGTCGGTGAGCAGGATCGTTGCCGCACTTCGACGCGCCGGGCGCACCCGAGGTATCGACGCAACCGCAGTTCAGATCAAAGCTGGCCTACGTAAAACCCAACTGCGACAACCAATTCTCGTGGAAAAGGCAATGGGCCAGCATGCCCTGGCCCTCCTAGCCGCACTCGACACCACGTGCGCCAACGTCGACGCCCTCGGCCAAGCATCCGCCGCTCTGTTTGAAACCCACCCCGACTACGAGATCATCACCAGCTTCCCGGGCCTGGCCGACTCCACCGGCGCCCGCGTTCTCGCCGAGATCGGCGATGACCGCACTAGGTTCGCCGACGCCCGAGCGCTCAAAGCCTATGCCGGATCAGCACCAGTAACCCGGGCCTCCGGCCGATCACTGGTCGTCACACGTCGACAGATCAAGAACAACCGCCTGGTCACCGTGGGCTGGCTATGGGCCTTCTCCGCCGCCTCGATCTACGAGCCAGCCCGCCAGCACTACCGCCAGCGGCGCGAACACGGCGACCGCCACGCCGCCGCCAACCGGAACCTCTTCAACAAACTCTTAGGCCAGCTCTATCACTGCTTACAGGAACACCAGGTGTTCGACGGAGGCAAGGCATTCCCCGAATTACCCGCTGCCGCAGCCTGATTGCCGTGCCGGCAAATAGCCGGCTGCCACGTCCCACAAGCTGATCGACGCCGCCCAAGCCCGCTGGCGCGCCGTCGACGCTCCTCGCCTGGTTGCCCGGTCCGCGTCGGCGCCGTATTCAACAAAGGCAAACTGCTCGAGCGCCTCGTCGACATAACACCCACTGAACCCTGCGAATCGACCAAAACGGAGTTCGTCTGAAGCGGATCAGAGGTTTTCAACGAGTTGGCGGTCGTTACCAGGTCTCTTTCCAGACGTGCGGGCAGCGGCGACACTAAGTGGGTGAAGGTTGCGGATTCACGAGCGGCGGCTCGCTTGGCCGACATGAAGAGGGACCCCGTCACGAAGTACTGGGATCCGGCGGAGCCAGCCGACCCTGGCCCAATGCACGCTTGGCTCTACTCTGCTGACCCCGGCCCGCCGATCGACTGTTTTCGTGATGCGCCGAAGGACGTTAACCGTGTGAGGCGCTGGATTCTCGCCCGGGCTGAAACGGCATTGCTCGAGGACCGCGAATTTGTGAGGGCCGCGTGTGGCAGACGAGTCCGAGTCATCTATCTGCACCCGTTCGACACGGCCAAGGCTGGCGTGTGCCCACAGTGTGTGTCGATGGCGCAGCTGTGGCAGGACGACCCTGACGAGTACGACCGACAGGTCAGGCTGCGTAACCAGCGATGGGCTCAACGCGATGCGCAACGCTACGAACAGCACGACGAGTTCGACGACGTAGCGCGTCAAGAGTCCTGCGGTCTAGACCCGATCGACGAGGAGGACGTGCTGCCGTAAGGGACGGATTTCATCAAACTATTGCCGTGCCTGTGACAGGTTAATCGGGGCCATTGCGTTCACGTCGCTCGAAGCCGGGGCTGGGCCGAACTCTGAAGACTTGACAGTTAGCACCATCGGAGGTCT
>NZ_JBARMY010000152.1:0-4472 GCF_049802695.1 Mycobacterium sp.
AGGGCTTGGGCTGCACAACGATCTGCAGAACGAATCGTCGATCGTCGGGAATTTTCCCCAGGTCATCATGATGGAGCGCTTCGGCAGCGAGGCGCAACGGCGGGTCTGGTCTGAAGCGCTGATCACCGGTGCGCGCTCGATGGCGTTCGGGCTGAGCGAACCCGCCCACGGCTCCGACGCGACCTGGCTGGAGACCCAAGCGGTGGCCGACGGCGACGGCTGGGTGATCAACGGCGCCAAACGCTGGAACACCGGTGTGCACCGCGCCACCCACGACTTGATCTTCGCGCGGACCTCCGGCGACCCGGGACAGGCTCAGGGCATCACCGCGTTCCTGGTTCCCACCGATGCGCCGGGATTCTCCGTGCCGTACTACTGGTGGACGTTCAACATGCCGACCGACCACGGTGAAGTGGAATTGACCGACGTGCGGGTGTCCGGTGACGCGGTGCTCGGCGAGGTGGACCACGGATTGGAAGTGGCGCAGACGTTTCTGCACGAGAACCGGATTCGGCAAGCGGCCGGCAGCCTGGGCGCTGCGCAATACTGCATCGATCGCGCCGCCGACTATGCGACCAGACGAACGGTGTTCGGCAAGCCGCTCGCACTCAACCAAGCTGTGCAGTGGCCGTTGGCCGAGCTGCAGACCGAAGCCCAGATGGTGCGGCTGCTGGTGTATTACGCCGCCTGGCACTTGGACCGCAACCATCATTTGGAGGTCTCCGACAAAGTGTCGATGGCCAATTACCGTGCCAACAGGTTGGTCTGTGACGCCGCCGACCGGGCGATGCAGATCTTCGGTGGACTCGGTTACAGCCGCCACGAACCGTTCGAGCACATCTACCGCCACCACCGCCGCTACCGGATCACCGAAGGCGCCGAGGAGATCCAGATCCGCCGAGTGGCACAGCGATTGTTCAAATTCGGCTCGAAGTGACCGACACCCGACAGTTGTCGCGCGCGCTGACACCGGTGGTGACCGCTGCGCTGGGCAACGACGCGGCGATCGACAATCTGCGCGCGCTGACCGGTGGGGCCAGTCGCAGCACGTGGGCGTTCGACGCGGTCACCGGTGACCAGCGGCATGCCTTGATCCTGCGGATCGGACCGCCCGACGACGTTCATGCCGGCATGGAATTGGAGGCCCGTGTTCAGGCCGCCGCCGCGGCGGCCGGTGCGCCCGTGCCACGCATCCTCGTCGCCGACAACTCCGCGGCGGCCCTGGGCAATCCGTTCCTGATCTGTGACGAGATCAAAGGTGAGACGATCGTGCGGCGCATCGATCGCCGGCTCGACGATGAAGACCGCCCGCGACTGCTGCGGCAATGCGCTCAGGCGCTGGCCGCCATTAACAGTGCCGACGCGCGAGACGCAGACTTGCAGGCCCAGGACCAACTCGGGCAATGGCGCGACCGGCTGGACACCATGGCCGATACCACCGCAACGTTCGAGTGGGTGTTCCGCTGGCTGGCCGCGCACCGGCCTGTGCCGTCACCGCAGCTTCTGGTGCACGGTGATTTCCGGATGGGCAACCTGATCGTGGACGGTGCACAACTGGCGGCGGTGCTGGACTGGGAACTGGTGCACGTCGGCGAGGCCTACGAAGACCTGGCGTGGTTCTGTATCCGGGCCTGGCGCTTCGGCGCGCCGGTCGACCGCGGCGCGGGCGGGCTGGGCAGCGTCGAGGACTTCCTGTCGGCTTACGAAGGGGCGGCCGGCGTACGCGTCGACCGGGCTTCATTCCACTGGTGGCTCATTCTGGCCACCCTGCGCTGGGGAGTGATCTGCCGCTACCAGGCCGAGCGGCACCTGAGTGGGCAGACCCGCTCAGTGGAACTGGCGGCGATCGGCCGCCGCGTCTGTGAAACAGAGTGGGATCTGCTGAACCTGATCGAGCGAATCCCGCCCGGTGACGATGCGGGCCGTGTACCGGCCCCGCCCGGCGACAATGCGGGCCGTGCAGCGGCCCCGCCCGGCGACAATGCGGGCCGTGGAGCGGCCCGAGGAGGAGCCGGGCTATTCGCCGGAGGAGGAGCCGGGCAATTCGCCGGAGGAGCCGGGCAATCAGACCCGACCGGACTTTACGGCCGCCCGAGCGCCGCCGAGCTCGTCGTCGCCGTCGCCGAATTTCTCGAAAGAGACGTACGGGAATCCACTGTGGGACAGGTCAACTTCCATGCGCGGGTGGCGGCCAACGTCTTGCGCATCGTCGAACGCGAACTGCTCGGCGACGCGGGAATCGAGGTCGCCGATGTGCTCGCCGGGTTGGGTTTTGCTGATGAAGCGCAGCTCGCCGCGGCCATTCGTCGCGGTGCGCTCGACGACCGCGCCGACGACGTCACCCACTGTCTGCGGGCTCTGGTCAGTCACCGTCTCGGGGTGGCGCACCCCGGATATCAGCATGAGTAGTGGTCTTGCCGACCCGGCCGAATTGCGCCCGCTGCTGGGTTAGGCTCGCTCGCAGCGACGCGCGGCGAGCCAGGCGATCGGTGAGGCGGCACGACGGAGGTGCTCAATGACGACCATAGAGACATTGCTGAACGATCCCGACACCGCCGGGGTATGGAATCTTTTGCCCGACCGCTCCAGCTTCGCTTTCAAGATCAAGAACATGTGGGGCTTGGTGAACGTCAAAGGCCGGTTCACCGACGTCAGCGGCGACGGACAAGTCACCGAGAAGGGCGCAGTCTTCGGCCGCATCGACATCGACGTCGCATCACTGAACACCGGTATCCGCCGCCGCGATCAGCACCTCTTGTCGGCGGACTTCTTCGACGCCGAGCGGTTCCCACAGATCAGCGTGGTGGTCACCGCCGTGCAGCCCAGCACCGGCAACCGCGCCGATCTGCAGGCGGCGTTCACGATCAAAGGTGTCACCGCTCCGGTGCCCCTGCCCGTCGCGATCACCGTGCTCGACGACGGCACGGTCCTGGTGACGGCCAACGCTGAGATCGATCGGGCCGAGTTCGGCCTGGATTGGAATCGAGCGGGCATGGTCGGCCGAGCCGCGACGGCAACGGTCGAGGCCTACTTCGTCCGCGCAGGCTGACCCGCGCCGTCGAGGTGGGTAGCATCAAGCACCGTGCCTGCCGATGACACCTTGCGGATACTCGTGTACAGCAACAACGCCAAAACCCGCGAGCAGGTCATGCTGGCGCTGGGCAAACGACCGGACCCTGAGCTGCCCGCGGTCAGCTACGTCGAGGTCGCGACCGAGCCGATCGTCGTCCAACAGATCGACGCCGGTGGGATCGACCTTGCGATCCTCGACGGCGAGGCGTCGCCGGCCGGTGGCCTGGGCGTCGCCAAACAGTTGAAGGATGAAGTCGAGAAATGCCCGCCGATCCTGGTGCTCACTGGTCGCGCAGACGATGCGTGGCTGGCCAACTGGTCGCGCGCCGAGGCCGCCGTATCCCATCCGATCGATCCCATCGTGCTCGGCCAGACGGTAGCCGAGCTGCTTCGCACCCCGGTGCGATAACAAGCACTAATATGCCTGTCATGGTTGGCTTTTCGTGACCCTGCGAAAAGCCACGGCCACGCACGCTGGCCGCCCGTCCGGCCGATGCTCGGGTTGCGGAGGTTGTGGGTGAAGTCACACAAGGGGTCCTGAGCGGAGCAGGTAACTCGGTCAGTAGGCTGTGTTTGACCTCACAGCCAGTCGGGAAATACATCAGGAGCGTTGCTGCAGGATGAATTTGTACACACCCATCCTGGTCCTCGGGGGGATCGCTGCCGGGTTCGCAGTGTTCTCCGTGATCGTGGCCGTGATCGCGGGTCCCACCCGATTCAACCGGGCGAAGCTGGAGGCCTACGAGTGCGGAATCGAGCCCAGCAGCCAGCCGGGCAATGCTCCGAGCGCGGGCAGCGGCCAGCGTTTCCCGGTGAAGTACTACTTGACCGCGATGCTGTTCATCGTCTTCGACATCGAGATCGTGTTTCTGTATCCATGGGCGGTGAGCTACGACGCGTTGGGAGTGTTCGCGCTCGTCGAGATGGTGGTATTCATGCTCACCGTGTTCGTGGCGTACGCCTATGTGTGGCGCCGCGGCGGCTTAACGTGGGATTGAGGTAAGACGTGGGCATTGAAGAGAAACTGCCCAGCGGTTTCTTGCTGACTACCGTCGAAGTCCTGGCGGGCTACTTTCGCAAGAATTCGTTGTGGCCGGCTACGTTCGGGTTGGCCTGCTGCGCAATCGAGATGATGTCGACCGCCGGTCCCCGGTTCGACATCGCGCGGTTCGGCATGGAGCGATTCTCAGCGACGCCACGGCAGGCTGACCTGATGATCGTGGCCGGGCGGGTCAGCCAGAAGATGGGTCCGGTGCTGCGGCAGATCTACGACCAGATGGCCGAACCGAAATGGGTGCTGGCGATGGGCGTGTGCGCCTCGTCGGGTGGAATGTTCAACAATTACGCGGTGGTCCAGGGTGTTGACCACATCGTCCCGGTCGACATCTACCTGCCGGGCT
>NZ_JBARMY010000153.1:0-10769 GCF_049802695.1 Mycobacterium sp.
GCCGACTCCCGGGCGCCGGCTGCCGAAGAGCCTGACCGTCGAACAGGTGCTGGCGTTGCTCGCCGGCGCCGGCGGCGATAGCCCGTCCGACGGCCCGCTGACGCTGCGCAACCGGGCGCTGCTGGAGCTGCTCTATTCCACCGGGTCACGCATCTCCGAGGCCGTCGGCCTCGACGTCGACGACATCGACACCCAAGCCCGGTCGGTGCTGCTGCGGGGCAAGGGCGGCAAGCAGCGGCTGGTACCGATCGGGCGGCCCGCCGTGGATGCCCTGAACGGTTATCTGGTGCGGGCCCGTCCGGACCTGGCACGTCGCGGCCGGGGGACGCCGGCGATCTTCCTGAACGCCCGCGGCGGTCGGTTGTCCCGTCAGAGTGCGTGGCAGGTCCTGCAGGACGCGGCCGAGCGCGCCGGCATCACCTCAGGTGTGTCGCCGCACATGCTGCGGCACTCGTTCGCCACGCATCTGCTCGACGGCGGCGCCGACGTGCGGGTGGTGCAGGAGTTGCTGGGTCACGCGTCCGTGACGACGACGCAGATCTACACGCTGGTGACAGTGCACGCACTGCGCGAAGTGTGGGCCGGCGCGCACCCGCGCGCGCGTTGATTCGCCGGCCGCGTCAGCCGAGGTACTCCGACTCCAACACCAGATCGCTGATCAGTCGCTGGTATTCCACGTGCGCGGTGTGTTCGGTGGTGTGCCACAGCTTGCCCTCCTGCTGCCGCATGTATTCGCGATATTTCGGCGCGCCGGGCACTTTGACGTTGTCGGCGACGACGATCGACCCGCGGTGCAGCCAGCCGCGGTCGAGGATGCTCTGCAGATCGGTGAGGTACGCGTTTTTGTCGTGATCGACGAACACGAAATCCACCGAGCCGGCGCCGACACCGTGCTGGCCGGCCAGCGCGTCGAGGGTGCGTCCGCCGTCCGCGATCGTGCCCACCACACACGTGATCCGGTCGTCGACGCCGGCGTGCGCCCAGATCCGGCGGGCGTTGGCCGCATTGGCTTCGGCGAGTTCGACAGACAGCACCTTCGCGGCGGGAGCAGCCCGCGCGATGCGCAGCGCGCTGTATCCGCAGTAGGTGCCCAGCTCCAGGGCCAGCTTCGGGTCGGCCCGGCGAACGGCGGCGTCGAGCAGGGCTCCTTTTTCGTCGCCGACGTTGATCAGTATCGACTTCTGGTAAGCGAAGCGGTCGATGGCGGCCAGCACGTCGTCGACGTCGCCGGCTTTCGCATTGTTCAGCACGTAGTCGACCGCCGCGGCTTCCCGCCCGTCACCGATTTGGCCCGTGGTCGTGATGTTGCGGGCACCGGTAGCCATCCGCCAGACCGACCACCGCAGGAACGGCATACGTTGCTTGAGGCTCATGGGGGAGACGATAGTCGGCTGCCGGCGCCGAATATCGGCTGGTCGGGTTGCCTGCGCGTTTCCCTCCGCCGGTGCAGGTAGCCGTTAGACTTTCCTGCGATGTCCGTCAGCAACCGGATGCCTGCGCATTCCACAACGAGCCGCGACCCGGCATGACCCGCCCAGATGACGCGGATCCGGTTGCCGAGGTCGGCCTGACCGGACGGCCGTGGCGGGCGATCCCGGAGCCCAAGCCCCGGACATCCCACGGTCCGGCCAAGGTCGTTGCGATGTGCAACCAGAAGGGCGGCGTCGGCAAAACCACGTCGACGATCAACCTGGGCGCCGCGCTGGCCGAATACGGCAGGCGGGTGCTGTTGGTCGACATGGACCCCCAGGGCGCACTGTCGGCGGGCTTGGGCGTGCCGCACTATGACTTGAACCGCACGGTGCACAACCTGCTGATGGAGTCGCGGGTGTCGGTCGACGATGTGCTGCTGCACACCCGCGTCAAGGGCATGGATCTGGTGCCCAGCAATATCGACCTGTCGGCTGCAGAGATTCAGTTGGTCAACGAAGTGGGCCGCGAGCAGACCCTGGCCCGCGCGCTGTACCCGGTGCTCGACCGTTACGACTACGTGCTGGTTGATTGCCAGCCGTCACTGGGGCTGCTCACCGTCAACGGATTGGCGTGCGCTGACGGCGTGGTCATCCCCACCGAGTGCGAGTACTTCGCCCTGCGCGGCCTGGCGCTGCTCACGGACACCGTAGACAAGGTCCGGGATCGGCTCAACCCGAAACTGGACATCAGCGGCATACTCATCACCCGCTACGACCCGCGGACCATCAACTCGCGCGAGGTCATGGCGCGGGTCGTGGAGCGTTTCGGTGACCTGGTCTTCGACACCGTGATCAGCCGCACGGTGCGATTCCCGGAGACAAGCGTGGTCGGTGAACCGATCACGACGTGGGCGCCGAAGTCGGTAGGTGCGCAGGCCTACCGTGCGCTGGCCCGCGAGGTCATCGACCGCTTCGGTGCTTAGCGCAACGTGCACTGCGAAATGCCACCGTCAAACGGTTTTCGGGTCCGGCTGACCAATTTCGAGGGGCCGTTCGACCTGCTGCTGCAACTGATCTTCGGCCATCGGCTCGATGTCACTGAGGTGGCTTTGCACAAGGTCACCGACGAGTTCATCGCCTACACCCGCGCGATCGGATCCAAGCTGGCGCTCGAGGAGACCACGGCGTTTCTGGTGGTCGCGGCGACCTTGCTGGACCTCAAAGCCGCGCGGCTGCTGCCGGCTGGGCAGGTGGAGGATGACGCTGACCTGGCCTTGCTGGAGGTGCGCGACCTGTTATTCGCCCGCCTGCTGCAGTACCGGGCGTTCAAGCACGTGGCAGAGATGTTCGCCGAGCTCGAAGCGGCTGCGCTGCGCAGTTATCCGCGGGCGGTGGCGTTGGAGGAGCGCTTCGCCGGGCTGCTGCCGGAGGTGATGCTCGGCGTCGACGCAGACCGGTTCGCCGATATCGCCGCGACCGCTTTCACGCCACGGCCGGTAGCGACAGTAGGCCTCGAACACCTGCGCCAAATGGTCGTCTCGGTGCCCGAGCAGGCCGCTGAACTGTCGTCGTTGCTGGAAGCGCGGGGCAGTGGCGAGTGGGCGTCGTTCTCCGAGCTGGTCGCCGACTGTCGGGCCCCGATCGAAATCGTCGGACGCTTCCTGGCACTGCTCGAACTGTATCGGAGCCGCGCGGTAGCATTCGAGCAGGCAGAACCGCTTGGTGTGCTTCAAATTTCCTGGACCGGGCAACGGCCGGCCGGCGAAGACGTGAGGGAAACAGACCTTCCCGACGGCCGCGAAGGTCGGCCCGCTGCGCAATCTCGAATCGAATCATGACCGAAGACATGCCTGACTTGGACCTGGGTCTGGAGATACCTCCTGACCCGGCAGAGCTCGACGACGCGGAACTCGGCAGGGTGCTCGAAGCGCTGTTGCTGGTGGTGGACACGCCGGTGAGCAACGAGGCCCTGGCCGCTGCCACCGAGCAACCGGTGTACCGGGTGGCCGCGAAGCTGCGGGTCCTGGCCGACGAGCTGACCGAACGCGACAGCGGCATTGAGCTTCGCGAAGCCGGGGGCGGGTGGCGCATGTACACCCGCGCCCGTTTCGCGCCCTATGTCGAGCGGCTGCTGTTGGACGGTACCCGATCGAAACTCACCCGGGCGGCACTGGAGACGCTCGCGGTAGTGGCCTACCGCCAGCCGGTGACCCGTGCGCGGGTAAGCGCTGTGCGCGGGGTCAACGTCGACGCCGTCGTGCGCACCTTGCTGGCACGCGGCCTGATCACCGAGGCCGGTGCGGATTCGGACACCGGTGCGACGACGTTCGCCACCACCGAACTGTTCCTGGAGCGGTTGGGGCTGTCCTCGCTGACCGATCTGCCGGACATCGCGCCATTGCTGCCCGACGTCGACACGATCGATGATCTGAGCGAATCGCTCGATGCCGAGCCTCGCTTCGTCAAGCTCAGCGGCGCTCGGGCACCAGAGCAGCCCGCTGTAGCTTTCGATGTGGATGAAAGCTAATGGCCGATTCCGACGGTGTCCGGTTGCAGAAGGTGTTGTCGCAGGCTGGAATTGCCTCGCGGCGGGTCGCCGAGAGGCTGATTGCCGAGGGCCGCGTCGAAGTCGACGGGCAGCCGGTGACCGAGCCGGGCACCCGAGTCGACCCGAACGTGTCGGTGATCCATGTTGACGGCGCCAGGGTGGTTCTCGACGAGTCGATGGTCTATTTGGCGTTGAACAAGCCGCGCGGTATGCACTCGACCATGTCCGACGACCGCGGCCGCGCCTGCATCGGCGATGTCGTGGAACATCGAGTGCGCGGCAACCGCAACCTGTTTCACGTCGGCCGGCTCGACGCCGACACCGAAGGGTTGATCCTGCTGACCAACGACGGTGAACTAGCGCACCGGCTGATGCATCCGTCGTATCGAGTACCTAAGACGTATGTGGCGACTGTCGCGGGCACAGTCCCGCGCGGGCTGGGCAAGAGACTGCGTGCGGGCCTCGAATTGGACGACGGACCCGCCGCTGTGGATGATTTCGCTGTGGTGGACGCGATTCCGGGCAAGACCATGGTCCGGGTGACCCTGCGCGAGGGGCGCAAGCGCATCGTCCGTCGGCTGCTGGCGGCCGCCGGCTTTCCGGTAGAGGCGCTGGTTCGCACCGATATCGGCGCGGTGTCGCTGGGCAAGCAGCGGCCAGGCAGCCTGCGGGCTCTGGGCCGCAACGAGATCGGTGAACTCTATAAAGCGGTGGGCTTGTGACGGTCGAGGGCGGCGTCGTCATCGCGATCGACGGTCCGGCCGGAACCGGAAAATCATCAGTCTCGCGGGGGCTGGCACGCGCACTGGGAGCACGCTATCTCGATACCGGCGCCATGTATCGGATGGTGACGTTGGCGGTGCTGCGGGCCGGGGTCGATCAAGAGGATGACGCAGCAGTCGCGGCGACCGCCGCTTCGGCGCAGCTGTCGGTGGATTACGACCCGGATATCGATCGTTGTTTCCTTGACGGCGAAGATGTTTCGGCGGAAATACGCGGTGACCAGGTCACCCGAGCGGTGTCGGCAGTGTCGTCGGTCTCAGCGGTGCGTGAGCGGCTGGTCGGATTTCAGCGCGAGATGGCCCGCGGCCGGGGGAGCATCGTCGTGGAGGGCCGCGATATCGGCACGGTGGTGCTGCCCGATGCAAACGTCAAGGTGTTTCTGACGGCCTCGGCTGAAACCCGGGCGCGGCGACGCAACGATCAGAACGTCGCGGCGGGCCAGGTCGACGACTATGACGCTGTCCTGGCCGACGTGCGTCGCCGCGACCACTCGGATTCGACGCGGACGGTGTCGCCGCTGCGGGCGGCCGAGGACGCGGTGGTCGTCGACACCAGCGAGATGACCGAGGCCGAGGTGGTCACTCACCTGCTTGAGTTGGTCGATCAGCGGAGTAAGGCGATCCGGTGAGCCAAGACGGCACGTGGAGTGACGAAACCGACTGGGAAGTCGGTGATCTCGCCGCTGCGGATGAGGAGGATCTCGGTGGTCCGCCGCCGGTGGTCGCGGTTGTCGGTAGGCCCAACGTCGGTAAGTCAACCTTGGTCAACCGGATCCTGGGCCGACGAGAAGCCGTGGTGCAAGACGTGCCTGGCGTGACCCGCGACCGGGTGTCCTATGACGCGCTGTGGACCGGGCACCGGTTCGTCGTGCAGGACACCGGGGGCTGGGAGCCGGACGCGCAAGGCTTGCAGCAGCTGGTCGCCGAGCAGGCGTCGGTGGCGATGCGCACCGCTGACGCGGTGATACTGGTGGTCGACGCGGTCGTCGGCGCCACCTCCGGAGACGAGGCCGCCGCTCGCATTTTGCGCCGGTCCGGCAAGCCGGTGTTTCTGGCCGCCAACAAAGTTGACGGCGAGCGAGGCGAGGCCGACGCCGCGGCGTTGTGGTCCTTGGGGCTCGGGCAGCCGTACGCGGTAAGCGCAATGCACGGACGCGGTGTGGCCGACCTGCTCGACGAAGTGGTGGCCGTGCTGCCGGCGGTTGCCGAGTCGGCGTCGACAGGTGGCGGTCCGCGGCGGGTGGCGCTGGTCGGTAAGCCCAATGTCGGCAAGAGTTCGTTGCTGAACCGGCTGGCCGGTGACGAGCGGTCGGTGGTACACGATGTCGCCGGCACCACCGTCGACCCGGTGGACTCGCTGATCGAGATAGACGGCAAGATCTGGCGTTTCGTCGACACGGCCGGCTTGCGCCGCAAGGTCGCTCAAGCCAGCGGGCACGAGTTCTACGCATCGGTGCGCACGCACGGCGCTATCGATGCCGCCGAAGTGGTGATCGTCCTGATCGACGCGTCCACGCCGCTGACCGAGCAAGACCAGCGGGTGTTGTCGATGGTGATCGACGCCGGGCGAGCGTTGGTGCTGGCGTTCAACAAGTGGGACGCTGTCGACGAAGACCGGCGCTACCTGCTGGAGCGGGAAATCGATCGAGAGCTCGCCCGGGTGCGGTGGGCGCAGCGGGTCAATATCTCCGCCAAAACCGGCCGGGCGGTGCAGAAGCTGGTGCCGGCCTTGGAAGCGGCGCTGACATCGTGGGACACCCGCATCGGCACCGGGCTTTTGAACAGCTGGATCAAGGAATTGGTGGCCGCGACACCGCCGCCGGTGCGCGGCGGTAAGCAACCGCGCATCCTGTTCGCCACCCAGGCAACGGCGCGCCCGCCGACGTTCGTGTTGTTCACCACCGGCTTCCTGGAGGCCGGTTACCGACGATTCCTGGAGCGACGGTTGCGCGAAGCTTTCGGTTTCGAAGGCAGCCCCATCCGCATCAATGTGCGGATGCGCGAGAAGCGCCGCTTGAAGCGCTGAGGTCTTTGGCCTGCGGTTGGGCCAGTTCAGTCTCCGGATAGGGTTTTCCGGTGCCTTTCTCGCACGCGTCCCTGATCTTGCTTGCCGCCTTCGGCGCGGGCACCATCAATTCGATTGTCGGGTCAGGCACGCTGATCACCTTTCCGACGTTGGTCGCGCTGGGTTTCCCGCCGGTGACATCGACCATGTCCAACGCGGTCGGTCTGGTGGCGGGCGGGGTGTCGGGTACCTGGGGTTACCGGCGGGAGCTGCGCGGCCAGTGGAACCGGCTGCGCTGGCAGGTTCCGGCCTCGTTGGTCAGCGCCGGCCTGGGGTCCTGGTTGCTGCTGCATCTGCCGGAGAAGGTGTTCACCCGAGTGGTTCCGGTGCTACTGGTCGCCGCGCTGATGCTGGTGGTGATCGGGCCGTGGATCCAGGAGTGGTCACGAGGGCAAGCGGAGGCGGCCGGCCGCTCCGCGGACGACGTATCTTATGGCCGAATGGTTGCGTTGGTCGTCAGTACTTTCGCGATCGGTGTCTACGGTGGCTACTTCACTGCGGCGCAAGGCATCCTGCTGGTCGGGGCGATGGGCGCGTTGCTGCCCGAATCGGCGCACCGGATGAACGCGGCGAAGAACCTACTGTCGCTGTTGGTGAATATTGTTGCAGCGCTGGCTTATACGCTGTTCGCGTTCGACCGGATCAGCTGGCCGGTGGCCGGCCTCATTGCGATCGGTTCGCTGATCGGCGGCTGGCTCGGTGCCCACTACGGCCGCCGGCTATCGCCGAACGCGTTGCGCGGCATCATCGTTGTGGTCGGCCTTATCGGCTTGTATCGACTACTGGCGGTATAGCGCGCTCTGAGGGCTGAGCCAAGCCGCCGTCGTCGGGTAGGAGGCGTTCGGGGTAGTGGTAGCTGTTGACGCCGCCGGGAAGTGGTAGCTGGGGAGGCGGAATCCACTGGGTTTGGCCGTTGGCGAGCTTGGCTGTGCGCCAGCCTTTGTCCAGCAGCCTGTGGTGGGGCTGGCAGGTGAACGTCAGCTTGTCGATGTTGGTCAGTCCGCCGCTGGCCCACTCGTCGACATGATGTACCTCACTGATGTAGCCCGGTGCGTCGCAGCCGGGAAAAGTACACCCGCGGTCGTGCGCGTAGAGCACTAGACGTTGATCGGGTGAGGCGATGCGGCGAGCGCGGCCCAGATACAGCGGGCGGGCGTGGTGGTCGTCAAAGACGGCTAGGTAATGACGCCTCTCTGTGTCAAGGGTGCGGTTGTAGCGTGAGGTAGCAGGCCCGGGAAGTGACTTGTCTGAAGTGCCGGTGTTCGGGGTTTTAGCCGGCCGCGCGAGACGACAGAGCCGCCCCCGAGTGTCCTCCCGGGCCTGCCTCTTGTCGGTAGGTGTCGCGGATCAGCTGTCGGTAGACCACGTCGGAGAGGCGTCGTTTCAGGCAGCGCATGGCTTCGCGTCGGCTCTTTCCTTCGGCTCGTTTTCGCTGGTAGTAGGCCTGTGCTTGGGGATGGTTGCGGATCTGGGTGAGTGCCATGACGTGCAGGCAGGAGTTGAGTTGGCGGTCGCCGGCGCGGGAGAGGCGGTGGCGGGTGACGTCGCCGGACGACACCTCGATAGGGGCGGTGCCGGTGTAGGTGGCGAAGGCGGCTGCCGAACGGAATCTGTGGATGTCTCCGACGCGGCTGATGATCTTGGCGGCCGAGATCGTGCCGATGCCGTGCAGCTCGGTCAGGCCGGTGCCTGAGGCGGTGACCGCGGACGTGATGTCGTTGGCGGATTTGGCGATGCGGCGGTCGAGGTGACGTAGTTCGCTGACCATGTCGGCGGCCAAGCCGCGCAAAGCTTTGTTGGCGGGGTCGCGAGGCCGAATGGGGCGTAACAGTGTGGTGGCACGCTCAGCGGTCAGCGTGCCCGACGCGCCGCCGGGGGTCAGTCTGGTGAGCAGCACGTGTATCCGGTTGAGGGTTTGGGTGCGGGTCTTCACCAGATCCTCGCGGTGCTCGACAATCGCCCGCAACGCGGTCGCGGCGTCATCGACGGTGACGGTGGTGAGGTGGGTGGCGTTGAGCGCGGCGATGCCCACCGATAGGGCGTCGGCGTCGTCGTTCTTGCGGCCGTGACCAGTGGATAGGAGTCGCACGCGGGCAGCAAGTTTGGCCGGAACGTCCACGACATCGACGCCGTCGGCGGCTAAACGGGAAGTCAACGGAGCACCCATCCCGAAGGCCCCTTCGATCGCCCACATACTGACGTGCCAGGTGCGGGCGAACCGGTGCAGTGACCGGTAACCCTCACGGCTGACCGGCACTCTAAGAGTTGCCAAGGGCTGCAGAGACTCGCTGACTACGGCCGCGGTCCACGACGCTTTGTGGGGATCTATGGCGATCACCACACGGCGATCGATGCTGGATACCACTGACACGTTCCACTCCTCATTTCGATGTGTTGAAACCGAGGAGGGCACATCAACTTTCGGCTTAACAGGCCTCTCTCAAGCCACTCCTCGTTTGCGGCGATGGCCGGACGCAGGTCATTACTGAGTCAACCGGTGTCGGTGACAGGTAAGCATCGAGCAGAGCCGGCCACCGCCTCGAAGAGCATGGCTCCAAGCCAGACCCTCCTGCACCTGATTGAACAAGTTGGAAGGCATGGCGGGCCATGCGGATGACGTCGCGCATAGGGAGCAGGGTGCCGGCACCGGTGACGGCGTGCCCGCGGGCAACGTTGAGCTCCTTCAGCGTGGTGGACACGATGACGGTCACCGGCAGTCCGTTGTGTGTGCCCAACTTCGGGTCGCCCAACTGACAGCGGGCCAACGCGTTGAGGGCGTCGTGTTGACGCTGGGCGTGGCTGCGCAGATCCTTTGCCGCAGCCTCGTCGCTGGGTGCGGTGGTCAGGCAGGCGGTTTGATCGTCGGGATTGCACACTCCCGGGGCAGCGAAGCGGGCCAGCCAGGCATCGAGGTGTGCTCGCAATTCGGGGGTGGCGATCAATTTGCCGATGCTCATCCCGTCGCGGCGCTGAGGTGACCAGGTGAAGCCACGTTGGCGGGCGCGGTCGGTGTCGGAGAATTTCCCGTCGGGGTTGATCAAAACGGCGCAGCGGTGAGCAACCTTTTCCAGTTGGTCGGGGCGCAGCGTGGCCGCCTGCTGGGCTAGAAATCGCTCGGCACGCTCGACGACGTTGACCGGGGTGACCTCGGGCAGGTCGCGCACGAAGGTCTGGATCACGCGCAAATGTTGCTCATCGAGGATGCCGGATCGCCAGGCTTCGGCGGTGGCGGGCAGTTCGGGTGGCAACTGCTCGCCGGTCACGGTAATGCGCGGAAGGAGCTGTTCGGCGTTGCGCAGGCGGCGGCGGGCTTCAGCGACGGTGATGCGCAGCCAATCCGCGATGACTTTATGCGCGGCGCCGCCGAGGTCGGCCCAGTCGTCGTTAATCAGCCCGTTGATCAGGTCGTGGCTGCTGACTGCTTGGCGGCGGCGGGCGGTTTCCAGCCGCTCCAAGGCGCGCAGCCGCACCACCGGTGAGCAAGCGTCAAAGTTCAATTCACTCACCCCTGCTACCGCCGCGTCGAGCGCGTCGAAGGCAGCAGTCACCTCCGACGTATCGGCAGCGGTGGTAGAACGCATGTTCGAATGATATCCGCGACGGGTGTCACGGAGCGGCCCCGCAACTGGCCGCTGTGGATGAATCACTGACTGTGGACAACCAGGAGCGGTGGGCTGGGGATTGTCGGCAGCGTCTCCGGTAGGCTTTCGACCTGCCGCCGGTGACAGTGCCGGCGACCGGGCTGTGGCGCAGTTTGGTAGCGCACTTGACTGGGGGTCAAGTGGTCGCAGGTTCAAATCCTGTCAGCCCGACGCAGGTCAGAGGTGGTTTTCAGCCTAACGACGCATACCTTCGAAGCGCCTTTGACCCCTATCCTTACCCCAGTTGGCCGGTAAGATGACCCCGTGGCAAAGCGTGCAGCAAACGGTAGGGGAGCAGTCCGACAACGCCCAGACGGACGC
>NZ_JBARMY010000154.1:0-14538 GCF_049802695.1 Mycobacterium sp.
CTGAAGGCCCAAGCCAAGCGGCGCGCCCGAAACGGTCGGCTGATCGGCGCTACAGCCGCCGTCGGGGTCGTCGGAGGCATTGCGGGCCTTGGCTATCTGGCGTTGTCACCGGACCGGGTGACCGCCCAGTGCGTCCGAGACGATGCCGGCGGCCAACCGGTCATCGTGTCGGACTACCACTGCACTGATCACACGGTGGGGCCCAGTGGCTTCTTCTTTTTCGGCGGACACAGCTACCGCTACTACTACGGCAGCTCCGGCACCATCGGGTCGCGACCGATCGGGGGAACGACGGTGGCGCCGAAAGGCGCAACGATCACCACGAAGTCCGGCAGCACCATTCGGCGCGGTGGCCTGGGTACCAAGTTCCGCGGCGGCGGCTCGTGAGACGTGTGACCACGCCGCCGCGACCCAACTGGCAGTCCATCGTCGAATCGCAAGGCCTCATCTACGGCACGCCGGCCCGTTACCACAACGGCGCGGACCGACCCTACTGGGACGAGTCGGTGTTCTACGAGTTCGACATGGACGAAGTCCTGGCGCTGGAAGCCGACGTCGAGTTGCTGCATTCGATGTGCCTGCATGCCGTCGACCAGGTGGTCCTCACCGAGCGCTACGCCGATTTCGGTCTGCCGGAGTGGAGTTGGGCCGCCATCGACGAATCGTGGCGCCGCTCCGATCCGCACGTTTACGGACGGTTCGACCTGCGTTACGACGGGCGTTCTCCGGCAAAACTTCTGGAGTACAACGCCGATACGCCGACAACGCTGCTCGAGGCGGCGATCCTGCAGTGGCACTGGCTCAAGGACAAGTTCCCCGGTGATGACCAATGGAATTCGTTGCATGAGCAGCTGATCGACCGCTGGAAGATCGTGCGGGATCTGATTCCCGGCGGCGACCTCCACTTCTCCTGGTCCGGTGCAGAAGCAACCGGCGAGGATCAGATCACGACGACCTACATGCAGGAGACGGCGGCCGAAGCGGGCTTCGACACCGTGGCGCTGACCATCGAAGATGTCGGCTGGGACGATGCGCTACAACGGTTCGTCGACTTGGAAGAGGCGCCGATCCACGCCATGTTCAAGCTTTACCCGTGGGAGTGGGTGCTCGACGACGAGTTCGGCAAGCAGGTGACCGAGAGCATGCCGCAGACGTTGTGGATCGAGCCGCTGTGGAAGACGTTGTTATCGAACAAGGCCATTGTGGCGGTGCTTTGGGAGATGTATCCCGGACATCCGAATCTGCTGCCCACGTATCTCGATGAGCCACACGTGCTGACCGAATACGTTCGCAAGCCCAAGCTCGGTCGTGAAGGGGCCAACATCACCATCGTCGGCGCCGGGATGGAAACCGCCACCGGCGGCGTCTACGGCGAGGAAGGATTCGTCTACCAACTGCTCGACCCGCTGCCGGAGTTCGGCGATATGCGACCGGCACTGGGGGCATGGATTGTGGGCGACTCGTCGGCGGGACTGGGTATCCGCGAGACAGCCGGGTTGGTGACCGACGACGGAGCGGCTTTCGTCCCGCACCGCATTCCGCTCGAATGAGGTCGTGACGGCCCGCTACTGCGTCGCGGCCCGCAGCGTTCGTGGCGGAACAGTCGATGCGGCAAGCGTTTCCGCGTCGATCGTCTGGGGGCGATAGGCCAGCTTGTGCAGCCGGCTCCGCATCGTTCCGACCGGATCGGCGAGCGGTCCGCGAACGCCGGACAAGAATGCCCACTCGTGCTCGTCGCTGCCGAAATACACCACCGCTTCGAATCTCTCGTGGAAGCGTTGCCATGACCGCTGCAAGCCGGCATTTCGCCACAAGGTAGGGCAGCCCGCCTGACCGACAACGACCTCGGCGATCCGGGCGCACTGCGCAAGGAAGTCGGCGCCGTAGAGCCGGTTGTGCTGAACGGGATCGGTGCGTTCGTCTGGACCGTCGATGACGACGATGTCGTAGCAGTCGGTGGTCTTCTCGACGAAGCGGCAGCCGTCTAGGTAATGCACGGTGATCGGGCCGGTACCGTCTTCGGCCCGCAACAGTTCTGTCGTCGAGTAGCCATAGGGCAGGTGCTCGGCGCACAGCCGAACCGCTTCGCGGTCGATGTCGACGTGATCGACATGGGTGGCGCCTGCGGTGACTGCGAGTTGGCTGACCACTCCCTCACCGGAGCCGATGATGAGTACCCGCTGAATTCGGGGGGCCAGCAACAGTGCAGGCACCAGCAGCGCCTCGTGATAGACGAGCTGGCTCAATTCCGTGCTCTGTCGCTCGCCGTCGCTGAACAAGGCGACACCCTGTTCGGTCCGGCCGATGACGACATGCTGATAGTCGGTGTGCACATCGCAGACGACGTCGGAGAGCTGCCAATGGCGGGTCAGCCCCGGCCCGAGCGGTTCGACGATTTCCTTGCCCGAGCCGCGAAAAACGGTCTGGATGGCGACATTTGTCGCGGCCAGTTCCTTGCAGAGCAACCGGACCGCATGTTCGGCGTCAGCTGAGTCACCACAGGTGAAGACGTCGACGAACATCGCGCCCCGCTCCGGGTAGCTGTGGATCGAGGCGTGCGACTCGGTGAGCAGCGCTACTACAGTCACGCCGTGCGGTGTGAACCGCTTTTCCATCATGCCGCAGACAGTGGCTCCGGCGCTGGCGAGGGCGGTGCTCAGAATGCCGCGAAGCCGGGCGGTGTCGTCGGCCAGCGCAGGGTCGACGCCGGAGAACTGCGCCAGCACATGGCAACCGCCGAAGCGGCTACCCGGCCGGAACTGCATCAGTGACTTCTACGAAATGTTGTGTCAGCGACGCAAAGCCGTTGAACGAAGTTGCGGCGTAACTTGCGGTGTACGCACCGGCGGCTTCGATGTCGACCGGGTCTCCGGCACGCAGTGTCAGCGGCAGCGGATAGCGTTGGTAGAGCACGTCGTCGCCGTCGCAGGTGGGTCCCGCAACGACGGCGTCGCCTCGCACGTCGCCGTCGCGGGCGGTGCGCAGCCGGTAGCGGATGTATTCGTTCTCGGTTTCGGCGAGTCCGCCGTAACGACCGACGTCCAGATAAACCCAGCGGCGGTGGTCTGTGCCGGTGCGCACCGACACCACTTCGCAGTGGATGGTGCCGGCCGGCCCGACGATCACCCGCCCCGGCTCGATGACCAGCTGCGGCGGCGCAGAGCCGAAGTTGCGGGTCAGCGATTCGTTCAAAGTGTCGGCGATGCTGTCGATGCCCGGCACATCAGCGGTGTATGACACCGGAAACCCGCCACCGACGTTGAGCGTTGCGAGAAACCCCAGGCGCTCGAAGACTGCGGCAGCGCAGTCGATTCCGATGCGCCAAGCCGTTGGATCGAGCTGCTGTGAGCCCACGTGGAAGGATAGTCCTTCTGCGCGCAGACCGAGCTGAGCCGCTCGCTTCAGCAGCCGAGCGGCCTCGGCAGGGGCGCACCCGAATTTGTGGCCAAACGGTGTCACCGACGGCGGAAACGCCGGTGCGATGCGGCATTCGACGCCGGAGCCGGGCGCGTGCCCGGCGATCACAGTCAGGCCTTCGTCGGTGTCGAAGGTGAATCGGCGCACCCCACGCGCATACGCGTAGGCCACGTCGGAAGCTTTTTTCACCGTGTTGCCGAATGTCATGGCACCGCCGGCGACACCGGCGGCCGCGCACGCATCGATCTCGCCCACCGACGCGACGTCGAATACGGCACACTCCGTCGCCAGCAGCCGCAGGATCGGTTCGGCCGGATTCGCTTTGACCGCGTACCGGATGCAAGCCTGGGGCAGCGCAGCGCGCAGCGCGCGGAAGTTCGCACGCACGCCGGCGAGATCGATCGTGAGGGCTGGTGTCCCGGGCACGGCCGCAGACTACAACAGCCGGGCTTGCGGGCACCATCGACTTCGGCGCCTCGACTACTCCCAGATCACCGGTGGTCCGTGCGGCCCGCATTCAGCCAATACGTGGTCGGCACCGCCCGGCCAGGTGCGCGCCCGCAGCAGGAAGGCGACCGCGGCGTCGGGGGTGCGGCGCTGCGGCTCGAACGTAAGGTGTGCGAACGGCGACCGAGCGTCCGCCTGTGCCGCCAGCGCGTTGATTCCGGCATCAACGGCGGCCTGTTCACCGGCGGAGAGGTACTGCCAGACGACCGAGTGCCACAGCACGGTCACCGTTCCTTCGGTGAGCCGCAGCCCCGCGACGGCGTCGGCGGCGGCACGCCGCAGGACTGGGGCCGGCACACCTCGGGCGATCTCGATTGCGCCGCGCAGTCGATCGAAACGCGGCGTCATGTCGGGCCATACGTAACTCAGCAAGGTCACTTCGCCATCCGGAGTGGTGGCGTCGACGGGCGCGATGTCATACCCCTCCCGCTCCACGATCTGCACGGTGGCGCTCGGCGGCAATTTGCCGTGCCACGCATCGTCGACCGTCACCGGGGAACCGGCCGGTCCCCAGTGTCCACCGGGGTAGCGGTACCGGTAGTGGTCTGCGCGCAGATTCAGCCCGGCGCTGGAGCCGATCTCGAAAAGCATTATCGGCAGGGGGAATTGGTCTGCGAGCACAAGCAGACCGCCGATCAGCGCCGCGGCCCTGCCGACCTCGTTGGTCTGCGGTGGTTGGCTCAGCGCGGCGCGCAAGGCGCTGATGTGATCGGCTGCCACCGAGGTGATTCGCGGCCATGCCGCATCAGCGGCCCAACTGCCTCCGGTGCTCGGGTACCAGCGGCGCAGTTCGGGCGCGCGGCCGTCGAGCACCAGCCGGTGCAACCCACCGAGCAGCCGCAGCGGCACCGCCAGGCGGCCGTCATCGTGCTCGTGGCCGGCCAGGATCTGCGCGAAAACCCCGCCGGCGCTGACATCGGCGACCACCCGCTGCAGGAGTTCGCCGTACATCGGCGAGCCCAGCGCAGCACACGCCCGTCCCTGTGAGCGCAGCGAGTTGAGCAGGAGGTCGGCGCCAGTCATCGGGTACGCTCATCGAGTCCGCCGCCGATCACGTCGAACGCGTCGGCAAGCGATTGCGGCAGCGACACCGATTCGTCGGCCAGCCAATGCTCGTAAGCGCTCAACGCGACTCCGAGCATGAGCCAGGCAACGGTCTGGGGCAGCAGGTCGGTGGTATGAATGCCGGACCGGCGGGCCACGAACTCCGCGACCACCTCGCGCCATCCGGCGTACATCGTCATCGAGTAGGCCTGCAGCTCAGCGGTCTGCAGGATTACCCGCATGCGCTGGCGGTGCAGGACGGTCTCCGACTCGTCAAAGGTGTTGAATTCCAACAGCGCAGCGCGAAGTGCCGCACCGAGCGGCACATCCGGCGCAACCCGGCCCAGCAGTTGCCGCAAGTGCTGTAGGTGAGCGTCGAAATCGCCCCAGGGGATTGCATTCTTGGAGGCGTAATAGCGAAACAGCGTCCGCCGGGCAATGCCGGCAGCCCGCGCGACGTCGTCGACACTGACGGCGTCGAAGCCGCGCTCGGCGAACAGCTCCAACGCCACGTCGGTGATGTGATGTGGCGTGGTCGAGCGCCGCCGGCCCACCCGGGGTTCGGGTCCCCGCCGCGTCGCACTCATTGTTCCGGCCGCCTCTTTCTTTCTGGCACTCGATGCCATATTCTGACCAAGATTGTGACCGGGACACCCCGGCTTGTCGAGTCAACGACGAAAGGTTGCTCAATGGAACACCAGGCCGACACCGAGACCGACGCCGAACTCGTCACCGAGATCCTGGTCGAAGAGGTGTCCATCGACGGGATGTGTGGGGTCTACTGACCGTGCCGGCCGCGGGACTCGACGGCGCGCCTGCTACCTCGCCGCCGGGGGGATTCGACCCGGACCTGCAGTGGCGACTGCATCCGCAGGTAGCCGTGCGGCCCGAGCCGTTTGGAGCGCTGCTCTACCACTTCGGTACCCGCAAACTGTCGTTTCTGAAGAACTGCACGATTCTCACCGTGGTGCGTTCCCTTGCCGATCACCCGGATGCCCGATCGGCCTGCCGCGCTGCCGGAGTCGACGACGCCCGGCAGGGCCCTTACCTACACGCGCTGGGCGTGCTGGCCGAGTCGAAGATGCTTGTGACGCAGGAGGACCGATGACTGCAGCCTCGCTGGGCTCGCCCCGATTGATCGAGCAGTTCGAGCACGGGCTCGACGCGCCGATCTGCCTGACCTGGGAGCTGACCTACGCCTGCAACTTGGCTTGTGTGCACTGCTTGTCGTCGTCGGGCAAACGCGATCCGCGTGAGCTGTCCACCAGTCAATGCAAGAGCATCATCGACGACCTGGAACGCATGCAGGTGTTCTATGTCAACATCGGTGGCGGCGAACCCACTGTGCGCCGCGACTTCTGGGAGCTGGTCGACTATGCGACCGAACACCACGTCGGCGTGAAGTTCTCCACGAACGGCGTGCGGATCACACCGGAGGTGGCCGCGCGGCTGGCCGCCAGTGACTATGTCGATGTGCAGATCTCGCTGGACGGCGCCAGCGCCGAGGTCAATGACGCCGTCCGGGGCGCCGGATCGTATGCGATGGCGGTACGCGCTTTGGAGAACCTCGCCGCTGCAGGGTTTTCCGACGCCAAGATCTCGGTCGTCGTCACTCGCCACAACATTGATCAACTCGACGACTTCGCCGCGCTGGCGGACCGTTACGGTGCCACTCTGCGGATAACCCGACTGCGGCCCTCTGGGCGCGGTGTCGATGTGTGGGACGACTTGCACCCGACCGCCGGCCAACAGGTTCAGCTGTACAACTGGCTGGTTGCCGAGGGGGAGCGGGTGCTGACTGGCGACTCGTTCTTCCATTTGTCCGGTTTGGGTGAACCCGGCGCGCTGGCGGGGCTGAACATGTGCGGAGCTGGGCGGGTGGTCTGCCTGATCGACCCGATCGGCGACGTATATGCCTGCCCGTTCGCCATCCATGATCGCTTTCTTGCCGGAAACGTGCTGTCCGACGGCGGGTTCGATTACGTCTGGAAGGAGGCGCCGCTTTTTCGTGAATTGCGCGCACCACAGTCGGCCGGCGCTTGCGGGAGCTGCGGCCACTACGACAGCTGCCGCGGCGGCTGCATGGCGGCCAAATTCTTCACCGGTCTGCCGCTGGCCGGCCCGGACCCGGAATGTGTGCAAGGCTACGGCGCGACCGCGCCCGGCAGTGCCAAACCGCGTCCGGGCAGCGACCACTCCCGGCAACCACGAGGCGGCGGACCGGTCGCACTGACGCTGTCAGCACGACCGCCGGAGCGACCGCCCGCCCGGCTCTGCAACGAAAGTCCGGTGTAGTCGTGGCCCGCCACACCTGGTTCGAGACGGTGTCAATCGCTCAACAACGGGCCAAGCGGCGGTTGCCGAAGAGTGTGTACATGGCGCTCGTCGCCGCCAGCGAGAAGGGCGTGACCGTCGCCGACAATGTGGAGGCGTTCAGCGAGCTCGGCTTCGCCCCGCACGTCATCGGTGCCATCGAGAAGCGTGACCTATCGACTACCGTCATGGGCCAACAGGTTTCATTTCCGGTCATCCTCTCGCCGACGGGCGTGCAGGCCGTCGACCCGGAGGGGGAGGTGGCGGTCGCCCGGGCGGCGGCGGCGCGCGGCACAGCAATGGGCCTGTCATCCTTCGCCAGCAAGCCGATCGAGGACGTCGTCGCAGCAAACGGCAAGGTGTTCTTTCAGGTGTACTGGCTCGGCAGCCGCGATGCGATCGCCGAGCGCGTCGAACGCGCCCGGCAGGCCGGTGCGGTCGGCCTGATCGTGACTACCGACTGGACGTTTTCGCACGGGCGAGACTGGGGCAGCCCGGCGATTCCCGAGCAGATGGACTTCCCGACCATCCTGCGATTGTCTCCCCAGGCGGTGACCCGGCCGCGGTGGCTGTGGAACTGGGGCAAGACGCTGCGCCCGCCTGACCTGCGGGTT
This sequence comes from Mycobacterium sp., assembly GCF_049802695.1. Taxonomy (GTDB): domain Bacteria; phylum Actinomycetota; class Actinomycetes; order Mycobacteriales; family Mycobacteriaceae; genus Mycobacterium. The sequence goes on from NZ_JBARMY010000154.1 coordinate 7,896, forward strand.
CCCAACCAGGCCCGACGCGGTGAGCCCGGCCCCACCTTCTTCGCCGCATACGGCGAGTGGATGGCGACACCGCCACCGACCTGGCAGGACATCGCCTGGCTGCGCGAGTTATGGGGCGGACCGTTCATGCTCAAAGGGGTGATCAGGGTCGACGACGCCAAAAAAGCTGTCGACGCCGGTGTTTCGGCCATCTCGGTGTCCAATCACGGCGGCAACAACCTTGACGGCACACCGGCGACGATCCGTGCGCTGCCGGCGGTGGCCGAGGCGGTCGGCGATCAGATCGAGGTGCTTCTGGACGGCGGAGTGCGGCGCGGCAGCGACGTGGTCAAAGCACTGGCGCTGGGCGCCCGCGCGGTCATGATCGGCCGTGCCTATCTGTGGGGTCTGGCCGCCGGCGGGCAGGCCGGGGTCGAGAATGTACTCGACATCCTGCGCGGCGGTGTCGACTCTGCCCTCGGCGGCCTGGGCCGGGCATCGGTACACGACCTCACTCCGGACGACGTCGTCGTCCCGCCCGGCTTCACCCGGGCGCTGGGGATCGCCGGCTGAGCGGGTTGACTGCCGGCCTCAACCGGCGCGGCCTGGCTTTGCCCTCGCTGTCGACAATCATTGTGATACGGGCGTGGCAGCCGGGGCTGGCGTGATGTGCGTCGCCCGATCCGAGCGGTCCCGCCAGATAATTCATTCAGCGAGCTCGTAACAATCGGTGCACGCCAGGTAAATTCGTTTTACCATCACCGGGTGGCTGTCCTCGCCGAACTCGGGGGCTCGACGTCGAGCCAGCTCTGCAGCGTGTCGTCGGCAGTCCTTGTTCCGGTCGGGTCAACCGAACAGCACGGCCCTCATCTGCCACTGGACACCGACACCCGGATCGCCACCGCGGTGGCCCGCGCTGTTGCCGTATGCTTGGGTGCCGCGTCAGCACCGGGCGGTGAGCAGTACCTGGTGGCGCCGGCGATCGCCTATGGCGACAGTGGTGAGCACCAGAGTTTCGCCGGAACCATCTCGATCGGCACCGAGGCGCTGACGATGCTGCTCGTCGAGTACGGCAGGTCGGCCAGCTGCTGGGCTCAGCGTTTGGCGTTCATCAACGGCCACGGCGGCAACGTCCTCGCGTTGCAGCGCGCGGTGCGTCAACTGCGAGCCGAAGGCCGTGACGTCGGGTGGTGCGCTTGTGCCGTCGCGGGCGCGGACGCGCACGCCGGCCACACCGAAACATCGGTGCTATTGCACCTTTCACCGGCAGATGTGCTGACCGACCAGTGGTGCGCTGGTAACGGCGCTCCGCTGGCGGAGCTGTTGCCCTCGATGCGGCGCGAGGGAGTCGCAGCGGTCAGCAAAGTCGGCGTGCTGGGTGACGCCACCACGGCGACCGCAGCCGCGGGAAGCCGAATCTTCGCCGAGATGGTCGACGGCTGCGTCCGGCGGATCTCGAACTGGGCACCGGGCCCGGACGGAATGCTGGGATGAGCCAGACTCGGCTGCCCAATGGGTTCGCCGTGCAAGTAGACCGGCGTGTTCGCGTGCTGGGCCAAGGCTCCACTCTGCTAGGCGGCTCGCCTACTCGACTGCTGAGGCTGGCTCCAGCCGCTCAGGACATGCTCGCCGACGGCCGCCTCAAGGTGCACGACGCCGTCAGCGCCGAACTCGCCCGTACGCTGCTGGACGCCACGGTGGCGCACCCGCGGCCGGCCGGCGGCCCCTCCCATCGCGATGTCTCAGTGGTAATCCCGGTGCGGGACAACCCTTGTGGTTTGCGACGGCTGGTCTCCGCACTGCGCGGGCTGCGTATCATCGTCGTCGACGACGGGTCCTCCCTGCCGGTCGATCGCGGCGAGTTCGCGGCTGCACACCCCGACATAGAAGTGCTGCGCCATGCCCGAAGCCGTGGGCCCGCGGCGGCGCGCAACACGGGGCTGGCCGCCTGTTCGACCGGTTTCGTCGCGTTCCTGGATTCCGATGTCGTGCCGCGGCGAGGCTGGCTGGAGGCACTGCTCGGTCACTTCTGCGATCCGACGGTCGCGTTGGTGGCGCCGCGCATCATCGGGCTGTCGCAGAGCGACCATCTGGTGGCCCGCTATGAGGCGGTCCGCTCTTCGCTGGACCTGGGTCAACGCGAGGCGCCGGTGCTTCCCTACAGCACCGTTTCCTATGTGCCCAGCGCAGCGATCATCTGCCGCACCGCGGCACTGCGAGACCTCGGCGGTTTCGACGAGACACTGCGGTCCGGCGAGGACGTCGATTTGTGCTGGCGACTCGTGGAAGCCGGCGCTCGGCTGCGCTACGAGCCGATCGCTTTGGTGGCCCATGATCACCGGACTGAGCTGAAACACTGGATCGCACGCAGAGCGTTCTACGGCGGGTCGGCTGCTCCGCTCGCCGCCCGTCATCCGGACAAGACGGCGCCGCTGGTGATATCAGGCTGGGGACTCGCGGTATGGGCCCTGATGGCCGTCGGCTCATGCCTGGGTTACCTGGCGTCGCTGCTGGCCGCCGCACTGACAGGCCGCAAGATCGCCAACGCCATGCGGGGCGACGACACCCAGCTGTCCGATGTTGTGGTGGTGGCCGCGCGCAGCCTGTGGTCGGCTGCCCTGCAACTGGCGTCGGCCATCTGCCGGCACTACTGGCCGGTCGCCCTGATCGCCGCTATTTTCTCGCGGCACTGCCGCCGAGCCGTGGTCATCGCGGCGGTCGTTGACGGCGTTGTCGACTGGATCAGCCACCGAGGAGACGCCGAAGGGGACAGCAGGCCCATCGGCTTGTTGTGGTATCTGGTGCTCAAGCGCTTGGACGACATGGCCTACGGTCTGGGTTTGTGGAGCGGGGTGGTGCGCGAGCGCAACATCGGCCCACTCAAACCGCAGATCCGCACCTGACGACTACGAACGACGCTGTCTGACTTTGTCTGAGGCGGTGGCGCACAGCGACGTCCTGATCGTCGGCGCGGGCAGTGCCGGATCAGTTGTCGCCGAGCAACTGTCAGCCGACTCCGGCTGTGTTGTGACGGTCCTGGAGGCCGGTCCTGATCTCACCGATCCGGTGCTGCGGGCTCAGACCGCCAATGGGCTGCGCCTACCCATCGGCGCGGCCAGTCCGCTCGTCCAGCGTTACCAGACTCAGCTCACCGACGACCCGATTCGGCGGCTACCGATCATGCGCGGAGCGACGGTCGGCGGATCCGGCGCGGTGAACGGCGGTTACTTCTGCCGCGGGTTGCCACGCGATTTCGACGCCATCGACGCCCCCGGCTGGGCGTGGTCTGATGTGCTCAGCCACTTCCGGGCGATCGAAACGGATCTGGACTTCCGAGGCCCGGCGCACGGCGCCACCGGCCCTATCGCGGTACGCCGCACCCGCGAATTGGTGCGCGGCAGCGAAGTTTTTGTGACTGCGGCGCAAGCTGCGGGTTTCCCGTGGATCGCTGACCTTAATGGTGTCGAATCAGGGCAGTCGATGCCGTCCGGAGTGGGCGCTGTACCGCTCAATATCGTCGACGGTGTGCGCAATGGTTCGGGCGCAACGTATTTGATCCCGGCTCTGGGTCGGCCGAACCTGAGGCTGTTGGCGGCGACACGAACCCTGTTGTTGCGCTTCAAGGGCACCCGCGTGGTCGGCGTCGACGCGATCGGTCCGCGCGGTCCGCTCACCGCGACCGCCGACCGTGTCATTCTGTGCGCCGGTGCAATTGAATCCGCGCACCTGCTGCTGCTGTCCGGTGTCGGCGACGAGACAATGCTGCAGGCGGCGGGAGTGACCCTGGTGGCACCGCTGCCGGTCGGAACGAACTGCAGTGACCACCCGGAATGGGTCCTGACGACGAATTGGACGGTGGCGACGGGCCGGCCCGTGCTCGAGGTCGTGCTGAGTACATCGGATGGCATCGAGATTCGGCCCTACACCGGCGGTTTCGTGGCGATGGTCGGTGACGGCACGGCCGGGCATCCGGATTGGCCGCACATCGGCGTGGCGCTGATGCAGCCGCGGGCGCGCGGGCGGGTCTCGTTGCTGTCCGCCGATCCGCTGGTGCCGCCGAGTATCGAGCATCGCTACGACACCGAGCCCGACGACGTCGCCGCGTTGCGTCGAGGCAGTAAATTGGCGCGTGAACTCGTTTCCGGTACAACGGATGTCGGGCGGCCGGTCTGGTCGACGTCGCAGCATCTGTGCGGCAGCGCGCCGATTGGGACGGAAGACGATCCCCGGGCCGTCGTTGATCACCGGTGCCGTGTGCACGGCGTCGAGAACCTGTGGGTGGTGGACGGCTCAGTGCTGCCGACCGTCACCAGCCGGGGACCGCACGCCACGATCGTGATGCTGGCTCATCGAGTTGCGCAGTTTCTCAAGTGATTTCGTCGGTCGATTGGCCGGTGAGTCGCCGGATCAGTCGCAACTGTCGACCGTCTCGCCCCGGCGCCCACATCGCGATGACCACAGCGGCGAACGCGATGATCGCCGCAAGTACCGTGAACGACGAATCCATCGCCTGCAGAAATGCGGATTTGCTGAGCTGAGCCAGCTGATCACCCTGAGGCCCCATGGCTTTCGCGATTTCCATCGCCTGGGCCAGCGAATGCGATGCCGGCTCGCGGATTGTCGCCGGGAACGCCGACAATTTCGGTCCGACGAGGTGGCCGTAGCTCGTCGCCAACACCGAACCGGCCAAAGCAATTCCAAGGGCCGCGCCGAGCTCGCGGGTGGTGTCGTTGACCGCCGATGCCACACCCTGCTTCTCGTCGGGCACCGAGGTCATGATCGCCGAAGTAGTTGGCGCCGTGCAGAACCCGATGCCGGTGCTGATGACCAGTAGCGGCCACACCATGTCGATATACGACGAGTGCAGCTCGAGCACGCGCATCCAGAAGAAACCGGCCGATATCAAAAGTAGCCCCACGAACACCACTGAGCGAAGACCCATGCGCGGCAGATACCACCGGGACAGCACCGAAAGCGTGAGCATCGGCAGCATCAGCGGAGTGAGCGCCAGCGCCGTGCCGATCGGGCTGTAGCCCATCACCAACTGGATGTACTGCATCATAACGAAGAAGAAGCCGAACATCGCCAGGAAAAAGATCGTGATGGCCGCCGCGCCGGTGGCGAAGTCTGGCCTGCGGAACAACCGGACATCCAGCAGCGGGTGACGGCGCCGCACTTCGACGAATCCAAAGACGGCGGCGAGGGCGGCGCCGGCGGCGAGGCTTCCGTACACCAACGGATTGGTCCATCCCCGAGCCGGAGCCGAGACCACCCCGAAAACGAAAACCACGACCGCGGTTCCGCTCACGGCGGCCCCCAACCAATCCACTGGAGTCGCTTGTTCGTCGCGCGAGGTCGGCACCGTGCACGCCAGCACGAAGACCAGCGCTGCAGCGACGACGAAGGCCCAGAAGATCGCATGCCAGGAAAAGAAGTGCAGCAGCAGCCCCGACCCGAGCATCCCGATGACTGCACCCGATCCGGCCACCCCGGCCCAGATTCCGACCGCCTTGAAGCGCTCCTCGCGCGGATACGCCGCGGTGAGCAGAGACAGGGTGGCGGGCATGATGAACGCTGCGCCGGCCCCGGCCGCGGCCCGCGCGGCGATGATCTGCCACGGGTGGCCCGCTATCGCCGGCGCGACGGATGCGGCGGCGAAGATGGCCAGACCGATAAGCAGCGCTCCGCGCCGGCCGTAACGGTCGCCGATCGCACCGGCCGGCAGCAGCAGGCAGGCGAGCACCAGCGTGTAACTGTCGGCCACCCAGGTTAGCTGCGATTGGGTGGCCGCGGTGGCCACCGCAATGTCCGACAGAGCGGTGTTCAGGGCGACCATCGACGCAATGACCAGCGACACGCCCATGCAGGTGACGACCAGAGCCCACGCTCGGGCGCGGGCGGATCCGCCGAGTTGGGCCACGTCGGTACGCTGGTCAGGCCGGGTGAGGGTCTCGACCATGGTGGCAAGGCTCCTTTCGGTGGCTAATTTTGAGACTAACAGTCTCGTACATAGACCGTTAGTCTTGGTTTGAAACCTTCTCAGCGAGGTGGTGAGAAATTTCCGGCAGCAGTACCGATCCCCGGCCGGCGCGGTCCCGCGCCCGATTACTGGACGCCGCTGCTTCGCTGCTGCGGTCTGGCGGTCCCAGCGCGGTGACTGTCGACGCCGTCACCCGTGCCGCCAACGTAGCGCGGGCAACCCTGTACCGCCACTTCTCCAGCGGAAACGATTTGCTCGCAGCGGCATTCAACAACCTGATCCCGCCCGCGCCAATGCCGCCCGCCGAGGGTTCACTGCGCGACCGGCTCGTCGCAGTCCTGCTGGCCCAAGCCGAAGGAGTTGCCGAAGCCCCGGCCACGCTGACCGCAATGTCGTGGTTGGCATTGGGCAGCGACTTGGAACATTTGCCGGAGGCCCGGCACACCTCCGCGGCGGACAGCACCGCGATCACGACCTTGCGTGAACGGATCGCGCAACAGTACGCAGCGCCCTTCGATGCCATCTTCGACAGCCCGGAGGCGGTGGCCGAGCTGGGCCAGATCGACCGCGCCCGGGCGGTCGCGCTGCTGATCGGGCCCCTGGTGCTCGGGCGGCTGTCAACCCTGCCGGACTTCGATTACCGTGAGTGCGCTCTCGCGGCCGTGGACGGCTTCTTGCATGTGC
>NZ_JBARMY010000155.1:0-1502 GCF_049802695.1 Mycobacterium sp.
GCGGAAGACCGCACCGGGCGCGCCGCCCGGCCGGTCGATGACGAGCGGTCGGGCTTGCGCTGCTGTTTGGGCGGTTTGCCAGATTTAGCGGGTTTGGCCGATTTGGCGGCTTTGGCAGATCCAGGGCGGTCACGCAGACGGTCGCGCAGCACCTCGACGCGGGTCGGGACGTAAGGCTCGGGCAGCGGCAATCGCAGCAGCCGGGTCATCCGGTCGTCGCGGCCGGCGCGCAGCGCCGCTACCGCCTCCGGTTCGTGACGGGCGGCGCTGGCGATCACACCGATCATCAGAAGCGTTGTCGCCGTCGATGTTCCGCCGGCGGAGATGAGTGGCAGCTGGATACCGGTGACCGGCAGCAGGCCGATCACATAGCCGACGTTGATGAACGACTGACCGATCACCCACATGGTGGTGGCGGCGGTCAGCAACCGCAGGAATGGGTCGGCGGAGCGCCGCGCGATGCGCATCCCGGTGTATCCGAACAGCCCGAACAGCCCCAGCAGGCCGAGCGCTCCGACCAGCCCGAGCTCCTCACCGATGACCGCGAAGATGAAGTCGTTGTGGGCGTTGGGCAGATAGTTCCACTTCGCGGTGCCCTGGCCCAGGCCGTGGCCGAAGACACCACCTTCGGCCAGCGCGAATTTGGCTTGTCGCGCCTGGTAGCCGGAGTCCTGCGGGTCCTGCCCCGGATCGAGCCAGGACCGCACCCGGTCGGACCGGTAGCCGGCGGACACCGCCAGGATGGCGGCTGAGACGACCACCGCGAGCAGCGAACTGAGGAAGACGCGCAGCGGCAGACCGGCATACCACAGCAACGCCAGCAGAATGATGCCCAGCGACACCGTCTGCCCGAGGTCGGGCTGGGCCACGATCAGGCCCAGCGCGATGACGGCGGCCGGCACCAACGGAATCAGCATCTCGCGCAGCGACGCCCGTTCCATGCGCCGGGCGGCCAGCAGGTGCGCACCCCAGATGGCGAACGCGATCTTGGTCAACTCCGATGGCTGCATCGAGAAGCCCGCGATCACGAACCAACCGCGCGAGCCGTTGGCCTCCTTGCCGATGCCGGGCACCAACACCAGCACCAGCAGCAGGATGCTGACCGCGAATCCGGAGAATGCGGTGCGGCGCATGAAGCGCACCGGCACCCGCAGCGCGACGTAGCAGGCCAGCAGGCCGATGATCGTCCACAACACCTGCCGGCCGAAGATCGTCCACGCCGAGCCGTCGTCGTCGTAGGAACGTACCCCCGAGGCCGAGAGCACCATGATCAGACCGAGCGTCGTCAGCAGCGCGGCCACCGCGATGATCAGGTGGAACGACGTCATCGGCCGGCCCAGCCAGGCACCGAAGCGGGCGTGCGGGCCCCGCGGCGCCGTGGCAGGCGCCGGCTCGGGTTCGTCAGCCTCTTGCGGTTTGCGGGCGTCGGTGTCTGCTGCTTCGACGGGCGGCTCTGACGTGGCGGCGTCGTCGTCGGGCTCGCTGTCGGGTGACCCCTGCAC